>JAIBBV010000010.1 GCA_019694465.1 Oligoflexia bacterium
TGCGGCGGCTTATAGTTCCACTCGCTCGCATTTCTACCATAGGCCCCAAATCTATCCAATAAGCTCGATGGGTTATGAGGGTGGCTAGCAAACCCGCACAGCTATCCCACGGTAATCACTGACAATTGCCCCCAATCCCGGGCTAATACGTCGTATTAGCCCTGCAGGCATTTCCTTTGTTATGGCAGGCCCTGAGTGGAACGCATACATTGCAAGTCAACTCACTGTAGTTCTGAGGGAAGTCCATCTTGATGCCTGGACCGCTATCTTGAAGGCCTCCCCTAAGCTGCGATAGTGGCGCTTTTGATAAATGGCCCGCGCGAACTAGCCTAAATAAATAAGGGGAAAATCCAAAGCCAATTAGCTTTCACATCGGAGGAGGAATTAAAGAGTAGTTTATGGCAGAGCGCGATGAAGTGTGCGATACGTGAGTTAACAAATAGCCCAGTGAGTTTCCCAAGTATTATAAGTTTACTATTTTTAATATAACCGTCTCGGTTATTCCTCAATTATTCATGGAAATCATACTGTTTGTCATCTTGTTAGCAGCCCTGTGCGTCTATGCCCGGCTACCGGTATTCGAGTGCACTTTTGGCCTCATACTACTATTACCACCCGCCGTTTACTTGCTATCACTGGCCTCGGCAGAACCAACTCGCGCCACATACATTTTTGCCGCCATCGCCATCGCGGCTTTAGCCAACACCATTAACAAGAAAAGGCTTAATTCCGAACAAGATTTTGATACACGTTCAGAGCTATTACCAATACTAGTTTGGATCGCAAGTTTCTCGTTCTTCCAGTATCTGTGTTTACTTTGGCCTGACTTCTACCAATTAGGTGAACGCCTACGTGACTATGCGCTAATTAGTTCAGTTGTTAACTCTCCAATCACAGCTGAAGAACCTTGGATGGCCGGCACTAGCCTTAACTATTATTTATACTGGTACCGACTAGGGCACACTTTTCATTCCCTGTTTAATTTGCCGATTTGGCAAGTATACCATCAACTGCAAGCTTTCACTTACTCTTTGTTCTTCACCGCAGCATTCGCACTTTTTCGCCGAGGCGCTAAGTTTAGTATTTTTGGATCGCTCTGCGGAGCAGTGCTGATTGCAGTTGGCTCAAATGTGGAGGGAGTGCGGCACTTTTTTACAGGAGACAACAATTGGTGGGGTCCTTCCCGAGTCATTCAGGGCGCGATTGATGAATTTCCAGCTTGGTCGTTCTTATTGGGAGATTTACACCCGCACTATCTAAACCTTCCACTACTACCGTTCCTAGCCTGTATCGCACTTAGGTCTTTCAACTTATTTGGCACTGCCCTAACCAGGGCCCTATATCTTTTCGCTTTCCTAGCCCTCGGGGCAGTGTGGGTCTACAATTCGAATGCCTGGGATTTACCAGCGTTAATGCTACTAGCAACGTTTGTATTTCTTATTTTTATATTCTCCTGTCCACGTGCCCAACTTGGAGAAATTATTCGAAGCGATCCTGGGTTTGAGCCCGTATTTGAAACCAAAAATCTTCTAATTTTTGGATCGATGGCATACCTAGTAGTTTCATTTGTTTTCTCTAGCCTGAATATTTTGCCAGGCGAAATGCCACTGCGCTGGGTGACTGAAACAATAGGACACACCAAAACTTTGGAACTACTGAGACACTGGGGCATGCCATTGGGGCTGATTGCTGTTGCCACTGTGTTTTCTTTCAATGACTGGCGCTGGTCCTGCGCCTCCGGCTTAGCACTTTTTGTGTCACTAACCCGCCAGGATGCGTTGTGGTCTCTGCTAGTCTTGTTCACATTAAATACAGCGCGCCTGTTCATGGAGCGTCGCTCCGAACGTACCCAAATGCCAAAGCTAGCAGATGCTATATTCGAAGGCTTTGGGGTACTAGCCCTATTTTTAGTTATATTCCCTGAGTTTTTATTTTTCGATGACTCGTACGGTGGCGACATCGAACGAATGAATACGATTTTTAAGGCCTACAGCGCAGCTTGGCTACCAATGCACTTCTTCGCCTTCTGGCGTCTGCGAAATGTGGCACTAGCTCGACTTCCCCAGACCGCTTGGGAACTAAAGTTTCCAGCAACAGCAGTTTTTTCTGTCATTTTTGTGGGCTTCTTTTTCAAAACCATCGACTTACGCGAATCTAAGGGAAGCATAATTGAGCCACGCCTGCAGGGGCTAAGCGATATCGAGCGCCGCTACACCGGCGCCGCTACGACTATACAAGCGCTGGCAAAGTTACGCCCCGGTATAGTTTTGGAAGCACAGGGTCCGGCTTACGACTTCACAACACACGTAGCTACACTATCAAGCCAACCATCCTATCTTGGCTGGGTCAATCATGTGAACCTGCTTAGTCGTGACTACGCCGAAACTTCAAGGCGCGCTCAAGCTACAGATTCCATTTACAAGGAACCAGATTGTGCTACCAAGCGTCAATTGGCGCAGAAGGAAGGTATTACCTACATTGTGCTTGGACCACTTGAGCGCAAGGCCTACCCAGATATAAAGCCCGAATATTTTACCTGCCTGCGCGAAATTATCCGACGCGATAGCTACTTGGTGTATCAGGTTCAATAACCAGAAAAAATCTGTCCGCTAGCGCTGCGGATTGACTACTAGCGTCACGTAGGAATATCCAGTCGGACTCCAATTGGTGTGGTTGAGGGCGTAACCTAAAAAGTTCTTCAATGTCATCTGACGAAAATCGGGCACCCACCAACCACGCAAATTAATGCGCATAGTTCTAAATCCATCTGGCACCTTGGTTGGCTCGCCTTCCTTCCAGTCCAAAACCATGTAATGGAATTTATTGCGTTCTGCATCTGAGGCGCTAAACTTGTACTCATTGGGGTAGCCGCGCATATACCAGGTGCTTGGCCAAGTCGCTTCGCCAGTGACAAAAACTTGAGGGCGATAGCCGCGCAGCTCACCATCAATCTCAGCCTTAATACTGTTCATTATTGAATTGTACTCAGCCGTAGTATGCACTTGGCTGATATACTCGCGCGCGTCACCGGCATACACAAAATTAGTTAAAATCGACGCACGCAAGGTATATAGGCAGAAAATTGTCAGCGCCAAAGGGTACGCGCGATAGGTACTGAGCATATTTGCGGCTGGCAAAACATACGCAGCGGCAAAAAATACGACTCCGACCCCCATCCACGGCAAATCTGCGGGACCACCACCTTCAAGAACGAATAGGAATCCCAGCACTAAAAAGGCGATTCCAATCCCAACTAAGAGTCGGCGCCAGTGACACTTCTCGAAGCTGTCCTGCGGGTAGTGGCCCACGAGCCTCTCAAAGAAGATTGCCAGATAAACGATGCCAGCTACAAATGGGTAGACCGAAAGCCATGGCACTTTTTCTCCTAGGTAACTGTACGAGAAAAAAGTAGCTGTAAATAAATAGCCCCAGAATGCTAGTGCGCGCTCACGACGCAGCAAATGCACTATTGTAACTATCAGTGGATGAACTAGCAAAACGATCAAGCCGACAACGTCATAACTGTCCTTCAGCTTGAAAAAGCGCCACACGACGCAGTTAATATCAGTCAGATTCCAAATGGCTCCGGCACCAATTGTATTAGTCCCACCCAGCGTGGCCTGGGCGGTCTGCATACCAAGCACGATCGCACAAACCAACACTGCAAGCCCCGTGAACATGGCCCAGGACGGAGCATGGCGATAAAAGAAGTACAGGTGAACAAAAAAAGCCAAAATAAAAAATGTTTCGTACCAGGAGAGCATGTAGAAATGGAAAAGAAAGGGGCCGCTAATGCGCTCAATATTATGGTGATGCATCCAGTAGGAGATACTCTCGCGATACAAGCCATCCAAGATGCCCTGCGAATACCGAAATCCAGCGCTATACAGGTAACAATACACAAAGACACACAAGGCTAGAGCGTTAAAGAAGGCGAGCTTGTGCCGCTTTAGGTGAAGCCACATCTTGCTGACTAAGGTCTCGCCCTCAATGCGCAGAGCAAATGCAAAGCATGCTTCAAAAACTAAGTAGCCGAGTAAAATAGCTACAGTGACGTATGCATTCTCTTTGATACAAAACTGCAGCGTTAGCCCAGACAACACAAACAGGGCCTTTAGACTCGGCTTGGCGCATAGAACCCCGTACAGCATAAGCGCCATGCAGCCAACTATCACAGTGTCTTCACGCAGAAAACGCGCCCAATAGGCCAAAGTCGGCGAGAACGCGACTACCGCTGTTAGGGCCAAAACTGTTCGCTTCGCCAAGTACTGCCGAAATACTAACGGCAAAAATAAAAACAAACTTCCGATGAACGCGATCGGAGCGCGCGCCGCCCAGTCACTCTGCCCAAGCGTATTATAGACTACCCGGTAAAGGTTATAGAGGAATGGCCCATGCAACATGGGTGTGTATTTGTAGTAATTGTGATCAGGCCAATCGAAGAAGTACTTGCCGTACATGCCATGCAAGGACTCATCGTGATGGAATGGCCTGTCAGTTAGCGCCACCCAGCGCAGCAAAAGGCCGACGACGATGAAAAGTGCATATACGCCCCAGACCGGCAAACTAAAATAGCGTGTCAACGGCTCTGGTGCATCCGTCTTATCATGAGAAATTTCTGATACCATCGGCATAAGTATGCTGCAAAACCCAAAATCGCGCACGCCAGATCTGCCACACTCAAGGCCGCAAAGCGGTTTTAGGCTAGGCCAAGCTGAGCACGCCCATCTCGAATCTTCTGCAAGGATGCCCGAAGCGTGACACGAAACTCGAACAGCTCCCGCACGCACCGTAAGCAAGCCTTAATCAGGCGCCAACGCACGATAGAAACTTTGCCAGTCTCTCGCTCCTTATGCTGCACCGGCAGAAACATAAGCTTCTGCCTATCACGCGCCGCCAAGACAGATAAAAATATATTTGGAGCAAAAACTGTAGCTGGCACAACGTTCAATAGCAGCTTTAAATAAGCTCCACGGATCAAGCGAAAAGGTACGTTGGAATCTTTTAGGTAACTACCAAAAAATATCAATGTCAGTGCACGCAGGATGCGCGTGATAATAAGGCGATGAAAAGCATCATGCCGGTTGGCGCGGTATCCCAACAGGAAATGTGACTCTCCACGCCTCGCCCATAAGGCCTCTAAATCAGCGCAAACAAATTGGTCATCGCTATCGACATGAAAAACCCATTCAGCATCTAATGCGACCGCCTTATCATAGGCTGTACGAAGCGCTCGGCCATGCCCACCATTTTGTTGATGCACTACAATCAAGTCCGGGTTGGAGGCAGCAAGCTCATCCAAAATCTGCGGAGTTTTATCCTTTGAGCCGTCGTTAACAACCACCAAGCGGCCCAGTCCTCCTGATAGCTGCCGAAGCTCGTTAAGCCAACGCGTAACAACGCTGGCAATACAACCTTGCTCGTTATATGCGGGCATTACAATTGCGAGCGGGATAGAAGAATGCATGAGTATACGCTGCCTTAGCCTTGGTTCTGGGACCATAGCCTGATAGGCGCCTGCGTTCAATGGACTCACTGTAAATTATACGAGCGGTTCTTACTTTCTGGGCTGAGTCGTAGTTTGACTCCCCTATAACCTCGCTACAGATAAGGTCACAGCATTGGCCTAAGTAACAATTTACCTAACAAATTCAATATGCTATCAAAGCAGCCGTAATGGCCCTGGATCAAGTTGCGACCTGGCTCCGATATTAGTTATAAGGGGCGGGCTTTAAAGTTGCGAGGCATGGGCATATGAGCTCTTTTGGTGTTTTGACCGTCCCTACTCTAGCGCGTCGCCGGCAGAATTCTGCCGCGGGCGGCGTCATTGTAGAATTTCTCCTCGCGCTTCCAATCGTTATCCTCTTTTTCTCCGGTATCCTTGAACTTGGGCGTCTTTACTCCCAGATGACTTGGATGTCGAATATGGCCTACGAAACAGCGCTATCTGGTGCTGGTTGGCCACAAGGTGGAACTGCAACAGCAGAAATGGACTACCGAACCAACCTGCTGGGCGGCATGACCACATATCATAAGATGACTGCAATTCCGACCCGTACCGATAGCTACAATGCAGCAGGCATGCCACCTAATACACTGTTAGTAGAGATGAGTGGTCACATCGCCCCCCTCATGCAGATGATTAATGGGGATTTTAGGACAGCTATGGTGGCTCCGATGCTGTCTAATACGGGCAATATTGCAGGAGATCTTAATCAGTTTGCGAATCCAGCTTGCCTATATGACTGCAGTGGGGTCCTAATCACACCGTGTTGCGCTTCAAGTGCTTGCGCTCCATCGACCTGCTAACCCCTTGATTGACTAGCATGATAGAGCTTAAGGGACTAAGCTCAAAACAATGAATTTTCCTCGACGCCAAAGATTACATAAGCGCTCTTATCTTCCCGATCAATCGGGAGCGTCGTTCATTGAGGCCGCTCTTACACTACCAATTTTCCTTGCTTTCGTTTTTTTTACTATCGACGTTGCGCGCGTTTTTATCATCTGGGTGGTGGTAAATTGGGGAGCTCACCAAGCAGTAGATTTAGCTGCCAAGCGCAGGACTGAACAAGACACAACCCTGGCATTCTGTTCCGCCAGCGCAGCCAATCAGGCTCAATGCAATACTTATCACGACGATATATTTGGAGCTCCAGGGCAGCCAGGATCGGGAGTTCTTGGTATCGCACTAAGAACTGCTACTCTAGTAACATCGACCTCAAGTAACCCTAGCGGAGCTACCTTACTACGTTTTGATCATTACTATTCGCCGGATTATGACTGCCCAGGAGTCTACTGTTCCGGCTTAACTTACGTAGCTCCAGGCGCGGGTGTTAACAACAGTAATATTCAAGATGCTGCTTTTCTTCGACCTGGCGAAAAAGTAAGGCGTCTAATTGACAACACAACGCTTGAACATCCTTCCTTTCAACCCAGTCTTGGCAATTATTGGCCTACAGGGGCCACAACCTGGTCAGGGACACTCGGACTACACCCGCTTGTCGTGCACATGGAAGTTGACTTCTCGCCGGTGACACCTCTGATGCCAAATTTCCGTCTTGTAGCGGCACAAGTTGCTTTTAGGCGAGCACGCGTCTTTGGTTTAGGTGCTGTGCCACCACCTCCGCCGCCGACTCCAACTGCTACTCCGACAGCAACGCCGACGAGCTCCCCAACTCCTCTGCCATCGAACACTGTGACTGCCACAGCAACCTCCACCATTACGCTGACCGCCACTCAAACCGCGACTGGTAGCCCAACCATTACAGCGACAGTGACAGGCACGGCCACAATTACTTCAACCCCGACTGTTTCGCCTACGGCCTCAAGCACCAGCACACCAACAGCTAGCCCGACTACTACTCAAACGCCGACGGCCTCACCTACACCAACGATTACATCAACTCCAACGGTAACAAGCACAGCGTCAACCACACCAACTCCGACACCAACGCGCACCACAACCGCTACTCCTACTGTTACCAACACTGCTACTGTCAGCCCAACACCAACAATTACCAACACTCCAACGGTGTCACCGACAGTCACGCTTACCAGGACGGCAACCGCCACCCCGACTAAGACCCCAACTATTACTCCAACGCTCACACCAACAGTCACGAACACAGCAACCATTACCAGCACGCCGACTGTAACAGGCACGCCAACAGTAACAGGGACCAGCACACCAACGGCGACAACGACAGCCAGCCCATCGGCGACCCTAACACCTACAGTAACTGCCACTGGAACCGCTACTGGCACGATTACGCCTACGCCAACCCCCTCGCCGACGCCAACGGTAGACTGTTTGGCCTGCGTACAGTCCAACTGCCCGAATTCATGCAAACAAAGTTGCTGCACCCAGGGTTGTAACTGTTCCGGAACTTAGGAGGCTTATCAGGTATACTGGTATGTTTTGTGCTAGATTCTTGGAGCAGGCCGATATTATTGATGGCGAGAACATAAGAGGATGACCAAAATTGCTCCAAATATGCCCGGCCGTACTTCCGGCAGACGTCCTAGCGATGGAGGATTCTATCTCGCTTTTTTGGCTATTCTCCTGTTGGCGATCATTGCGCTTGCGGTTGCGGTACTAGGGCTTGGGAAAATTAGCGCAAGTCAAACTGGAGCCTTAAACTCCGCTAATATAGCGGCCTTGGCTGCGCTGGAAGGATTTGTAAATAGCTCGTCCCCGCAAAACGCATACGATGCGAGAATCGGTGACGGCGTAGCGCGCGCGGTTGCTTTGCTGAATGCAAATAGACTCCCCGGCTCGCAAATTGCGTTGTCTCAGATCGATTTTTTCCCCAACCCTCCAGGCCCTAATGGACAAGTGGAATTTGGGATGTGGTATCCGAATCTACAAGCTGCTCCACCCGGCACAAATCCTTGCGGTAATATAAGCAAGCCATATCCCTGCTTCGTACCGAACTCAAACCCTGCTACCGTCAACGCAGTTCATCTTTCTATTCACACCGATCCAGCGCAAGGTGTGCCGTTCGATCTAGGTAGTTTCCTAGGAGTGAATACTTTTAATGTATCTGCTGAGTCCTACGCAGCAATTGTTCCTCGCTGCTCTGGTTATGGCATCGACATCTCAAGCTCTACTCAATTTGGTAGTCATAAGCCTTATATCGCTGCGCAACCAAGTCCGTGCCTGAGTCCTGGCTGGCCGCCTTCATCCTGCAACATTGCCGCATATCCTGGCTGTTGCAATAATCATAACGATGTCTGCCTCAGCAACACCACTTGTAGCCCAAAGCTATTAATCGACACCCCAGACAACAGCGGAAATCCAGCCGCTATTAATCCAAACGAGTTTGGCTTGATGGCTATCCCGCCAGCTAATTTGCAGGCTTGCGGTGCTCCGCTTAGTCCATTTTGGTATTCAAGCGCAGAATCTTATTACTGGTGTAATTATCCTGCGACCAGAGACAACTTTAATTACAGCACCGCCTTTGGCACTCCCTATACATATTCCAAACACTTTCAAGATGACTACGTGCTTGAAACAGTGGGTGGCAATCAAGTGTTGGTGGATAAGTACTATGAACCCCCTTTCTATCAAGGCGCCGTTCCATTCTCAGACTTTTTCTTAGGCTTCAATGTTGGTCTGCGAAAAATGCAGGCTACTCAATCTGGCACTGATCAGAGCTTAGTCTACCCCTTCAACACGACAGCAGTTAATCCTATTCCAAGTTCTGGACTCACCAACGATCTTGGTTTTCTAATTCAATTGACCAATTTGGATAACGCCGGTCGGAGAAGATTTGTAAATCTAGGCGGTGGCATTTGGGGCAATCAAGATGATGCTGCCTTTCCAGTAACCCATCCAAATTATATTGATCGAGGCTGGTATCCCACAGCCTCCACCGGTAATACAAATCTAGTAGGTGCGCTACTCAACATCGCCAACTCGCTTGTCTCTCCGAACAATCAGCCCAACCAATGTCCTGCCTTATCGAGTAAATCTATCATTCTCGCGACTGACGGGGTTGGAACTTGCTATCTGACAAACTCCGGTGGCACAAATAATTGTGGCAGCACATATAGTTTTTTCCAAACGTCCACAAACCAGCTGTTAAGCCAAGACATAGAATTCGGTGTTATACCTTCAATCTCCCAAATTTTGCGCCAACGTCAGATATCTCTGACTGCCTTAGTAGATGGTCAAGGAGTGCGCCCAAATTTCTATAATATCAAAAATCCAGCAGTGAACTGCGGTAATTGGACCCCTACGCTTGGCTACTCCTTGGATGGCATACACTCAGTGGACAGCCCCGACTGTTATCTGACTTATGAACAAGCTCGCGCCCAGGGATTTGGAGGCGTAAACTCACCACACCCATTTGTGAGCTATGATAGCTTCGATAACAATGGAGCGGTGGTACCAGCAGCAACTGCCTTTGATCAATTTCAAAATGGAGCCGCTGGTTGGATTTTCGGAGAATCGATGGGAGTACTTACCCAGCTAGCGGTAGACTCGGGTGGATTTATTTGCCCACTCCTACCACCACTTGGAAACAACGCTGCCCAGTTCGATGCTAACTATGTCGATGTGTATAACGACAGAGGTGGCACAGCCTGCTCAGCTGACATGGATCCAACCGCAACGCAGTGCAATAAAGCTCTCTATAAATGCTCGCCCTGTGTCCTGAAGAGTAAATTTAGAAACCCATGGGATCCAAGTTCAGGCCCACCAACCCCCGGACTAAACGCCCAACTCTATGCTGTTGAGCTTAAGTGGAAGAGCACCCAGGCGGCCGACTGCGTACGCGTAGCCGTAGGTCTCAACCCCTACACACTTGTAAGTCCCTAATAAGACAATAGAACCGTTGTTCTAATTTAGAATCATCTCCGCATAGGCGGCATCCTAAGCATGTGCTTTGGGGTAAAGGTCACCTAACTTACTGCCGATATTAAAACTATGGGGAAAGGGCATTAGACAAACGGTTGTTTCAACGGCGAGGTTCTATGCTCTACTCGAAGCTAGGAAAACCCTCTGCAAGCTCAGGAGCCGCGCTGCCTGAATTTGCAATCGTGATTACTCTCCTCATTACCCTCTTTATTCTCATTACCGAAGTCTCTAGACCATTTTGGAAGCTTGTAACTTGGCTAATGACGACCTATGCAGCGGCCTCCGCCGGAGCAACCAATACTCAAGTCTCTGGCCCAGGCGCAATGAGCAATATTGCCAATATGTTTTACCAAGTAACTGGTACAAAAGAGGTACAGAGTGGTCAGTGGAATATGGCCACACCGGTGTACTACTCAGTGCCAGGTGGCTCGGGTCTTCCACTGGTACGCGTAGATATTAACGCGCAAATGCAGCCGCTAATGAATACATCCTTTCAGATCCCAGCCTTAGGCATTTCAAACTATGTGGTGGCACCCTATCTAATGACAGGGCCCCAGCTGCAAAACCCCAACCAATTCAGTAATTCCCCCAACTCGCCGCCTCTAAATTGCCTGGGGCAAGTTGGGCCCCAACCACTGCTAGGCTGCGACGCAGATCTTCCGCCTGCGCAGAAAACACCATCACCAGTATTCCCGGTTGGAGAGGTAGACCCATCGGATGTCAATCGAGGTAGCCCCCCTACTAATGGCTACGACGTAGCGCCCATGGACGTGGCAGGAGATTAGAAGCTATCCAAACTTAAGGCTGGCCTTGTATTGCGAGCCAAATTTTATCAGGCTTGGCAATCCAAGAGCGCATTCAAGGACTGATTTACGGCTGCGCTATAACAAGTCTCACAATCGGGTCATCAAAGAATGGCTAAAGTTGATAAATTTGAGATGAAGAAACAGCCAAACCGTCCTGCCTTCACACTATTACCCAGCACGTGCTAATGTGTGCTCAGTTGGCACCGCTTGAAACCTGGTTTTTCCCCATTAAGACAATCCCGGGAAATCGCTACCGACCATATTTTCGAAGCAAACTTCTGTATAGATTCTAATGGTATCGTCTAAGAAAAGCTCAAACAGAGGTCAAACAACACCTGAGCACTCAGGCGCTTCATATTTAGAAGCAGCAATTTCACTACCTGTTTTCTTGTTAGTTGTATTCGCTACCATTGACATTTGTCGCTATTCCTTCACTTATGTGGTGCTTAATCATGCAGCTGCCACTGCAGCAACTCTTGCCGCTCGTTTGGATGTGGATACCGATACTACCCAGGCTGACTGTGATAGCAACGTAGGAGGAGTATCTGCCGATTGCACTAAGTATGTCGGGTACTTTGACGGTATTATAAAAAGAGCCCTGCAAACCGCCTCACTCGTAGCAAGTGACTCCAATACGCCAAGCGGCGCACAGCTTGTAAGTTTCGAACATTACGATGATACGCTCTACGACACTGGAACAACAACCAAGTCCTGGATTGCTGCCAGCACCAACGCAGCAATGTTAAACAGGGATATTGGATTCATGCGCCCAGGCGAAGCGATTTGTCGCGCTGGCGACTGCTCAACTAATGGGTTAATACAACACGCGACTAGACCTTTGGGGTCGGCCTCTGGCCAAGGTTGGCCAAATTCACAAAATAAAGAAAGCTGGAGATCTGTACTTAAGCAGCACCCGCTTGAGATATACCTTGAGCTAAAGTTTAGCCCTGTCATGCCCTTTATCGGCCCGATTAACTCTCCCATTATCTCTTTGATGATGAAGAGCACTCAGGACTCAGGCGAACTAGTTCAAAGCACTCCGACTACAGCGCCTACTGCCACTTACACCCCGACTCGCACACCTACTCCACTGCCAAGCCCTACCACTACTGCGACGGCAACAATTACTCTTACCCCCACAGTCACCTCGACACCAACTCAAACTGGAACAACAACACCAACAATTACCTCTACTCCGACAGTTACTAGCACCGCGACAAGCACCCCAACCATCTCGCCTACTCCCACTCAAACTGCCACAGCTACTCGTACTTTGACCCCGACAGCATCGCCAACCATGACCAGAACTCCAACAGTGACAGCCACTCCCACAATTACGCAAACCGCAACGGTAACGCCCACCCCGACTACCACCACTACCGCTACTGCTACCAGCACAGCGACATCAACCCCAACTGTAACTCAAACTCCGACCGTCACGAGTACTCCTACTGTGACCAACACACCAACGATTTCTCCTACGCCAACGGTAACATCCACTAGGACAACTACTCCCACAGCTTCGCCCACCCCAACACCGACACCGACAAGAACTCCCACACAGACACCGACAGTAAGCCCAACGCCAACAATTACTAATACGGCAACAATTACTAGCACTCCCACAATTACAAATACGGCCACTGTCACACCCACACGCACTGCTACTGCGACTAGCACTGCCACACGCACGCCAACGCTGACACCGACAATTACACAAACACCTACTCGAACTCCGACTGTGACTGTTACAGCAACAGCTTCTGCTTCACCGACGACGACTACCACCGCCACACCGACCGTGACTCAGACCCCAACACGGACACCCACAGCAACTGTAACAACCACGCCTAGCCCAACGATCACGGGGACACCAACGCCATCTCCAACAGCAACCCAGACACGCACGGCAACGCCAAGTCCAACGCCAACGGCTACACCGACTTCAACGCTTTGTGGACCGGGCGGATCTTGCGATGGTGCTACTGTTTGCCAGCCGGGCGGATTCTGTAGAGGCAACAGCGCAAACTGCAGCTTGTGCTATAATATTTGCGGCGTAGATTGCTCTCCTTGTTGTGGAGTGGGCTAGAGACTTATGACCCAAAAGCAGGATAGTTCCTCTAAGGATAAAGACCGCGGGCTCTACATGATCCTGGTCTCGTTCTTCATGGTCTCTCTAACTGGATTATGTGCGCTAATATTTGGACTAGCTGCCTTAGCTTTTGTCTCTTCTAGACTGTCTATAACTTCCGACATGGTAGCGATGGCGATTATGAGTCGCTACTTCACTACGCAGGGAACGTACTTTACCAAAGCAGCTGCGGCAGCCACGCGCGGAGAAGAGGTGCTGAGGGAGAATGGCTATATCCCATTTGTAGGCTCACAAATTATGGGGCTTGGGCTTGCCCCTACCCCCGGAGCCTCTGGCTCATTCGGCTTCCAAAACTGGTACCCAGAAATGCCTAATACTTTAGGCCAACAAAATGCAGCCTGTGGCAGCAACCCGAACAGCTACCCCTGCCTTAGGCCGTTATTAAATCCTAACGCCAACAGTAACCCTAACGCTGTTCAAGTTAACCTGAAAACTCAAAACACAAATCCACTCATCGCGCCCTTTGCGCGAATCTTTGGCAGTGATCGTTTTCGGGTTCAATCCCAGTCATTCGCAGCCTCAATCCAACGCTGTGCAGCCATGCTGCTAGACGTATCATTTTCCACGATTGGAGAGACACATCAGTATAACCCACTGTATTTGTGGACACTAAATAATCCTCCGCCGCCACATCCTACGATTGGAGCCAACTGGCAAGCACCGGTTCCACCAGCGATGTATGCTTACTTCCTTACTCCGGCCCTTCCAAGCATAACTCCACCTGCAGTCCCCGGCCCCAGCGCTTGCAGCGACTGGATGGCGGTACTCGGTAGTCCAGCAGGAATTTTCGCGCCCTACTTTTGCGCTCAGCCAAGGGAGCGACTTGGCGCACCTGTCCCAGCAACTGGCCCCTACCTTACACACTACATCGTAGATGACTATCGAATAAGGAACACGGATTTAGGCCCGCTACTAATTGATACTCTATTTGATAGTTATAACACTTATTTTGGCCCACTGCCGCTGAGCCGCTTTTATCTTGCATTCAATGTGTCACTTCGCGCCGTGGACCAAATCAAGGCTACCTCTGATAAAGCAATGGTTTACGCCTTTACAGGACAACGCGTAGGAAGTGAGCCGGTGGTAACGCCTGGGCAGCCTCAACAACTTACAACTAACTTGCCATTCCTTATTCAATTGACCAACATGGCAAATATTGGCTGGCACGATGTTAATGGAAATCAAGTAACCAACGAAGTCTCGCCCAACTTTGCCAGTCGCGGCTGGTTCCCGATAGCTTCCGGCGGTCCCGTAAATGGCCGCACAAACATAGCGCAAGCTCTTTATGATGCGATTGATGCTCTGTCGACCTGCCCCAAGAGCGCGAAGAAAGTAATTATTCTGGCATCTGATGGAATCCAAACTTGCGGCTTTAATCCCGCCTCACCTGACCCCAGCGTAGACTGCTTTGCTTCGTCAATGTATGAGAACTACAAGCAGGCCAAGCAGGTTATCTTAAATAACATCGTGCCGACTCTCTCTGCCTACAACATCGCAGTCACCACATTGCTCGACTCCGATCAGTCTCCAGCCATCGCCAACGTAACAGCTACGCCAGGAACCTACGTCGATCCTTCGAAGGCTGGCGAAATGGGCTTCTATGGGCTACCTCCTCCTGCCCCAACACCTGGTTGGAATAAAGGCATTGTAAAAATTGACCCTGATATAGTTCCGGCTGATGCGACCGCCTGGGCTGATCCAGCCTGCACACCAGCTCCATTACTTGGAATCAATTGCGCTGCCTATGTTACTCCCGGTGCTAACCCAAATGACACCAATCACCTAGCGTTCCTAAATAGCGGCAGGCCTGGCTACGCGTTTAGAGACCCGGCGGGTTTATGGGCGCAGGTAGCTATTGATACTGGAGGGGTCGTCTGCAACCTGATGAATCCATGTGACCCATCCTGGTATGATAATTCAAAGTCACCACCTGAACTGTACCCGACGGCACGTGCTGGTCAGGGTGCCTTTCTAAATTGCAACCCATACAATGAACCAAAGCATATTACCGCTATGAAATGTGCGCTCTCGGCCGTAGGGATCAACGCTGTGCATTTGATAGCGCCGTCTACACCTACGCCGTAGAGCCCTGCGTAGAGAGTGCCTCTGAAAATTAAATCTTAAATGCGCACCTAAATTGCCAGGTCCCGTAAAATTTGACAAGCAATACAATGCCAGCGCCCATTGGCTCAAAGGCGATCAGCCACATAGAGCGCAAGAATCTTATAACCGGCGATACGCTTAGGACTCTGTGGCTAACAACAAAAGTCTGCGCAGTTTCACTAAGTTATTTTAAACCACAGAGAGAACAGAGTTCTCAGAGGTAAAGCATCCCACCAGCTCTGCGCCCTCTGAGGACTCTGTCGTTAATATGAAATGCCAGCAACCCAGATTCTGCCCTTAAGCAGCAAACCTGTTACTGGATCTAAATTACTTCCCTGTACTGAAGCGCAAGATCTTTTCAGCTACAGCATTTGGAGTGAAGCCGAACTTCTCTGCGATTAGTTCACCTGGGGCAGAGGCTCCATAGTGATCCAGTCCGATACATAGTCCATTCGCTCCCACCATGCGCTCCCAACCAAGGGTTATGCCGGCCTCAATCGAGACTTTTCTGGCACGCGCTGGAAGCACTTGCTCGCGATAGCTAGCGTCCTGTTCACGGAATAGCTCCATGCAAGGCATTGAGACAACGCGCGCCGATACGCCCTTAGCCTTAAGTAGCTTAGCTGCATCACAGGCAAGCCCAACCTCAGAGCCGGTGGCAACAATTGCCAAATCAGAACATTCTGCGCCAGCCACCACATAAGCACCGCGCATTATGGAGTCGGGATTGAAGCCAGACGGGCGCTCAAGCGGTGTCACATTCTGTCTGGTAAAGATAAGAGTGGCTGGTCGATCTTTACGCGACAGGGCGGCGTAGTAGCTCATCGCCACCTCCATTCCATCTGCCGGTCTATACACGTACATGTTAGGGATCGCACGCAATGACATGACATGCTCAATTGGCTCATGTGTCGGACCATCTTCACCAACCCAAAAACTATCATGCGTATATATAAAAAGAGACTGCAGATGCGAAATTGCAGCTACGCGCATCGGAGGACGCATATAGTCAGAGAACACTAGGAATGTGGCTGAGTACGGGAACCAACACTGTGAGTACGCCAGGCCATTAACAATCGAACCCATGGCATGCTCACGCACTCCAAACCTAAAGTTCTTGCCACTGAAGCTATTCTTCTGGATTTCAGGACTATCCTTAATTTGGGTCTTGGTGGAGGGTTCCAAATCTGCGGAGCCTCCCACAAAATACGGCACCTCCTTGGCAATAACTTGTATGGCCTTGCCAGACAGGTTGCGCGTTGCATCCTTTTTGCCGTCCGTGAACGCATTCAATAAATTCTGCTTGAGGCTAGCAGGGAGTGTTCGTGTCAACTGCAACTTTAGCCCTGAGGCCTTTGTTGGATCGCTCTTTTCCCAAGCTGAGAACTGCTCTTGCCACTTGCGGTAGGCAGCAACTTTAGTTTCCAGCAGGTTGGCACAAGCTTTTGAGACATCATCAGGGATAAAAAAGCTCTTATCCTCTGGCCAGCCAAGGTTACGCTTTGTAGCCTTAAGCTCCTCAGCCCCCAACGGCGCACCATGCACGTCGTGCGTGTTGGCCTTGTTTGGACTTCCAAATCCAAGGGTTGTGCGACAGCAGATAATGCTAGGACGATCACTCTCTGCAGTTGCCTTCGTAAGGGCCTGCTGGACTGCCTGCATATCGTGGCCATCGACGCTCTGCACAAACCAACCATAGCTCTCAAAGCGCTTTGGCACAGATTCTGTGAAACAAATCTTGGTCTCTCCAGCGAGCGAGATATGATTATCGTCGTATAGATAAACCAGGTTATTTAGCCCTAAGTGCCCTGCAAGCGAAGCGGCCTCAGCTGCCACGCCCTCCATTAGGTCACCGTCACTAACGAGGCCAAACACGCGGCTAGCAAAAAGCTCCTTTGAATAGCGCTCCGCAAGCATCTTAGCCGAAATGGCCATACCAACACCGTTGGCAAAACCTTGCCCGAGGGGACCAGTTGTAGTCTCAATACCCGGGGTCATGCCAAATTCAGGGTGTCCCGGCGTTTTGCTATCCCACTGCCGAAAGGATTGAAGCTGGCTCATCGGCAAGTCATAGCCAAACAAATGCAAGAGCGAGTACCACAGCATACATCCGTGGCCTGCTGAGAGAATAAAGCGGTCGCGTCCTGCCCAGCTCGGATCGCGGGGATTAAAGCGTAAGAAATTTGCCCAAAGAACAGTCGCAAAATCAGCTGCTCCAAGCGGCAAGCCTGGGTGCCCCGAATTAGCCTTCTCAATAGCATCAACAGAAAGCATGCGAACAGTTAAAGCTATGCGCTTAAGGGCGGCAAAATCAGTTGTCATGTAAATTTCCTTGTAGTTACGAGAAAGCTGGTCCCTAGCCTGCGTATTACCCCTAGATTTATCGGCATGTCCGGGGTCCAGTAAAGCACGAATAGGGGCCTTTTACCCAGAAAAAACCCTGTTATGACAGAAGCTTAGCCCAACTTATTGATGGCCGCCACCCGTATTGGTTCCAGTTCCGGTAACACGAGCCAGATCCGGCCCGCCTCAACTTTGGCATGCTTCTAGCATTAGCTACTGGTAACCCTTTAATTCACCAACCCCAAAGTGGTGAAGATATAAATGCCTGACTCCTGGTTAAGTGGGCCCCCCACCCACTTAACCTTTTTTTTTGCTTGCGAGGTCAGGATATTCCAACAAAGCCATTACCAACTAACATTACATACAGCTGCGCCCTCTTAGAACTCTGTGGTCAATAGCAAGAGTCAGAACCGTTGGCTACGTCCCCTCTCTTACGCCACAGTGCGGCTGCGTAGAAAAGCAAGCAAAAGCGAAGCTAATCACCTAAATGCCGCACTCAAACTTTGGCACAGAAGAATTTAAGCGAATAGACGCATGGTTGCGACAAAAAGCGAATGTCTGATTTTGCCGTTATACTAGGAGCCTTTATTAGAAACGCTCTAAGAATGGGTTGTGTCGCATTGCCGAAATTGCCGCCAGATAACAGGCCTGCCGAAAACACACTCGACTTCCCTTTAGTATCACTATGCTACTAGTTGATCGTACCACCGATTTGGTTGACCCATTGCCTCACAAATCCCCCGATGACTTTACAAGCGATATGCCTACAGCCTGTCAGGTAGAATCGCTAGCACTAGTTTCATGCACCACTATAGGGTCAGCTGTATCCTGGCATGCATTATGCACACCAAAAGATGCCAGACTTAAGTTGTTTAGCGATGGCGCAATTCTTAATAGAGGAATATCAGACATGAGAAAACTACTGTCTACACTACTCATCTCCACATGTCTCGCTACGCCGACGCTATCATTTGCTGATTATTCAGAGGATCTCAGCTGCTTAAAGTGTTGCCATTACTTTATCACTTGGTATTGCATTCCCGACACTCTAGGCAATCGCGTTGCGCTTGGCACTTGTGAGAAAGGAGATGCGGCTGGAGGCACTGGTAATCAGAATGCGCTGATGTGCTTGAAGAAATTGGCTGGACCAAATGTTGCGACTGAAGAGGGCCAGGAATGTAATGATATAATGCTGCAACTTTTCTCGTGTCAGCAAATCGCAGAGACTGATGCTAAAATCAAGGCCAAACAACTATCAACAGCTTTCCATGCGATATGTCGAGCCTACGTTGATTCGACTGAAGTAATTCCTTTATGCTCATGAGCTTGAGAAGGAAATTGCCGAATAGACCGCAGGTAGTTTCCTGCCTCTTAGCTACTAAACACAGAACGCACAGAGGAAATGCATATACTAGGCACGCCACTTAATTGAGCAGCCAATAGGATGAACATAGTTAGGAGTGGCGGGTTTCCCCTCCAGAACCTGCGTAATCGCCTGCGCCAGGTGATGCTTGGTCACTTTGGTTGGGTCACGTGGGCTATCATTGATGGTGCCGTGATAAGCAAGCTTGGAGTGCGCGTCGAAAAGATAGAACTCAGGAGTGCAAGCAGCATCAAAGCTCCGCGCCACAGCCTGAGACTCATCATATAGATAGGGATATGGCAAATTCATCTCACGCGCCTTTACCTTCATGTTCTCAAAGCTATCGTCTGGATACTGCACTGCATCATTGGAATTTATGGTCACGGCAACTAGGCCTTTAGAGGCGAACTCACGTACCAATTGAATCAATGCGAGCTCACTTCCCTTAACATACGGGCAGTGATTACACATAAAACCAACCAGCCCTGCGCGAGCACCTCCAAAAATAGAGCTTCCAATGCGCTTGCCATCAACGTTCAAAAGCTCAAAAGTTGGTATTGAGGCTCCGATTTTCATCACGGAACTAGCAGTTTCACGTTGCATAAATGTAGCCCTCGCCAATAGCAGCAATAAAATCCGGGATTTTGAATAATGACACCACCAGCGCAGTGATTGTCATAAGAATTAGGAGCCCTTGGCTTTGCGATAATACTTTGAGTGCTGTTTTAGGAAAAGATTTACCTGCTCAGCAAACCACTCAGGATGCTCAATCATGGGAGCATGGCCACATTTCTTAATGGTAACCAGCTTTGAATTTGGCAAATTCTTGTGGAATGTTTCGGCAACTTTGATAGTAGTGACCTCATCGTCCTCTCCCCACAGCAAAAGTACCGGAACCTTTATCTCCTTTAGTACGTCTAGCATATTGTCGCGCTTGGCACTGCGGGCAGCATGGATCAAATTCAGCACGTTCTTGCGATCAGCAAGAAGACTGTAAATCTCTTCGATCCTGTCATCGGTTATAAAATTGGTATTGCAGAAAACACGACCCATGTGATCCCTGATATAATTCCTATCAGGACGCACCGGCAAAGCATCCACAGAATGCTCGTACAACCCAGAACTGCCAGAAAGAATTAAACAATCAACAAGCTCTGGGCAGGCCAAGCAAAGTCGCATCGCAACATGGCCGCCGAGCGAATTACCACAAATAGCAACTGGATCTAACTTACGATTCCTGACGAATAGCTCGGTGTAGGAGGCGAGCGCCTTAATCTTAACTTCGGAGCGATGACCACTTAAAATTGGCAAATGCAGGGCTATCGGCCTACAGGTTTGGGAAAGCAGTGGGAACACGCTTTCCCAATTGGACAGGGCGCCAAGCAGGCCATGCAGCAATAATACTTCTGGCCCCGATTTACCCGCGCTGTCTTGAGCTGGCTCAACCGTTTGAAAGCTTGGGCTTTGACTACCTTTTAGCCAAAGTGGATCACTGCCAACACGATCAGCAGTGCGGCGAACTTCGTCGAAGGCTTTATCTGTAGATTCCCCTTTGCTAGAGCTCACGATCCCCCATTGGGACTATCAACATTGCAGAAAGACACTAGAGGTTATTCCAAAAATGGGCTCTTATAGCTCATCGCAAATAAAACGGAGGTTTAGTGTCCGGCCACCATAACAGTTTGCGTGATTATTAAACTGTTTACACATCGAGTTCAAGTCTATGGGCATTCTCTTGAATAAGTCGGTACCGTTCTCCGGCATCCTTACCCAATAAGCTATCAAACATTGCTGCAGCTTCTTGAGCATTACTAAAAGTCACCCTTAAAAGACTGCGAGTTCGCGGACTTAGTGTAGTTTCCCAAAGCGTGTCAGGATTCATCTCGCCTAAGCCCTTAAAGCGGGTAATCGCCACCTTGGCCCTTCCCGACTCCTTAAGCACTTTTTCTTTCTGCTCATCACTGTAAACCCAGCGTGTATCCTCCTTTGAGCCACTCCCAAGCCGAATTCGATACAGTGGCGGCATTCCAATGTACAAGTGCCCAGACTCAATCAGTGGGCGCATGAATCGAAAGAAAAATGCCATCAGCAAAGACGAAATATGCATCCCGTCAGCATCAGCATCGGTCAATATGATCACTTTGCCATAGCGAAGCTTGTTCAACTTCAACTGCTCGCCTATTCCACAGCCAAGTGCCGACACTAAATCGATAAGCTCCTTATTGTCCTTAAGCTTTCCTTCACCCGCTGATATTGCATTAAGAATCTTACCGCGTAACGGCAGCACAGCCTGTGTTTCTCTATCTCTTCCCTGCTTAGCGCTACCACCAGCTGAGTCACCCTCAACTATAAAAAGCTCGCACTTATCCTGACGGTTAGATGAGCAATCAGCAAGCTTACCAGGAAGATTTAGGCGATGACTTACTCCTACCTTACGAGAAATGCCCTCAGCCGCAGAACGCGCTGCAGCGCGCGCCTTAGCGGCAAGCAGCACACGCTCTACCAACTGAGAAGCCACGTTGGGCTTCGTATTAAGCGTGTTCTCAAAACTGCGCAGCAAACTCTCAACTGGGTCAGTTATTTCTGGATTATTAAGACGATCTTTTGTCTGTCCTTGGAATTGCAACTGAGTTACGGCTCCTGGCACATTCACTGAGAGAACCGCAATCAAGCCCTCGCGCAAGTCTTCACCCACTACCTTTACACCTTTGGGCACCAAATCATGCACTGACATATAGTTCCTAAGGGCCTTGCTCAAACCGCCCTTGAAACCATCCTCATGACTACCACCTTGTGCCGTGAAGATGCCGTTTACGTAGGATAGCACTTTTTCTTGAGTTGACTCGGTCCAGCAGAAAGCTACCTCAACTTTTATCCCGTTAGCACGCTCCAAATAAAACATCTCTTCTGCTATCGGCTTGTTGCCCTGCTTTTCAAGGAGACTACCAAGATATGACTTAAGTCCGTCCTCGAAGCAGAATAGCTTCTTCTCTCCAGAAGCTTCCAAGATCAAGGTAAGCTTGAGACCCTTATTGAGAAAAGCCTTCTCCTCAAGCATTCGCTCGAGGCGATCTGCCGAAAATTTTATCGATCTAAATATTTCCGAGTCTGGGCGGAAGTGGATTTGAGTTCCATGCTCTTTAGTCTTGGCACCGCGCGACATTTTACTAGCGGCTTTGCCACGTGAGAAACTTTGTTCCCACTCATACCCATCACGCCAAATTGTAGCCACTAGCTGCTCGGAAAGCGCGTTAACCACAGAAGATCCAACGCCATGTAACCCGCCAGCAGAGACGTAGTTATGATCGGAGAATTTACCACCTGAGTGCAATGTGGTGAGAATAATCTCTAGGGCCGGCTTTTTGAATTTGGGGTGCATGTCGACGGGAATGCCTCGCCCATTATCCTTGACCGTTATGCTCTCCCCATCCTTATGCAAAGTCACACTAATCTCATCGGCATGCCCATTCATGGCCTCGTCGACTGAATTATCAAGGATTTCCTTGACCAAATGATGCAAGCCGGCCGGTCCCTCAGTCCCACCGATATACATACCCGGACGCTTGCGCACCGGCTCTAAGCCTTCTAGGACTTCAATATCTGCCGCGGAGTAAGTTGATGCTTTAGCCATGGACCCTCTGTACTGCTTTTAATTCCCCTCGTGCGACTACCTTATTTCCTTTCAGCGCTCTATGCCCATGCAGCATCTCAGAGCTGGCGATATCTGTGGTTCGGCCTGAATCAAGCTGTAGCTGAATCTTGCAAGAGCTGGCAAAGCTTACAGCACCAATTAACTTGTCATCATCGCGAACACTCATTAGCGATACACCAACGGCTGGGCCATCACGTACAGGTATTTCCTTCTTCTCGATGACAAGGCCTGAAGCGCGCTCCGTGAAAAGCGCTATCTTGGATTCAAGGCGCACCACAGCAGCTAAGTAGTCCTGCTCGCGAAGCTTCATCGCGCGTCGGCCGTTTCGCTTAATTCCAGCCAGATCCTTGATTTCCAGGGCGAATCCGACACCAGTCTTGGAGACCAGCACCATAGTGTCGCCCTCCTTCAACGAATCTTCTGCTCCCAGTTGCAACTCAGCTTGTTTGGCTTCGCCAGCGCGTAGCCCAAAGCAGTTAACTATCAGCTCACCATCTTTGAACTTGAGGATCTTCTGAACCGGATCGCCATAGCCACTTGAGGATGGGAAGTCAGCCACTCGCAACACATATAAAGTCCCAAGGTTGGTGAAAAATGCGACTGAATCAACAGTTGAAAGCGGCAAAGCTTTTAGAATGCGATCTCCCTCTCGAAGCCGCGTAGAACTAAGTTCATTATTTTGTCGAATGCGCTTTAGCCAGCCATCGGCCGTAATGATTGCGTATACATCTTCATGCACTACGTAATCTTCTTCGTTGAATTCTAGCTCGACATTCTCTTTAATAAGCTTACATTTTCTATTATCGCCGTACTTCTCGGCCGCTGCTTCTAAGTCCTTACGGACGAGCTCAGCGATCTTAGCTTTGCTCTTTAAAAGCTTATCGATCTCAGCCACGCGATCCGCTTTAAGCTTAAGTTCAGCCCGAATCTCATCAATATTTGTACGCGATAACTGATAAATACGCATATCAACGACGGCATAGCCCTGAATCTCGGTCAGCTTGAAGCGCGCCATTAGCTTTTCAGCAGCATCGGTGCGACCATCACTCTTGCGCACAATTTTGAGAGCCTCATCTAGCGCATCGTAAATTTTTACTAGCCCCTCCAATATGTGGATGCGCTCTAGTAGTGTCTTTCGCTCGAAAATCAGCCTTCGCTCTGTTACCTGCTCACGGAAACGTAAGAAGTGGCTCAAGCAGTCCTTCAAAGACAATACTTGAGGGATCAGAGCTCCCTGCTCATTGGGCACCAAAGCGGTTAAATTGACCGGGAATGAACTCTCAAGTGGCGTATGCTTAAATAAATAGGCCATCGCCACATTCGCGTCGGCCCCAGCGGCTAGCTCCATCACTACCCGCACTTCATTTGTTGATTCATCACGGATATCAACAAGCTGAGGGATTTTCTTATCAACTATGAGATTGGCTACCTTTTCTACAAGTTGCGCCTTGTTCACAGCATAGGGCACAGAAGTAACGACTATCAGTTTCTTACCACGTGCTTCGTCCTCAACTGCCCAATCAGCGCGCATGCGCACCATCCCGCGGCCGGTCTTATAAATCTCGTCCAGCTCCTTGCGCGTGTTAAGAATCAAACAGCCAGTGGGAAAGTCTGGTGCCTTAACAATAGTCGTCAAACGCTGAAGCGAAATATCTGGCTCTTGAGACAACTCAATTAGAGCTTTAACAACATCGCGCAAATTATGTGGGGGAATACTTGTCGCCATTCCCACTGCGATACCGCTGGCACCATTTATTAGTAAATTTGGGATACGGCTTGGCAAAACAACGGGCTCGGCCTGTGTCCCGTCAAAGTTATCTCTGAAATCTACTGTCTCCTGGTCAATCTCGCCGATGACTTCAACCGCCAATTCGCGCAGCTTCGCCTCGGTATAGCGATAAGCTGCGGCAGAATCTCCATCCAAGGATCCAAAGTTACCCTGACCGTCGACCAACGGATAACGCAATGAAAAATCCTGCGCCATGCGGACCATGGCTTCATAACACGCTGAATCACCATGTGGGTGGAAGCGCGCCAACACTTCCCCAACAACGGCGGCCGATTTTCTATGACTATGGGTCGGCTTTAAATTTAGGTTTTGAAACATCGCGTAGAGGATACGGCGCTGAACCGGCTTCAGACCATCACGCACATCGGGCAGGGCACGACCAGACACGACGCTAAGCGCATACGTGAGATACCGATCGCGCGACTCCTGGGATAATTGGGCATCAATTACGGGCATAACAACAGCTCCCGAACAAAGTACCTAAAAGAGTACAGCCAAGGGATAGACCAGTCACTGATTACTGCGCAACCCCTAGAGCGCGCAGCAATCGAAATGTTCTTAAAGTACTTCCTATTAGCGCTCGCTCTGGATCACCCTCAGTTGCTTAAGGCAAAACTTTCGAAGGCAAAGAACAAAGCAAGTTACGACAGTCAAAAGCGTTTCAATCCTTCGGATTAACAGCACATTTTGATAGCGAACACCCTGTGGCAGTCAACAAGGGTAGATCCACTGCGCACAAGATACAAGTGAGTATGGCACTACATTATGTAGCCTGCGCAGATGCGACACTAGCGTTGTCAGTGCTAGCCAGGCGATTACTGCTAATCCATAGCAATCACTGGACCACAACCAATAGATACATGATGGAATAGTCTGGCAGAGTGCAAGGCCCACCATCTTGGGCTCGCAATACGTCGTGGCCTTTATCTTTGGATCCATTGAGCGCTTCTAGTGTCATTACTCAGTGATTTCTTGAATAGCTGTAGCTCTGGACACTAGCCGACCATGGATGGCCGGACAATCACGAAGTGATTGGAGCGAGTTCGACCTAGGGCAGGATGTCCGGAGTTGAACCAGCGATACCTAGCATCCCGAGCCTCCGATCTTGTCTTTTTAAACCTATTTCCGACTTGGGATACTAGTCCTGATGAACTAGTGATTGAACCTTTCGCAGAATCTTGCTGGCACCAGTCTGCTCTGGCTCATATCGAAATGGCACGATCGTGGCCGCCATCTTGCGAACCACTTCGCGCGTCTTCGGATCAGCTGTGTCATAGAACGACTGTCCGGGAGCCCCCCACTGCCGTCCTGAATCCGAGAAAGGCACTGTAAACAAACTCGCGTCGCTCGGGAAAAGCTCCATTTCCTGAATTTCTAGTGCTATTTCCTTGGGCGAGATCAGGCGGCCAGTGTAGCCATTTAGCACTAGCGACCAACGTGAGAAATCAAACTCATCTGGATCGTCCGACTCCTTACGTAACCTCTGCAGGCAATCGAGCGTTCGACGCACTGACATGCCATCATCATCAGTCACAAGAAGTAAATTCTGACACAGCGGGAGAGTCGAGAAGGCGGCCACGCCCCACGAACGTGACATATCAATAATTACCGCATCAAACTCCGCTGTAAGATTTCCTATCAATGAGGACATGAACTCACTAGAGCTTGGTGAGCCGTCGAGAACGTTGGCCTTAAAGTGAAACCCCTCATTATATGCCTCTGGCTGCCCTACTACGACCAAGCGTCCTTCATAGCCCTCAACAGGGAAAACCAGTTCATTTATTCTGTTTGCTGGAACCTCTCCCTGCCGCAACAGTTCTGCAGTCACGGTGCGTTGCGAAATACCAACTCGTCCCCAAGCTGTTAATTGTGGGTTCACGTCATCCAAATCAATCGCACAGACGCTTAAGCCGTGTCGTGCCCAGCAGCTACCTAGCGCAGCAGTAACCGTTGTTGCCCCAACCCCACCTTTTAAGTGACATACGCCCACTACCCCTTTATTACGCGGACCAGTATTCACTGCCGTATTTGCGGATTCACACTCGATCAAGAATGAAGCCAGTTGGGTAATGTCGGCGATGCTTAATATTGGAATATTGAGGCGCTTACGCAGCAGCACAGCTTGGCGTGAGTACACATCTGGCTCGACCACTACCGCTACACGCCCATTAGGGAAAGCCAGCCTCAACGTGCTAAGCGCATCATCGATATCTGCAAACGCGCCAGGCCCAATCAAACAGCCAGCCGCGCGAGACCAATCATGCGTGGCTGCCGCGACAGTGTCGAGCTCTGCGACTCCCAGCTGCTCAAGCTCTGCCTGCCGCAAAGCTTCGTGTACCCGCGCACTCAAACCTGCGCGTGACTCCGGGCTATTATCAAGAATTACTATATCCATGCGCTGTCTTTACCCAATCTCCTTAGGAGCGTGTATGTCTCTGGTACATACCACCCCCACTTAATAAGATGTCACTTAATGACAGTCCCCTTCACCTCAATTTCCCTCACCCAAGACCTGATGAATTACAGCCACTAAGTCATCGACGGCAAACGGTTTTTGCAAAAAGGCATCTGCCCCCTGAAGTATTGCCCATTCAGCTGAGTCGTCATCGCCCTTGGCGCTAACCACAACAACAGGCACCAAATTCTTGGAAACGCGCTTGATCTCACGACACACTTGAAAGCCATCAGCCACTGGCTTGCCATCCGGGCCAAGCAAAACTAAGTCAAGCAGAACTAGATCAGGATTAACTGGCTTAAGTACCTGACTTACGCCCTTCGAAATATCAGTGCATACAACCGGATCATGGCCGGAACTACGCACAACCTCGGCTATAACCGCTGCTTGGGTTGGCGAATCTTCTATGATTAATACAACAGCCATAATAAAAAGGATAAGACTGCGTAACAAAATGAAGCCGGTTGCTTCGCTTTGCTCGCAAAACGAGTCAGCTAAGCCTATCTAGAGCATTTTTGTTGGGTGCGCTCAGTCAAAAAAATTACTTCACGCCCCAAACTCTAGCTAACGCCGAAAATAACCTATCGCCCTCGTCTATTCCCCCTCCCACTATTCATACTTGAATAACACTCAAACAACAAAAAAGCTTCTATAGGCCACCCCGCTCAATGGCTGCAGGATTATTAAAAGGTCTTACAAAATACTCCGCTGCCATTGCGTACTCGCCAAACAGCTTCGGGAATAAATGCTGGACTCTTAAATACCCTACTCCAAGCAACCAGTATGACGATAAATAGGGCTTGATGGTAGTAGTGTAAGCCTGGAGCGCACTATCATTCTCTATATACCAAGCTCCGGCTGGCGGGCTTTGGTCTTGAACAAAGGACTTAATACGATCCTTGATAGATTCCGTGGTCACCCCAATATCAGCTGAATAATCACTGAAAGAAAGTTGATTAGGAGTACAATCATCCGCGGAAGTGGCGATAATATCGGCCGACCCAAGCTCCCCACTAGTGGCATCATACGAAATTCGCATTATGGCAAACTGTGCCGCGTAACGAGCATCGGAGCCCCAAGTCCCAAAGAAGCCATGTATCTGCTGATCCAGGCCGCCCATTAATTTACAGCTCTCATCAACTATTAGCTGCGCAATACTATCTGTCATCAAGGCTTGCTTACCGCTATGCGTTGACATATCCGAACAATCGCCCTGCGCGTCGGTAGCAACATACGAGCACAAAATGTTTCCAGCTGGCGCAATTGGCTCCATTAGATCCACAGAGTAATCAGATGTAACAGAGCGCTCAGCTCGGAAGGCTGAATCCTCCAGTACAGTAAGCAAGCGCTCCTTCATGGTGGGGGCCCTAGAAAAATCGACGACACCTGCCAGCAGCAACACTGCCAAAGGCAAAAGAAATGCCAGCGGCAACATTTCCGTGAAGCCATGCTGATTTGCGACCAAAATTCTCATCATGGGACGCTCGGCTCTACCGCACCAATACCATCTGGATCTCCAGCTGTTGCCGGTGTCGGACAAGCAGTAGCTGGATCAAAACTGGGATTTGCAAAATCGACATCATAGTAGTCAGCCTGCACAACACAGGAGTCTGTGAGGGTAGAGTTTCCAATGCTGGATCCAAGCACACCTATGGTACCAAAGATTACAAGGGCAAAAGTCATGATCAGCACCACCTCAATCAGGGTGACTGATCCACGCTGGCCCTTGGCAGCCTCGGCCCTATGCTTAATAGTCTGGGAAGTTGTGTTCTTAATCTGCACGACCGCCGGCGCCATCA
Organism: Oligoflexia bacterium; assembly: GCA_019694465.1. Classification (GTDB taxonomy): domain Bacteria; phylum Bdellovibrionota_C; class UBA2361; order UBA2361; family JAFLCA01; genus JAIBBV01. The sequence continues at coordinate 28,823 of JAIBBV010000010.1, forward strand.
AGATTACGAAGTAGGCCACCATCAGCATCATGGTCGCCAACAACGCTTTCACTGGCAGAGCTGCCAAGCGCCGATCTAGCTCTCCGTAATACACACGCTGAGCGTCTTCGGCGATACCTTCAAGCTGCTTACTTCTATCACCCCCTTGGCGTATGGCCTGTCCAAGCGCCAGAGTTGTTCGTTTGACAGTCTCGTTGTTAAGACGATTCCCAGCGCGACGTAGCGCTTCTTCCCAGGTGTAACCACTGGCGGCAAGCCAGCGTGCCTTTTTAAGCTCTCGAATTAAAGGGTGCTTTGGGAATTCTGAGTACAAAGAATCGATCACTCTCTCAAGTGATGAGGAAACGTCCCAACCAGCACTTGTGCCGAGGTTAGTTAAATCCAATACAAGCGGCAGTTCGCGTTGGATCTCTTCAACTCTCCCAGCAATTCTGCCCTTCAACCAAAACATCGGAATTAAAATACCAGCAGCTGAGCACACGAGTGTAATTATTGTGGCATAATATGGGCGAATAAATATGTAGGACAGCCCACCTAGTGCCGGACCAACTAGGTAAGCAATCGTGCGCATAAGAAAGAACTTACCCTGCTCAGCCGTGCTTTCGAGTCCGGCATCCACCAGGCCACGCGTCGGGTCTTTCGCTCCTTGCATGGCCTGCGCCCCTAGCGAATAGTCCTGCTTTTTCCCAAATCTATTGCCCAGGCTTGCCACGATGCGCTCGAAAAAGCGATTGGCATCTCCCATGACCGGTCCACCATCTGTACGGAAACGGCCGAGCTCACGTCGGGCTCCGCGCGCCTGAGAGGCGACTACCACCCCCAACCAGGCGCCAATGGCAAGCATCAAAAGCACACTCCAGGACATAAGCTCAGATCTTCAAACTAGTTATTTTCTTAAATAGCAAATACGCGAGAACAATCAGCACCGCACCAACCTGCAATACCAACCTGCCTAATGAGTCATTGTAGGCCTGGCTCATATAGCCAGGGCGCACCAACATTAAAATTCCTGGAGCGCTCACGGATAGGAAGAACAATATGTAGAAAGCTTGCTTAACCATAACCAAATCACGGGAGGCACGCTCGGCCACAGTTTGCTGCTCACGCAGCTTGCGCGCCAAGCGCCGGAATGGCTCGAGAACATTTCCACCCATACTTGCGAATAGACCAAGAGCGACGGACAAGGATACAATTTCTCGCCCCACTATGCGGTCACGTAGCACCGCCATCGACTCGCGCACAGAAAATCCGCGATTTAGTGCGCTGATGACTTTGTCCAGCTCAGTCCGCAGGGTGCCTTCAGGAATTGACTCGGCTGACGCCACAATCGCAGCTTCTATATTAAAGCCACTGGATAGAGACGACGCTATTGCATCAATGAATGGCGCAAGCTGAGGTATCATCTGGCGCTTTCGCTTTTCGGCACGCTCCTCAAGATAACCTCGAAACATATAATGAACGAATACCGAGCTAAGCACTACCGCCAGCAAGTATCCAAGCAGTGTACCTAGATAGAAAATTCCGACGGCTGCAAAGATAACAATAAATGTGTAAACCTTGGCTGGGATATCCAGTCCGGCCTGCATCAAACGACGATCAAAATGGGTACGCGCCGCCAATTCGTTGGTGCGATCTTTCTTTTTCTTTTTAGCGCCCTCCTCCCCGGCAACCATCCCAGGAGGCTGTTGGCGCAAGGCGGCAAGACGGTCCTTCTCGCGCATACGCTATCTGTCCTCCAAGTCAGATCGTGAGTCGATTGCTCGTTCAAGCGGCAAAAGATTTGGTCCAGTTTGCAGGTCCATGCCTCGCTCGCGTAAACGATCCATCCAACGGGATTGATTTGTCGCTATCCTCCATTGGCGTTTGCCGGCGTGCTCGCCATCAAAGCGTACGATTTGTTTGACAACGAACTCCCCGCCCACTGGTGGGCGCACTTCCGCCACTTCCATTAAACAAGGACGACCATTGATCTTTTTCATGGTAATTAGCACATGCAGAGATCGCGCAATTCGGCGCTGAATACTTTCTTGCGGAGATGTCTCTAGGGCCTGCACCACGTCTAGCAGACGCCACAATCCATCGCGAGCGTTATCAGCGTGGATTGTAGCCACTGAGCCCGCGTGTCCTGTCTCAAGAGCCTTGAGAAACAATGGTCCTTCACGGTCACGAATTTCACCAACTACGATACGATGCGGAGCGCGACGCAGAGCAGCTCGCAACAGGCGCTCCATACCAACCGCTCCCTCACCTTGCGAATTTTCAGGACGACTAACAAGCTTTTCAAGGTGGGTTGAAGGAACGAAAATTTCGGGTACGTCCTCGATGGTAACAATTCGCTCATCTGAGCCAACTGCACTCAATAGAGCTGTGGTCATAGTTGTCTTACCGGAACCTGTTGGTCCCATAACCAGGATATTAACCTCGCCGCAGCCGACCAGCTCTGCCAACCAGGCTGCCAAGGTCGCCGGCAATGTCTTGGTGCGAAGTAGATCGTAGAATGAAATCTGCTGTAAGCGCGGCACGCGGATAACCAAGCTAGATTCCTTGCCGTCTATTAGGGACGAATGCACCGCATTAATACGGCTTCTCCACTTGTCACTAAGCACGCAATCCACAATTGGAGAGGTCAAATTCAGAACACGGTCTACTCCTTGCAGCATGGTTGTGATGTAAGACTCATACTCGGATGGACTGCGGAACCTGAAGGGAGTCTCTAAGGCCTGTCCACGCCGCACGCACTTAATACTGTTGTGACCATCCATGTAAATATCTGTTACCAATGGATCATCATACAGAGCCTGTAACGGCCCCTTACCTAGCATTAGGCTTATTACTTCTTGAATCGCATCTTGAATATCGCGCTGAGAAAATCTAACTTCCGCTGAAAGGCGTTCGGCCGCGACGAGCACAGCCTTGCGAATGGCCTCCATCATTTCGGGCTCGCCCATGTTATCAACGATGAAGTCATTTAGCGCTACGCGCGAGGCAGGTACTAGAATATCAACCTGCGGTGAGGACATAGCTGGCTCTGTCAGCCACCATGGCAACGCATCATCGGCAAGATCAGCCTTGCGAGAATCTCTAGTATACTGAGCATCTTTTTTTGAAGCCGGCCGCTCAGTCGCCGTTGTTTGAGCGGCCGCGCGGGTATCCGGAGTAGCAAGCTTAACCTTGCCTTTGCTTTCAGCCTGCAGCTCAGCCAGCAATGCATCAGGGGATGCCATGCTAGCGTCAGAACTCACGACTTGAGTTTGTGGCTGCGTGCCTACAGCTGTAGTACTACGCTCACTGCGCACCAAAACAGCTGAAGCATCAGGCGCACGTGGCGCCTTTTTCTTTTCAATTCGGCTTAGAAAGCCCGCCATAAACCCGGAGCCCCCTCCATATCTGAATATCGGCTAGAAATGCAGAAAAAATGAGCATTTTAGGGGGCATAGCGCTGCCGAAAGAGTGCACTAAATCACACTCGCAAGGCGCCAGAACCCACGGCTAGTATTGCCGTGACGGCAACCATCTAAGCAGACATCCACCTGATATTATTGACAAAAATTAAGCTTGTTGGTCCGAATGCGGATCTATTCTTCGTTTTGCTCTGGGCGCACCACCTTAATGCTACCCTCATCATCAAGACCGTACCGGATCCCCTCTCCTGTAACCCAGGCGTAGCCCTTCATCTTTCGAGCTTCCGGCTTGGCCTGAGCATTTGTGACAACCTTGCTTTCCCCTTCTAGCATTCTAGTTAATTGATCCTTAGAGCCGACACCCTTGCCAGCGTAAGGGCTTTGCCCCTCGGTTGGGATTTCAATAAAATTGAAGTTTCCGTAAGATTTTGCGGATTGAAGCAAAAGTGCCTGTTGCGGCTCAAGCCGTAGCACTGCCTCTCGACCATTGGCCTTCGAAACCCAACAATCCTCGATTACAACGACTGGATCGCCATGCGGATTATTGAGCGTTAGAGCGATACGCGCCCCACGCCCCGGTGGCGTAGAAGCGAATGTAATCGGAACTGCCACTGTTTCCTGTTCAATTTCCTTCAGCAAAGTCTCTACAGGATCATCAACATCTTTCTGCCCTTTGCGATCGCTCACTGGCACCACTGCCACCGGGTCCGCAAGCAGAGATACTGCGATTGGGTAGCCAGCTGGTATTGGACCTGCGGCTACTTTGTTCTTAAGAGCATCGAAATTGGTTACGGCATCCTTTGTGAGCGTATAGGCAGGCCTGGTCTCAAGAACCACATTTGCCTTGTCTAAAGGTTGGCCAGGCTGAATCGCCTCTCGGGCGATTAGCACTTCCAAGCGTTTCTCTACCGGGGTGGGAGCAGCTGCTACAACCACTTCCTTCGGTCCGCGCACTACATTAACTAACAGGAGAAAAAGCAATAGAGCAACCACGGCAGGATACTGCCAACGTTTGCCACCAGAACCGAGGATACTCGGGTGTACCCGCATGTTATATCTCGAATGCGGTATCAGAAACCGCGATTGACGCGGATCAAAAAGTGTCGAGGGAGCTGCCAAACGGCAGTCCCTCGCTTACATTCAGAAATAACGAATCGTCAGTGACGATTAGCCATTAACTGAAGTGTTCAATGTATCGAGCTGGCTATTTACGCCTGTCCCGATGTCTGTCAAAAGAGGAACTGCAAGCACTACGATTAGAGCAGCAAGCAATCCTAGAACGATAAGCTCGATAGAACCCTTTTCATTATTCTTCTTCATGGTCAACCTTCTTAGTAAAGAATGTCCTTAAACAACGGAGGATTTCTCCCGCGCTGTTTCTCTCTTTTGGATACGCTGAATAAACACCACTAGCTCTGCGCCAAATGAACTGTTTTTGGTATTTATTCAGCGTATCCGTGGTCCACTCAAAAAGTAGGAGACATAAAGAGTGCACCTGTGCCCAGCGGCTCCAGTAACTAGAACGCGCCGGCAATCTCCCCGTACATTGAATCGGCTGAAACCTGCCTATTCTTAAGATTCAGTGACTTAGTTCCTGGTCGCCATTTGCATGCCGACTAACTAGCTACATTTATTGACTTTTTATTTAATAGCGGGCCACAAAGGCTAATTTGAGCCCGTTCTGCCAACTTCCAGACTGGCTATCGCGAGCATAAACAATACTTCAACCGCTATTGAAGGCTTGAATTATCATCCACCTTTATACCCAACTCACCCAGGCGCGCCTCCAGCTCTGAGACTCTGTCGTAAAGACGATCGACTTCATCCAAACCAGCTTCATGTCGCAGTGAGTGTCTAAGTCTAGTGGCCTCCTCCTGCAAAGCCGCTTTTTTCTTTTGCAGCAAACTGATTTGGGTCGCCGCCTCTGCAATTCTACGCTGCGCAACCTTTGTCGACTCGCGCGGCAAGTGCTGCTCACCTGGCCTGTGCATTGGCGCTGACTTTACCATTCCACCTTGATACTGAACTATGCCAGCCACAAATACATCCTCTGGCAGATCGGCGAATACAGCCGACAAGTGCAACTCCTCAGGTGATTTAACTACGTCAGCTCGACGCAAGGTTAAATCTCCACCATTCAGAGCAGCTATCCATTGACGATCAGGCTCGGCAGAAAATGGCAGGCTATCACTTATAGCCTGTGCCAGCGCAAAACTTGGACACATGCAGCATATCGCACAACTTAAGAATATCTTTTTCATTTGCGAAGCTCCGCTTGTCCATTCCTAATTGCGGCCTCAGCTTCACGCACCTGTCGTTCACGTTTACTGAGCAATACTACAGCGCGCGCAAGCTCCATATTTTTCTGGCGTGCAAGTGCCTTAGGGTCAGCAACCCTTAGCCCCTGTACTGTATTTACGAGCTGTAGGACCTCGGCCTGTAGCTTCTCCAACTCGGCTGTCTTTTGCTGTAACTCCTGCTCGAATTCCTGGCCTGAATGTTTGCGCAACACGTATGACTGAGACTCAAATATCGGACCATCGCTGGCGTCGACTTGAAAATGATAGGTGAGTTCAGCTAGGTCCTCAAATGAGATATTGGCAATATACTCAGCCCCTTCCCTCTCCATAGGAACGGCACGATAGCCAGCCTCGGCCTCGATAAGCACTCGTATGCGCTCAATCCCTTCAGCGGGAGTACGCAAAATAACTCGCTCAGGATGCTCTATTGCGTCACGCTCGGGAGGCTCGTGCTTAAACTCGGCCTGCGACAACGCATAGGTCGAAATGGGACTCGCCATGATTACAAAGCCAACTAGCAGTGCAGAGATGTAGCGATGATCAACTTTTCTACTCAGCATCACCGGCACCTCCTTCGCTTAAGCTCCAAGTGGCCGATAGCCCCCATCCCCCAAGCTCGCGCATAGTTCCGACCGCATTACGTTTTTCAATGGATTGAATATCGAGCTGAAACTTTATATCCCCGCAGGAAAATGCTTTGTGCTCGTCTAGCTGCGCCACAGCGCAACGAGGGCGCCCGAGCAGCACGAATGTACCAGCGTCCGTCTTCCACAACCGGATTGGGTCACGACTGGCATCTCCGAATGCACCCAGCACCATTCCATGATAAACACCGTGCGGTAATTCAGCAAAAGTAAGGCTCTGTGAGTGAAATAGAAAAGCACGCACCCCTACAGCTGCGCCAATTGCCAAGCAGACTAAAGCTGCAACTACCAGTATGCGCTTTCCTGTGCGGCGAGATCCTGATTCGACCCGGGGAGGCCCACCACGCTCAATCAGTGGCCCAGGCGCAACAACGCGTTGGCTCTCAACACGCATAGGCTGTTTAAGCGCTTGAGTTGGCGGTGCACCTTCTTGAAGCAGCTCAAGATCACGACGCAGCTCTTCAGCCGTTTGGTAACGTTCGCTCAGGCGCACCTGCATGGCCTTTTCAATCACACGCACCAAGCCAAGCGGACAACTAGGGCAAATCTTCTGCAGATCCGGCACTTCTGCCTTGAAGCGCTCCGCTAAGAGTGACATGCGCGAATCAGCACGATAGGGAGATTGCCCAGCTAACATTTCATAGCCAATTACTCCCACCGCAAATATGTCGCCACGCTGATCAGATTCACCTGTCTCAATGTATTCAGGCGCCACATATTTTGGGGTCCCAACCATAGCTCCATCTTGTGTCAGAGTCTGAGAACCACGCAAACGAGCAACACCGAAGTCGGTAATTTTCACTATTCCACGCTTTGTGAGCAGAATATTTTCCGGCTTAAGATCTCTATGAACTATTCCCTCAGAGTGCACAGCCTCAAGCCCTCCCGCGATCTGGCGCAGGATATCGATAACAAGAGCAGGACTCATCGCTCCCTTTTGCATGCGATCGTGCAAGTCTCCACCATCGACATACTCCATGGCGTAAGCTTGATATTCCGACTCATCGAAGTATTCGTAGGCGCGTACAATATTTCTGTGATTAATTCTGTACGAAGCAATGATCTCATTCCTAAAACGTACGCGTGTCTCTTCTGATTTGATCACTCCTGGGTACAGCACCTTTAAAGCTACCAAAAAATCGCGGTGCCGGGGGTCGCAAGCAAGATAGACGGAGCCCATGCCACCGGCACCCAAATGCCTAATGACCTCATAGCGCCCCCCAAAGAGCGATCCTGGCTCTAATCCCATCATTGCTATCCCTCTGCTTCGATGATCGACGAAATACTTGAAAATCTTAATCAATCAAACGCTGTAATAGGATTTACTTGCCTCGCGCCTTATAATCGACAAGAATCTGTAAGGCTGCGGAATGACAGTAGGCAGCGCAGATTGCCTACTCCCACCGAGCAAATAATCGACAGCGGCCTTCACACATAGTTGCTGCATTGCCCCCAGAGTCCTCAAATTTGCAATCAAACCCCTGCTCAAGTCATCAAAATCAATGAGATTTTCTGTGGTTTATTGTCGGCATCCATTCATGCGACTCAGCCTCTTAGCCATTGTGGCCATGTTGCTAGCTGCCCCCGCCTGGGCTGGCACGATTAGCTATGACATCTCAAGCTACGGGGGAAGACACGCAATTGTCATCTTGTCAGGAGATGTCGGCGCAAACGTGACCGCTAACTTGAGCGCAGACGGGCTGAGCATCAGAGTGACTGCTAGCGGAGCTGCCTTTGAGCCTGGCCCGAAGGGCGTGGCTGGCGCCTTGGTTTCAGAAGTTAAACAGGTTCGCAGAGGCGCCTCCAGTGATCTTGTTCTTAACCTTGCTAGCGCCTCAGACCTTTCGGTAACTCCCAGCGTAAGCAACATAAAGCTATTCATTAAGGCGCGAAAGGATAACTCAGGTGCCTCTACTCCAAGGAATGGTGAAGCTGTTGGGCAAACAGGTAACGCGCCCAAGAAACTCAAACCAATTCCGCTTCAATTCATAGCCACCCGCGATCTAACTGCGCTTTCCGCGAACTCGCCGCAACTCATCGCTGTCGCCCTTCCTGAGCGAGAGCATATTGGAAGCAATAACTCGCTTGCGGTACACTTACGAGATATTGCATATGCAATAGATGTTGCTTGGGCTTGGATTTCTGGAGCACAGTTGACTTATGCTGCGGCTTCCTCGGAGTCATGCACCCCGCAGCAAACTCCGCAAGAAGTTTCCGAACTTGAAAATCTTGTCCGAGACCTGACTCAGGAGCTGATAGAACTGCGCAGACAAAAATCGATCGGATCGAAGCCATGAGCAACGTACAAATCGCCAAGAAAAATCGCTTTGACCTAATTAATCGCTTATTAATAGATGAATACGCGCTAATTCACCTTGATCCTCGCAAGGACAGTGTCATCGTCCCAGCCCAGTTCAAGTCTCAAGAAATGCTAACCTTAAAGATAAGCAAATTGTTTCGCGGAAATCTTGACGTATCCAAGGAACGCATAGTGGCCGAACTTTTGTTCGAGGACTACTTCACTTGCACTATCCCAATGGACTGCATATGGGGCGCAAGCTCCTACAAAGGAGAAACTTTCATTTGGCCGGACTCCGCTCCTGGAAGCCTGGTCAGCTCTTCTGTCGCTACAGCGTCCCAAGCACCATCGGATACTAACAGCACGAGTCCCGATGCCGCGCCGGAACCCAAGCGCCGCAAAGGCCACTTAACGCGCGTCAAGTAGACGGCATTGCTGAGTTTAATAAAGCACTAGTGCTTGAGTGTTGCGTTCCGGGCATTTCTATTAATGAACGCTCTATAAACAAGAAGTGGTTTCATTATTGTACCTACAAAACTACTTCTATGCAGGCCAAGGCCTTTCGAACAGGCAGACCTTGGGAGTGACGTTTCACTAGAGTGCACCGGGCCCCATCAACCTTGGAGCACTTAAAAATCACATGGAAGGCATTCTTGAAAGCAGCTCTAGAACAGCAGTGACGGACGCATTCCTGGATAGCGCGCTTGCAAAGCCGCAATCCGCGACTTCTCCAGCTCCACTTTGTCATGGTATCCCATTTCCCGCCAAACACTCTGTAGCTGTTCGCGAATCACCAGCATACGCGGATGCTCGTCCATTCCGAACTTTGACAAAATCGCGCTAGCTGACACAAATCGACCAGCCCCTGCAGCAAATTTACCTCGCAAAACGCTAGCGACCCCCAGCGCCGAAAAATAAGCGGCGCGCGACGTGGCCTCTCCAACCACCATGTTCAATGGCAGCATAGACCCAGCACGGTCAAAGAATAATTCCGCAGATTCATGATCACCAAGCAAATACCCAAGCATTGCTCGGCGCGCGTAAGCTAGGGCCACTATTGTATTGGGAGCTGGCAACGCGCCATCGAGCGGGAGCTCCAAAACCCCCACTGCCATCTTCGCGTCAGTCAGAGCACTTCCTCCATCCTCTAGCAACAACCTGACATCAGAGCGCCTCATTAGCAGAGTCGACCTAAACTCCTTGGATAAAACATTAGTGTAGTTGTCAGCCAGAGCAGCATCCAAAAAACCAAGCGCCTGATGCAAATTTCCAGAGTAGAAAGCGCAAGTTGCTTTGCGAGCATCCAGCATAGCCTGGAGCGAACCACGAAAATCTTCTGGAATTCTTTGGTCGAGCTTAGCGAGCAATTCTTGAGCTGCAGGCACCTCAAGCAGTTCAATCTGCGCATCCACAGCTGACAACAAAAACGATGCTCTGGCACTAGGTGCTATATGGGAGGCGCGATCAATTGAGTCAACAAACTCGGCCGTTGCCTCGCGCGCCAATTCAAGCCTTCCAACTCCAATAAGAGCAAAGGCGCGCACGCGCTTACATTCAAGATCGACAAGCTCACGTTCAGGCTCTTCAGCGGGCAGTGTATCTAGAGCAGCTCTGGCGACCTGCAATAACATTAAACAAATAGCACCCTGCCCCTGTTGATAGTTTAGCAGCGCCTGCCCAATGCTTGCGCGAGCTTTCAAAACTCCCATCTCTGAGCCGGCGCTTGTGACACGATCAATAACATCTGTCACAAAATAATAAGCTCGCCCGGCATCAGTAAGCTGCCCATACTCAAAGCATGCCTCGGCGTACGAAAGCATCTGTCGACACGATACGACTAGATCATCAGGCGCTCCATTAGCTTCCAGCGCCTTGTACAGTTGCAAAGCACTCATCTGAAAGGCTGCAGCCCGTACAGGGTCACCTTTACGCGCATGAACTAGGGCTGCATTTAATCTTAGGCTGAGCGCCTCAACCGACGGCATTTCACGCACACTATCCGCAAGTTTCAGCGCTATATCAAAAGAGTGTGCAGCAACGTCAAGTCGGTCGTTGCGCGCTTCGAAATCTCCCAGGCGACGTTGAACTTCGATTAAAGTCAATAAAGTTTTGTCATCACCAGCCGTCAGGCGAGCACCTAGTCGTCGATAACAGTCTCGTACGGCATCCTGTTGCGCAAAGCGTGCTCCAATTTGTTCGAATACCCCCAAGGACCACATCACAACTGGATCGGTGGGAGTTAAATTGGATAAGGCGAGCTCATAGGCCCTCTGTGCCGAACTAACAGCAGCCGGATCATTCCCATTTAAGAGCCGAATTGCATCACGAACCAGCGGATCTATGGCACCCACGTCAGCATGAGCAACATGACTGACGTCTGCGCCTAAGTCAGCATTCGTGAAAAAGATTGGGCGATGAGCTGGCAACATATGCAAAACAAGAGATCCGCAAAAAGCGCACTAATGCTCCTTTAATGGCATGAGTAGTTTAGTTGAATGCTAAGTCTAACTCAAAGCGTAGCACCAGGGCGAAAATATCTGTAGTTCTAGTAGCTTAGGCCAGACATACGGCGCACCCAGTTACAACTCATCTGGCCCTTCGCCAGAAGGTGTCGCTGACACTGCAACCTTAGCCGACGGAATGGCAGGACTTGAAAAGCGCGCTGGTTCAAAATCTTCCGGACGCAAACCGTCTACGCTTGCGTTACACACTAAAAGCCGCGAACTATCAACAATGTACGCTTCGTGCCGCGCGTGGCTATAAACAAGTACCCAAGCATTGTACAACCAACGGTGCTTATCACTATCAGCAGCGCTGCCGTACAGCGCCATGATAGTCTTATCTAAGCGACCAGTTTTATCGTACACAAAACGATAAACTGGGAGCATATTCTCCTGATCGACATACAACACCTGTCGCCCGCTTTTTGCGAAAGGATCGCGAGAAGAAAGATCAACCCTCCATAGCAGTCGGGGAGTAAAAATGCTGGCGGTCGGCAACCAGCCCGCACCGCCGTTAAACTTACCCGTTTCGAAGTTCCAGTTGGAGCTCAAGTGTTCTACTGCACTACCTGAAGCACCGCGGCTCACAAGCTGACATCCATTGGGCTGCGAAACAGCCTCTCGGTATTCAGTTGAACTAAACGGCACAAGCGCCGTGACTTGTCCGCCCAACTTTGCACTAACCAGATCCCACGCACCAGACCAGGCAAACATATCATCTGGAGCAAACTCTGAACGGAAGAATGGATCGCCTCTATTAGAGCCGCTTAGTTGGCGCAACTTCGAAATTACCGGTGAATACAACCAAAAAGCGTCTTCGCCTCCAGCAAACAAGCGAAAAGTTAACCATTCAAAGCCACGCACAGGTTGAGGCGAAAGAATGCGAATCGATTCGCGCCATAATTGCGTTGGCACATCCTTCTGCACTAGCGCTGGTGGGTATACGCGCGCAAGCCGGCCCGACATAACACGATACATTTTGCCGCTACCCACCCAGAAAAACTGAAATTGCTGTTCGCTGGCGCGCTGGCTAGCAAGCACCCCGTAAGAGTTCCACAATATCTTTTTTGCAGCGACGTCTGGGTCACTTTCACGTCTGATCTGCTCGGCTGTCCCAAAAAGAAAACCGCGTCGCGATGACAGCGCAGCACGCAATGCCACAAAGTCCATACTGACTGACTCTAGCGGACTAGCACTGGCGCGGATCCAATCTTGATCCCAGGCAGGGGGGACGGACGATAGGGATCCAGCTTCAATAAATACTGGAGCCTCTTGAAATAACTGATAGAGCTCTGGAACTAGCAATGCACCATACTGTCGTATATTTGTAGATGAAATCTGCAAAGGGGCAGCTTTAGCATTCGACAGGTCAGGCAACACCAGAGGCTGAGCTACAACAGTGCCAGTAATAGACACAGCACTCAGTAGTACACACTTGATGAGACTCGAAGTTGAGAGTTCCGCTTTACGCACTTTTCGTAAGCGCTGAGCAATGCAGCTGTAAAAACTAGCGAAAGAAAAGTAGGGCTCAACTCTCACACGCATCTGTTTGAATATGTAGCAGGCTCTGCGAAGCTCCACAAATTCAGGAGCGCTCAGTAGCCTCACGCCGCCTCAAACGGGTGCTTTTCAATTTCCTGCATGCGCTTCATATGCATCTGAAACAAACGCTCTGGCCCATATGTTTCAAGCAGGCGCGAACGCTCCATAAGCGTTTCCTTATCCTCTATGAATAGGCGCGGGTCTGGTGGGTAAATCTCAGGATGCAAACCGGTATCCATACGGATAGCATCGACAGGGCAAGCCTCGACACAATAGCCACAATAAATGCACAGGAGTGTGTCGATTTCATAGCGGTGTGGAAATTTTTCGATTGCCGCATCTTCGTGTTCACTCGCCTCAATGTAAATGCATCGCGCGGGACAGGCTGTAGCGCATAGAAAACACGAAGTGCACTTAATGCTACCATCAGAATTTAGGGTAAGGCGATGTCTTCCGCGGTAGCGGGCCGGATATGGGCGACGCTCGTTAGGATATTGAATACTAGCTGCCGCCTTTACATCTTTGGCAAGTCCAGCCGTATGAAGCACATGCAGAAAAAGATTGCGCATTAGTCTAGAAAACGTGAGAACAACTCCCTTGAAAGCCTCTACCACGTAAAGGCGCTCAAAAAATCCCATCTCTTCACGGCGCTTCATACCGAATCCTTCACTAGGTTGAGGCGACACTCCTCAACACTGCAATAAATAGTTCCAAAACCAGGCGAGCTAACTCATAGCGTCACTTGTAGCATGATTAAAGCAAATGACTTTCTATCCTGCAAACTCCTTAACTAAGCCCTGAGCCAAGCGCAAAGCCAGCTTGGGAGTGGCGCCACTAATTACGTGAAACCCACGCACATATGGAGCCAGCCTACGGCTAAGACTAAGGCAGTACTCTATAGAGGCGTCTGACAGATCGGCGGCGCCGGCTCCTTCAAACTCACGCACCAATGCTTCAGGAAGTCTAATTCCGGGCACCTTAGAAAGGCCAAGCCCAAGCTTTGCTGACTTCCATGGCATTAAACCCGATAAAATGGGGATGCCTATCGGCTGTGCGGCCTTGAAGAATTGCTCTGCTGCATCAGCATCGAATACTGGTTGGCTAAGCGCATACCTAGCTCCAGCCTCTTTCTTTCGGCCTAGCCGCTTCAATTCCGCTTGAATATTTCTGGCGTTTGGATTTACAACACAGCCACAAATAAAGCCTGTACAGCCATCAAGCTCATGTCCCTCTAGGTCAAAGCCACTATTTAACTTCTCGATAAGTCCAAGTAATCCGACCGAGTTAACTTCAAAAACACCTTTACGCTCAGGACTGTCGCCAACAGTCATTGCATCGCCTGTCAACGCGACCACTGACTTAATCCCCACGCTCCACGAAGCAAGCAAATCTGCCTGAAGCGCTAGCACGTTTCGATCTCGACAAGAGAGGTTAACTAGCGGCTCAACTTGAAACCGCTGTTTTAAAATCGCCGCGAAGGGAAGCGCTGCCATACGCATCTTGGCTAGCGCTGAATCAGTCACATTAATAAGGTCGATGCCGCCAAGCTGCCCCTCGAGGCGAGCCACAACAGGCTCTAGGTTGCTCCCTCGTGGCGGGTTTACCTCGAGACAGACGATAGTTTTTCCACTGCAATTTATTAGTTCTTTCAAGCCCATAGCAAACTTAGCCCCAAGCGCACTCAACACCATACTTGGAGCATCTTGCTCTTATCGCATACTTTTAGCCCTCCAAGAACGCCATAATTGGCATTTAGCGCTTGCAAATCATACACAATAGCCTTAGCCTAGCAGGGCTTCTTAAGAGCACATGCATTACTTCAGTCTCTGTGTCTCTAAGTCTGCAATATTTCGGCTGATTTTATCGTCCGTGAGTTGTGGTACGGAGACGTAGGCTTATATAGCAAGTGCTACAAGAAGGTTACTGGAATAACAATTATCCAGTTGAGTGCGCCGACTCATAAAGCCTTTCGTCGCTACCGCAGACAAACGAAAATCGTTGTCCCTGCTGGGCGCGCGGGGCTTAAGGGGTAATGAGCATAGGAAAATAACGGCACGACGCATACGCGGCGGGCATGATCAGTTTTTCGAATATGCTCTTTTTTTTAGATACGATGAAGGGCTCGTATGACCATTAATGTAGAAGTCTATTATTCATTCCAAAGTCCGTACTCCTATTTGGCTATCGATGGGGTGTACGACCTTCTTCGCAAGTACGACATAGAACTTCTTTGGCAGCCCTTCTCGGCAAAAGCATCAGGGCAGCAACTTCCCCCAACACAGATCATCCCAGACAAGCTTTCGTACCTCTTTGAGGATACCAAGCGCTTTGCTCAGGAATCTAACCTCCCCTTGGTATTCCCGGAAGGGTGGCCAGAGAATGAGTTTGATCCAGGCCGAGTTACCCGTGGCGCTTTAATTGCGAATGATATGGGCATCCTCATGGAATACAACACTAAGGTGTTCCACAAGTGGTGGGGTCTTGGTGAAAATCCTAATGACGAGAATTTCATGAACGAACTCTGCGAGGAGCTCGATATCGACCTTGGAGATTTCTTGAGCAAGGTTTCTTCTTCAGATACACGCGAGCGCGTAAAGGGTATCTATAAACGTGGCCGTAAGCTTGGAATTTTCGATACTCCGACTTTCTTGCTAGATAAAGAGCGCATTTTTGGCTTAGACAAGTTACCATATCTTGCCCAACGCTTGGACAAGATGGGACTGCGCCGCCCAAGCAAGTAAGCCCAACTTTTTGCTTTTCTGCGATGGAGCGCCGTCGTGGCACAATCTCGACGGGTCGTTGTTGACTGCGCGCAATGCCATTATGGGCAGGAAATCACTCCAAGCCCTGAGGACTGTCACCACTTAGCGCACGTTCTCCGTCTGGCTGAAGGCGCACAGGTACAACTTCTCTGCTCAAGGAGCGGACGATCGTACACAACGATTATAGCGCGCCTTAAGCCAACATTCGCGCTAAGGGTAATTGAAGAAAGATCATCAACAACTCCTCGCTCAAGAGTGAGCCACATAGCCTTTGCACTTGCCAAGGGCGATAAAAATGAATTTATTTGCGAGAAGGCATGTGAGCTTGGCGCGCGGAACATCATTTTGTGGCAAGCCGATCACAGCGTGGTAAAGTTTAAGCAGGCAGACAAAGAAAAAAAGCTGCTACGTTTTCTAAAAATAATCGAAGCCGCCTCCAAGCAATCAGGAAATGCTAGTCCGCCTAAATTGTGGCTCTTATCTAACGTAGATGAGCTCTGCACTCTACTGCACCAGCAGGATAAGCCGCCTCTGGCCCTCATATGCTCATTAGCGCAAAACGCCCGCGACCCCAAAACTCTCGCGCAGGAGCTTCCTGAGCGCTTGCTAGCGCCAATCATTGGTCCAGAGGGAGACTTCTCCTCTAACGAAGAGCTCGCGCTTCAAAAATTTGGGGCGCTCCCCATGACGCTGGGACCGCTAACACTGCGCTGCGAAACTGCAGCTGTGGCTGCGCTAGCTAGCATCAACGCACTATGGGGCTTCGAGCGGGACTGCCCTGAAAGTAAGGAATAAGTTATAGAATGTAGAAATCTGTATTTGATAAACAGGCAGTGTACGATCTAACCGAAGCTCTTATGAAACCACAGAGCGCGCAGAGTTCACAGAGGATGGTAAGGGCCCTAGATCCCTAACCTCCGTGAACTCTGCGCGCTCTGTGGTTTTTGATTAGCTACATTAATGTCTGACACTGCCTGTCAGATCGAATAGCGACTATTGCATATAGGGTTAAGTATGAGATGTCCCAACTGCAATTTTGTAGGCCCAGACCATCGCGACGTGTGCAGTAAGTGCTACCTGGACTTACGCGAGCACAAGAAGGCGGTTGGAGTTGCTATTTCGAACTCCTGGGCAACTCACGAAGAGCTATTGAGAGAGTTAGGCATAGCTCCTGCGACTAGCGTTTCGCCCGAGGCGCCAAAACTACAAGCACCTGAGCCAGAAAGGACCTCTGAGCTGCCCCAGCCAGTCAGTTCGAGAAATGAAGTAGCAAAGACCGAAAAGGAGGCTATTTCGCAAGGCGCTACGCCAGTACATCCAATAGCGGGATTAAAGTTTGGGCCACGCCCAAAGCAGATTGTTCGCCCTGAAATTGAGAAGGAGGCGGCTCGCCTTCTATTTGAAGCCGCTGAAGTCGAATTACGCCAAAATGTAGATAACACAGAATTCGAACTAACCTCCGATCAGGACTTGATCGCCCCTCAACGCGAAGGCATACGAGCCATGTTTGCTTTGGCACGTGACGTCTTTGACGACCCAACACTGGAGCAAGAAATTGCGCGCGCTAAGGTTTCCAGCGCCGATCGCAAAGTTGAGGCTGATTCGTTAAGCGGCATGTTGAAGCAAATTGAGAGCACAATTACTACCCCAGTAGTAAACTTGCGCTCGGCCATGCGCGATGCTCGTTTAAGAGCAGATGAGGCAGAACGAGAAGAGCCCTTCCGTGAACTTGAGCGCGCCAATGCGATTGAGCGCTTAAGTGCGTTCTGTATTGATTTGGCTGCCGTAGCCGTTGCCTCCTACATTTTAGCGGCAGTCTTGATAAGCAATATCGAGGGCAGTGCATTTAGCTTAGCCATGCCCGAAACCCTAAGTGGAGGAGAGCCAACTCTTTTCTGGAGCTTGACCGCAGCATGCACGTGCTTGCTCAGCCTGTTTTACCCTTTGGTTAGCCTTACCTTCTACCGCTCTACGCTGGGCCTGCATCTCCTGTCGCTGCGTGTTGTTAATGAGCGGTTTCGTCGAATTCGCAACAGCCATGCGCTAGTCCGTAGCTTATCGTTTCCGCTGGCTATCATTAGCGGCATAGGGGTTATCGGAGTCCTCTTTGGCAAACGCGCACTACACGATTGGAGCTCACGAACGCTGGTGTGCCGTGCGCCGACCACCGCGCTACGCTAGCTTTAGGCTCAACCCTTGTTTTCACTACCTACCCATGCTACTCCTTCTCACTCGGACTACCGTAACCCTGAGATCGGCTTAAGACCTATTAAGTCGGCCTCCTTGAGCATTCGCCCAGGTAGCTCAGTTGGTAGAGCAGTGGACTGAAAATCCACGTGTCGGCGGTTCAATTCCGTCCCTGGGCACATTTGTTCTCTTTTCTAGTCGCGTAGCGCCATGGCGGAAAGTGCCGATCCAAAAGCGATCTTGCAGCGTCTAAAATCCAACAATTGTCCCGTCCCTCTTGTATTCATTTGCGGGCCAGATGCTATTCGTCGCCAACGAGCTAGCGACGCTTGCGTGAGATCCCTCACCCAACCAAGCACCCAGTGCGAGATCAGGCATTTCACAGCGACTCAGCTGGAGGGTGCTCGAATAAACGAACTGAGAAGCGCTACTATGAATCTGTCGCTATTCTCACAGCAAAGAATTTTTGTACTTCCTGAGATTAGCTCACTTGATGCACAGGATCTCAAACCAGTGCTCGAGATCATAGACCATGCACCTGAGCAAACTACGTTCATCGTTGGTGCGCCAACTGCGGCAGCCACTCATCCGCTTACAAAACGAGCCAAACAACTAGGAACCCTCATTTGTTTCGACAAACTGGAGGGACAGGAACTGCTGGCCTGGATCAAAAAGGAACTTACCGCGCAAGGCATATCAGATTTCGAGCCTACGATTCCGGCTGCCTTGGCTCAAATCGGACAGGAATCGCTGGACAGCATTGTCCCTATGGTAGAGCAACTTGCACTTTATTCAGATGGGCAAAAGTTGAAGTTAATGGACCTACATATGTTGTTTCGTAACCGTGGCGATGCGAACGAGTTTGAGTTATTAGACGCTCTTACTCAGCAAAAATATGTTCAAGCAGAGATTCTGCTACAGCGCCTATTTGAACTTGGCAAAAGTCCGTTCGCTTTTGTAGCTCTAATCCAGAAGATGTTCACAACCTACCTTGGAGTGTCTTTGCGAATGCGCGCTGGCCAGGGATCATCAATTATTGCAACCGAAATGAACATTAAACCTTGGCTAGCGCAAAAGTACGTCACTTCTTTGCGCTCAATTAGCCCAGCCCGCCTGCGCCGGGCATTAAGAATTATGGTAAGGGCCGAGGCAAAGCTCAAGAGCAAGTCACTGGGGGCCGAGGTAATATGTAGCGAAGCGTGCAGGCTAATAGCCTTAGGCCCGCGCTAAGCCCTGTATTGGCCAAAACCAGTCCAGAAACAAAATTGTGGATTTGCGACCTTTATTAAATCAAAATAGATTTAACTTCAGAAATGCACTTAGGTAGGACAGCCCAACTTTACCTTTGGATGAAGTAAACTTTGAAAGTTTTCTCGTTACGACGTTCTGAGCATGAGCATCAATTATTTAAACAAAATTGCTCGGCTATGCCTAGCGGCCTTCACGGCAGCTATCTGCTCAGTGCCAGCGATTGCCAATGCCGAGCATGTCACGCTTTCCCATACTCAGCACTCAAAGAAGGCTAAAGTCCAAAAGCAAAAGGTAATCCAAGCAAAGCCGCAACAGCTCATCGGCCCCTACCGTGGCTGGGGATTCCTAGTCGAGAAATTGCGCCAAGATGGAATTAGCGAGTCCACCCTACGCACAGTGTATCAAGACAAGCGCATGCCGCGCTTCACAGACATACCTTTTAGTTTGCAGCCACGAGAAACGCACTCCATGTATGTGCGTTTCTTAACTCAAGGACCACTTTCTATTGCTAAAAGCTTTTTGGATCGCCACAAAAAGCTATTTGGAGAAGCTGAGCGAACATTTGGAGTTTCACGTAATGTAATCGCTGCTATTTTCCTAGTCGAGACTCAGGCCGGCACCTTTACGGGTAAGGAACTGGTAATCAACAGGCTATCGAGGTTGGCATCTATCGCCGAACCTAACAATTTACTGTTCAACTATGATCGCTTACGCAAACTAGATACGAGCGTCACTTTCGAGCGAGTAAAAGAGCGCGCTAGCTATTTGGAGGAGACATTCTACCCTGAGGTGAAGGCGCTTCTGGAAATTTCACGTCGCCAGAGAATTGACCTCCTGGAACTGCGTGGCTCAGGCGCTGGCGCCTTCGGTATTCCACAGTTTCTACCTTCTAGTTACTTGCGCTTTGGAGTCGATGCCAATCGAGATGGGCTTATCTCACTCTTCCATGAATCAGATGCCATTTGGTCCACTGCAAACTATCTTTCCTCTATGGGCTGGAACGATGCATCTTCGACCGAGGATAAACAAAAGGTAATCTGGAAGTACAATCACAGCCAAGCCTATGTTGATACGGTGCTATCAATAGCAGACCGCTTGTCCGGCTATTAGGCCATGGAATAGGTCATGGCATACCGCCGTGTTGCCGCGACTAAGCAGATCTCCTAGCTCCTTCTCCCACATAAACGCAAAGCTATCGTGGTGAGCTCACGCAGCAGGAGGGCCCAAATACTCGGATTTTACAGAATGCGCCACCTAGAATTAAGTAAGAGCAAAGTTCCGGCGACCTAATTGCCTGGCTGGAATTATGGCAATCGGAACTTCACCAAAGGCGCGTCAACCTATCAACAGGGCCTCCATGCGCCCACAATCTGGCTCGCCTGGAGCGAGGACGCCGCAAGACGATTCGCTAGAGGGCAATCTACGCAACGTCCTTGAAGGCCAATCCGCGATCAAAGCTAGCCTGGTACAGCGCGAAGATGACGATGCCGTACAAACTGATGCGCCACTAATTCGACTTGTTAACTCCCTGCTCTCCGAGGCCGTGCGTAGAAATGCCTCAGATATTCATATCGAACCACTTGAGGGCGCACTGCGAGTTCGCTTCCGCATTGACGGAGTGCTACAAGAAGTTCAGCAAATTCCGCTGCAGTTAGCGCCTGCCATTACTTCACGCCTTAAAATCATGGCGGCTTTAGATATTTGCGAAAAACGCATGCCGCAAGACGGCTCAATCAAGATGCGCCAACAAAACCTTGATGCAGATTTTCGCATCAGCACACTACCCTCGGTTTTCGGCGAAAAAGTAGTAATGCGCGTAATGGGAGGGGCTGGAGTTGGAAAGGAGATTTCGAAGCTTGGAATACCAGAGGCACAACTAAAGCTTTTCTGTGAGGCAATCCACCGCCCAGATGGCTTAGTACTAGTTACCGGACCTACCGGTTCTGGAAAAACTACTACTCTGTACGCAGCACTTAGCGAGCTAAACGACTCATCGACCAGCGTCTTTACAGCTGAAGATCCAGTTGAAGGGACCTTGCCAGGAGTTACGCAGTGCCAGGTCAACTCGGGTGTAGGATACACCTTTGCAAGTATCTTGCGCTCACTTCTACGCCAAGATCCAGATGTAATCCTAGTCGGTGAGATTAGAGATCAGGAAACCGCTGAGATTTCAATAAAGGCGGCTCTAACTGGCCACCTTGTGTTGTCAACACTGCACACTAACTCGGCCGTTGCCACCATTTCGCGCTTATTAAACATGGGCATTGCGCCTTACTTAATTTCTTCAGCTGTAACTTGTGTGGTAGCTCAAAGGCTGGTGCGAAAAATCTGCCCAGACTGCAAAAAGGAAGACACGATTTCCGCGGATATGCTTGCCACCCTTGGACCACAAGGAGAGCTTCTTCGCGGCAAGCAACTTTGGCGAGGCCAAGGCTGTCCGGCCTGCCACAATTCTGGATTCAAGGGACGCGCGCCACTGTATGAGGTGCTACTTGTAAGCGACGAGTTGCGCCAATTGATTCTAGCTGGGGCTACCCAGGATGAGCTGAAGCGCGTGGCTCGCGTTCAAGGCATGATTACACTTCGCGAAGCTGGCCTAGGGCTATGCGCGGAAGGCATCACGACGGTACAAGAGGTATTAGGCGTCACCAATGAAGACACGGACACAACAAAGCTCGACGTGGCAGCCAACGTAGCGGCATCTCTCAATCTCCAGGCTGCACCAGCGCCAAAGAGTGATGCGCCACCTTTAGCTCAACCAGCCCAAGTCATGGAAAAGGCGGTCGACAACGAGCAGCTACGTTCGGCCGTGAAGCGCTGGAAGAGTCAAAAGACAGCTCGCATGCAAGTGGTTCAATAGATTTGGGGCATTTATAAGGGGTAACTTATGTCATTAAAATTCTTGGTCGTCGACGATGATCAGCATGCACGAGAGATTATGAAGATGATCCTGCAGTCTATGGATTGCAGCGTGGAAACAGCACCAGATGGGCTACATGCGATCAAGATGCTGCACTCAGAAAAAAGAGCCTGTGAGTTCGATGCAATTTTTCTGGACATCGTAATGCCCAGCGTGTCTGGCTACGAAGTGCTCGAAATGCTGAAAAGTAATCGTGAAACACGGAATATCCCTGTCATTCTTTTGAGTGCTGTAGAGCCGAAACAAGAGCTGATCAAGAGCTACCAGAAGGGCGCGGACTACTTTGTGCCCAAGCCATTTACAGTCGAACAGATCATATTTGGACTCGATCTAATGTTTGGCACAGCAGAGGCTCCATAAGGCAAGCTCGAGAGTCTACACAGACAGCTATTCGATCAAACAGTCCATGTGCCACCCCTTTGAAAGCAGCACTGCTCCCGATCCGTAAACGATGATCTGTCGCAGATCTGTAAACGATGTATGTCGTGGTTCCTAGGGAACATACAAGCGCACAGAGTTCACAGAGGTTAGCGATCTAGGACCCTTACCATCCTCTGTGAACCCTGTGGCTTTTAATTAGCTGCATTAATGTCTAAACCTGTCTGTCAGATCGAATAGCGACTATTGCACTTACATCTGAGATCTATTTGCCTGAGGTGGCTGAAATTGCGCGGCACATGACATAGGCGACGCTTGAGCGTCAAAGCCTGGAACGACAACCAGCCCGCAGCTTGGGCGTAAGGCGAACCTCTACTTTCCAGGCATTAGGCAGCAGCGAATTCAAAAATTACCCCTATTTGAGCCACATACATACACATTTGGGACCTTACTTCTCTCTAACATATTGATCTAACAGAGAAGTATAGTCACAAGAAAATGCCTCCAGCATTTATGGATTACGCAAAAGTCGTAGTAACATGCTGAAAATAATCGGCATAACAGAATTGGAGGATTCCCAGCCAAATGTCGCTTTCTGCTGTTCCTGTCTTAGCCCCAGAGGAGAACTCTCGTCGCGTTGGTGTATTCCTAGCCGACACTGAGGGGCTATGCACATGGGTCAGTCCCGAGATTTATCTCTTAACCGGCCTTTCAGCCAGCGACCTAATTGGACAATTCTGGTTTCGTTGTCTTGAGGGACGCGACCGTCGCCGCGCAATTCAGACATGGGAATTAGAAATTGGAAAATCACGCCCCTTTTCGTTTTCTGGCAAACTCGAAACTCCTGCCAAGAAGCATGTAAATGTTTTTATTCAAGCTGAAGTAATCCCAGCACAACGTGGGCAAAGTGCCTATTGCGTTGGGATGATCATGGATACATCCGCTAAGGAAGCGCTTTTCGAAGACTCTCAGCGCTATGAGCGCCTAAGTGAAGCGCTGCAGCGGATCGAACGCTCCGAGCAGGAATCCGTCACATTATATACAGCCCTAAATGAGTCCGAAGCGACAATAACTAAATTAACTGATGATCTTCAGGCCAGCGCTCGCAGAAATCTTGAGCTAACCTCACGCATTGAGGATCTAAATAAGCAAATGGCTGGGCTCGAGGAACAGCTAGGGTTGGCCAACTCAGCAAAATTTAGCTTAGAAAAGCAAATTCAATCATTAAAGGATGCGCATGAGCTAAGGCTTAAAGAACTCAGCGCACAGGACAATGAAAAGCGCCTGGCGCTAGAGGCGCAGTCCTCCCATGCCCAGCTCGAGTTAGACGGCCTGATTAGGGCAAAAAAGGCTATAGACGATGAGCTCAAGCAGGTTAAGGAAGAGCTGAGTGCCCACAAACTTAGCCGTCAGGGCGATGCAGATGCAGCAAAATTTATAGAGAATGAATTACGCTCCAGACTTCAAACATTAGAGGGAATTTTGGAGCGCGAGCAGTCCAGCGCCAAATCCTCGCTTGAGGCCAAAGAAAAGGAGCTGAAACAAACCAAGACTGAGCTTGAAGGCCAACTGCTTAAGATGTTGGGGGAAGCTAGCGATCTTCTCAACTCTAAGAAACAACTCGCAGACAAGATAGCAGCTCTTGAACGCGCTCTAGATGAAGGCAAATCAGAAAACAAACGCCTTTGTGAGGCACACAAAGAGGAGCTACAAGCACTAGCTGCCGCAGCTCAGGCCAAAGAATCTGCCCTAAGCACTGACATTCAGCAGCTGCAGGCAACTAACAACAAAATGTCAGAGAGACTCAGCGAGCTAGAGCGGCAACGCGACCACGATCTCGCTCTGATTGAGCAGCAAAAAAAGATCATAGAGGAGCATGAAGCTCGTCGCCTCTCCCTCGAAAAGCGCGTACGCGAACACGAGGCAAGCATTGAGCAGGGCAACCGCGCCATTCAGGTCATCACCGAACAAAACATTGCCGAAGAAAACAGCCGCAAGACGCAAGCGCACCAACTGGCAGAAGCACAAGCAGCTCTTGAGCAGGCTCATGCTCGCCACCTTTCGCTCGAAAGCGCGCTAGCAGAGGCGACACGCGAACGGCAGGCTGCCGATGCCAGACTTTCACTATTAGCACGCAAGGACACACGGCATGGATTGGCACTGGATTGGATCCAACGCCAACATACTGCGCTGACGCAAGAAATCTTCGCGTTTCTGCCGAGTGCGCCGCTATCACCGCAGCAAAGCCACGCCGTAGCTGACCTCAAGACTAGTGCCGACTACTGCCAAAAACTAATAGCCGGCCTTGGTCATTTGACAACCTTATCAACACAACCAAGCAGCAGCCAACTTCCGGTGCATCTAAGAAAGTTTCTTGGCCCACTTACAGCACTAGTAGATTTTCGAGCCTCGCAGCGCGAGCTAGAGTTCTTCTTCGACGACAAGAGCAACATTCCAGACTTGCTCTATTTGGATCCAGTAAAGCTTGAGCTAATTTTCTCACTTATTCTAGGAAATCTTCTCCACACTTTACCACCATTCGCACGCGTCACATGTTCAGCTCGGGTACAACACGAAGACGAGCGCGCAGCTCTGATTAGGTTTGAACTACTTACATCTTCAATCACAGACAACGATCGTAAGCGCGTCAGCATCTCACAGTTACAAGACGTGCTGGCGATCCCATATTCGCAACGTGAGCTACTAGGAATCGACATTGCCAATCAAATTCTACAATTTGCATCGATACAGGTTGTAGTGGATGAAAAAGAGGATGGCTTCACGCTTGGCTTCGAGATGCTAGCTGGCAAAACAGCCGACGGCGCCACTCACGGTCAAACAGCCCTACTGCCGGCACCGCCCATTGTCATAGCTCCACAGTCCATACCAGCTAGCGTCCCCCAACCGGCAGAACAAGTCGCCATCAAAGAGGAAACTATTCCAGCTACTCAGCCCAGCTCATCTCAGCGGCTACGCGTGCTACTAGCAGATGATAACCGCATCAATCAGAACATGATGCGCAAACTGCTCATAAAACTTGACTGCGAAGTTACAGTTGCAATCAATGGACGCGACGCCTTTGAGCGCTTTGCCAAGGATCCATTCGACCTTGTACTTATGGATTGCCAGATGCCGCAGGTAGATGGCTACCAAGCCGCTCGGGATATTAAGAAACACGAAAAGGCACGTAATACTCCCCAGGTGCCTATTTTTGGTCTGAGCGCCCACTTAGATTCTAGCACTCGCCAGCGCTGCCTAGAGTCAGGCATGGAAGATTGCCTATCTAAGCCCTTACAAGAAGAGCAAGTTATTAAGTTGCTGTCGACCTTACGCAAATAAGGCAGGACAGCTTATTGCACCACTGCTGCATATCCCTTAAAGTCCAAACGGTTATCTGCTACAATTTTAATAGGGAAGACGTGTGGCCCGCCCCACAGGGCAATTGCTCAGGGCTTTCCTAGAACTAGTACGCAGGCAATCCAAGCCATTTTGGGGTAACGCTTTTGTCCGAGAGGAGACATGTCGAAGAAAGGAACTATCTTGGTAGTGGAGGATGACGCCGACAGCAGAAGCGCAATTTGCACCATCCTTGAAGCGCTCGGATACTCACACGTAAGCTTTGCCTCGGGCAAGGAAGCGCTGGCAAATATTAAGAACCACCAGATCGATCTGGCGCTGTTGGATATCATGATGCCAGAGATGGATGGTTATGAGCTGTTGCGAGAAATGCGCAAGATCCCTAGCTTCAAAGAACTACCAGTCATTATGGTTACAGCCAAGGATCAAGATTCAGAGATTTTGGAAGGCTACCAATTTGGCGCCGACTACTACATTCCAAAGCCTTTTACGTCGAAGCAACTAGAGTACGGGATCAAACTTTTCCTTCCGGTCAAGTAGCGGTAGACACGCATGCTGATCAACCTAGAAAACTTCTCGCCCTCAAGACCGCGAGGTTTCCTGGTGCTCGAAGGGGTAAATGGCGCCGGCAAGTCGACACTACTTACTAAGCTATCGGAGCGCTTAGCGCAAAACGGCAAAAGTGTTGTGTGCTCACGTGAGCCAGGAGCAACCGAACTTGGGAAGACACTGCGCTCACTGATCCTTGAGCCCAAGGGCGATAAGGCTGCGCCGATCGCTGAGCTAATGCTTTTTGGAGCAGACCGGGCCGACCATGTTGCCAAGGTTATACAACCAAACTTGCAGTCTGGACGTTGGGTTATTTCTGACCGCTATCTTTATTCAAGCATTGCCTTCCAAGGCTTTGGTCGACAGCTTCCAATGCAAGCGGTCGAAGCTGTAAACACACTTGCCACTTCTGGTGTACTACCCGACCTGGTAATTCTCTTAGATCTAGATCCAGCTGAAGGTCTGCGTCGAACTCAATCACGTAGCCAAGCTAGCGCCAAGCTTGGCGAAGGTGACGCGTTTGAAAAGGAAGCTTTGGCCTTTCATACTCGCATTCGAGACGGATTTCTTAAGATTGCGGCGTCACGCCCTGAACCTTTTCTAGTTGTTGACGCATCGCAGAGCCAGCAAGATGTATTTTCGACAGTTTGGCGTGCTGTGGAAGCACTACTGCGAGCAAGTGCAGTATGAAAGCAATACTTGGTCATGAACGTCAACGTGAAGCCCTTACTCGACTCGCGCAGAGTGGGAAGCTTGCCCCAACTCTACTTTTCTGCGGCATGCCAGGCATTGGAAAATCATTAGTGGCACGTGAACTGGCGCAGCGCCTTCTATGCCGCAAGTCGAGCGGAGCGCTATGCGGTGAATGCGAAGGCTGTCGCTTAGTCGCAAGTAATTCTCACCCCGACTTCTACTATTTTGACGACGCCAACAGCGAATCGGGTGATGTTGATGGAATTCGTAAGTTACTGCACAGCCTCACCCTGCGCCCCTATTACAGTGGCAATCGTGTTGTAATATTGGACAACTCCGAGGCGCTTAATCCGCAAAGTGTTAACGTTTTGCTAAAGTCGCTAGAAGAGCCTCGCCCATCAACTTATTTTATTTTGATTACAACTAATCGGACCCTCCTTTTACCGACACTCGTTTCGCGCTGCCAGGCTTACTACTTCGACACACTAAGCGAAAAGGATGTGCGCACCCTTCTTCAATCACAGGGCCTAACGGGCCCGCTTGATGAATTAGTAGCTGCGGCGTCTGGATCTCTTGCGCATATTGAGGATCTGAAGAATAGCTTCCCTGCGCGCCAAGCTCTAATGGCAAAGCTGGAGCGCATTGTCGCTGGCAATATGCTGGAAGCATGCTCATTGGCGCAGGAACTAAGCAAAGACAAGGACTCACTTGCCCAGAAGCTCCAGTTACTTCGACTCCTAGCCCACCAAGGCATGCTAGGAAATAGTGACCCCGTCACCAAGCGCCGCTGGGCGGAAGCGTACGAGATTATATCGTCTCAGGATTATGCTCTGTTTGAGCGCAATCTAAACCCGCTTGCCCTACTTACTACAAACTTTTGTGCTATCGCTACGCCCCTTGGCCGTTCACCCCAGACTGACTCTCATCAATTGTTTTAAAGTTCTCCGCAACAAGCCCTAAGTTTACTTAACCCGCTCGTGTTGCAAGCAAACTTGAGCAGTCTGCTACGTTTTGCTACTTAGTCTCAATCAAGCTCAGCAATGAACCGTATGGAGAAGTCGAAAACTTTGCGGGAAACTGCATGCCGCGCTCGGCATAGGCGTTAAAACCTTTAGAAATGGATGCCTCGACTAAGTCTCCAATACTTACACTAGTCAGCTCGATGCCAAGCCTTGATAGGCGTTTTGCTAGCACACGCGCATAGTTTCGGTTTCCCAGCATACCCTCAGCGACCACTAGCAAGTCGGAGCGAAGCCGCAGCACTTCTTGTGAATATTGCATTCCAAACACCAAGCGATCCGAGGAAAGGATGATGATTGAATTCTGGGGAACATCCAATACTTGTTGTAGCTCCAGCTGCACTGAATTGTCCTGCCTTAAGTCAGCCTCGTCCAGACTACGCGGCAAGGCGAACAAGACTGACGCACAGGCGAGCAGCGCTATCGCCCTTCTTTGCCATTCAGCAATCGGCACAGATCCAAGTCCCACCGCTGCTAACAGTACTAGCGGCAGTGAAATACTTGGATAGAAGCGCGAAACCCAGCGCAAGTATTCCTCACGTGGTGGTGGCACATTTAGCATCCACGCTATAAGCAAGCTAATGCATGCCATGGTAGCAACTGCTCTACCCCCTAGAACACACACGCGCCAACAGCGCCACAGCCCCACTAAAGCCAGAACACAAACAACCGGGACATATAAAGCAAGCTGTGTTGCAAAATCACCCAGCACACCCTGACCGCTATTGGCTTCATCTAGGAACAGCGAAAAACTGCCGTAGCCGACTCGCAAAATATAGCCCAGCAAGTCTGGCCAAGTCTGCAAAGTTGCAAAAGCTAAGTCTGGGCGATGTTCAAAGCGCAGAAACAAGGATGCGTAAAAAAGCGCAGGAATCGCCACTGCAATTAGCAAAAAAAGTGAGCGCCTAGCCTTCAGACTAAGCCAAGCTGCAACAACTAATGGCGAAGACAAGACTATAAAGTGATGATGCGATAGTCCAAGACCAAAGAAAACTGCTGTTAGCCAAGCATATCGAGCCTGCCCGTGCACTGCACGCAGCGCGAACAAGCAGGTCGAACAGAAGAGCAGATGATGCAGTGCGAAAACCTCTACATCGACGGCGGCCAACATACTGGCTGGCGAAAGCGCCCATGCCAGAGCCAAAAAGCCTCCCAGCGCTAGCCCCACCAACTCAGCACAAATCAGAGCCAAGACAGCGACAGCTAAGGCCTGGAACAGCACCGAAAGTCTCGCAAGATGCTCATATGGAGAACTTGGATTTAGCTGAACCAGCAATGACGATATTAGTGAGTAAAGCGGATATCCGGGCGGATGCACCAAACTGCCACGCAAGGCGGCAACCGCCAGCTCAGCCCCATCGCTATTTTGAGGCCCCGATGCGACAAGCGGCCAAAATAGAGCTACGCAAAAAGCAGCCATAACCAAGGCAAGCAATATAGTGGGGATAGAGCTCCTTTGAGCAGCGGAACGTTCTCCTGTACACTGCGGACTAACACATTGCGGCATACAGGTTTGATAACATGAAACCAGAATTCATCGACACCCATGTACATATAGCGAGCGCCGAGTTCGATTGCGACCGCGATCTAGTGATTCAACGCGCGCAGGAGGCTGGAGTTCGCAGATTTGTATGTATAGGCGCTGGCACAGGGCTCGATTCCGCACAGCAGGCGGTTGCGCTCGCCGAACGGCACCCCTTTATTTGGGCTAGCGTTGGCGTACATCCACACGATGCCGATCGCGACGTCGACAAGAAGGCCCTAGAAACTCTTTGCGCTCACCCGCGAGTGGTAGCGATTGGTGAAACAGGTTTAGATTTCCATTACGATTTTGCTCCACGCGCGCGCCAAGAAGCCTGGTTTATTGCCCAAATTGAGCTGGCCCGCGCGCACAAAAAGCCACTTATTATTCACTCGCGCTTGGCAGGCAAAGAATGCCTTGCAATTCTAAAACAACACTCGGCCTCCGAGGTGGGAGGTGTATTTCACTGCTATTCGGAAGACGCGGCTTTTGCAGCTGAGCTAGCAAAAATAAATTTCCTTGTATCGCTTCCCGGCATCATTACCTTCAAGAACGCTGAGGCATTGCGTAAAACTGTGAAAGACATACCGCTCGAGCAAATAATGCTTGAAACTGACGCCCCGTTTCTAGCCCCCATCCCTTACCGCGGAAAACGCTGCGAAAGCTCCTTTTTGCCGCACACCGCACAAACCTTAGCGGATATAAAGGGCCTGCCAATAGAAGAAATTGCTACTATTACTACTAAGAATGCTGAAAGGTTTTTCAAGCTTTGAACCTCGCCAGCTCCATAATATTAATATGTGCATGCCAAACTTGGCATGCACTAGTTCGAGACCATCTCGAAAATCGGCTAGGCGGAGGGCTTGCAGATTGCCACGCCAAAAAAATCTGGCTCGCAATACGAAGCGGGCCTTGCCTTACAAATCATTTATGAGACCACTTATTGTCTCAGGTACTTTTGTAAAGGACGAAGGAGGCTGGGTTTATATGCAAATTTATCCTAGAGTCAGGCCATGACACTAGTTGTTTGGGTAGCATTTATAGCCTTCATTTTGCTGATGCTGGCGCTTGATTTGGGAGTATTCCATCGCAAATCTGAGGCAATCAGCACTACAGAAGCCCTGCGCTGGACCGGACTTTGCGCGCTGCTAGCACTCGCATTCAATGTCGTCGTATATTTTTTATATGAACAACGCTGGGCTGGTTTTGTCCCACACTCCAATCTTAGTGGCCAGGAAGCTGCCTTGCAATTTTTCACTGGCTGGCTGCTCGAACAATCACTAAGTCTAGATAATGTCTTCGTCATCGCGCTAATTTTTTCCTATTTCAAGATAAGTCGCGAATATCAGCATCGAGTACTATTCTGGGGCATTCTAGGCGCGCTAATCATGCGTGGAGCAATGATCGCTTTGGGCGCTGCTCTGATGGAAAGCCTGGCATGGATCCATTACGCCTTTGGAGCCCTTCTGATTTACGCAGCGATAAAGATAGTTTCGGTCGAAGAGGAGAGCCTAAATCCAGAACACAATATGCTGTTTAGAATAGCTCGGCGCATACTTCCTGTGTCGCCAAAACTAGACGGCGAAAATTTTGTAACAACTCACAACGGGCGCTGGGCAGTAACGCCTCTATTTTTGGTGCTGTTAATAGTTGAAAGCACCGATGTTCTCTTCGCTATCGACTCAATCCCCGCCGTATTTGCAATTACAGAAGATCCCTTCATAGTATTTACTTCGAATATCTTCGCAATTTTGAACCTGCGATCACTTTACTTTGCCCTGGCAGCCCTAATGGATAAATTCGCCTACCTAAAGATGGGACTAGTAGTCATTTTAGTGTTTGTAGGGGTTAAAATGGGGCTGACTCACCATATAGAATTTCCTACTATTCTGACTTTCATAGTGGTTGTGGGGGCGCTAGGAATCGCTATAGGCCTTTCTCTACTCAATACAAATGGGAAGCGACCTAGCGCAGATTGACTTTCGCGATAGCGCTAAATGGCCTATAGTCATGCGCATCGATTGCATTATTTGCCATAGGCTTTGGTACCATGACACTTGAACGCGACAATCCTGGCTTTTTCCTAACTACAGTTGAAAGTGCTCTCGGCTGGGCTCGTAAGTACTCCCTCTTCCCTTATCCATTTGTCACCGCATGTTGCGGAATGGAATTTATGGCTGTCAGCTGCTCACACTATGATACGGATCGTTTTGGCGCAGCACTTCCTCGCTTTACTCCACGACAAGCGGATCTTTTATTTGTAGTTGGAACGGTAAATCATAAACTTGCGCCAGTGCTTCTCAGAATATGGGAGCAAATGGCTGAGCCAAAGTGGTGCGTCGCCTTCGGAGCATGCGCATCCTCAGGCGGTTTTTACGACAACTACACCACCGTTGCCGGAATTGATAAGATTCTTCCGGTCGATATGTACATTCCAGGCTGCCCACCACGCCCAGAGACAGTTATCGATGCCTTGATGCACCTACAACGCAACATACAGCGCTCGCGTCAGCCAATTATTGGCGAGCACGGCGGCAAACAGGCCCATCCAGAGCTGCCTGAACTCCTTGGCAAGCCGATTGATACACGGCTCCAAGACCTAGCGTAGCCCGTCGATTTATCTACTCGAATTATCCCTATTCTGCCTTAAGATTGGGCAATGGGATTGGCTTATTAGGAGTTCGCCCAATTAATGTGGATTAGAATCTAATTATGACCTAAACTCAGGGACCCCTTGGAAAGGCTGGGAGTCCTCGGTGCCCTTCGTGCAATTCCCCTGCACTCACCACCGGAATAGGATAACAGCGTCCAGCTTTTCTAGTGACTCAACCTAGCTTCGCTGAGCAAACCGAGTTCATCATATGATTCTAGAACACCGCGTCCCGCACCTGAATTTAGCGCCGCCATTCCTGAGACAAGTTGGCCTAAAAGTTACCAAAGTAAAGGGCGTAAACTTAGCTCAAGGCTTATGCATTATGCCAGTGCCTGGGGCCGTAATTAGAGGGGCCCAATCTGCCATTGCTGCAGGACACAACATGTACAGCGTGGCTCAAGGCATTCAGGAGCTAAGAGACGCTCTTTCCAATCGCCTGCTGTCATTTAACAAGCTAAAATATTCAGCAAATGAAATTGTAGTCACTTCTGGATCCACAGCAGCTTTTGAATCTGTGTGCCAAGCCTTCCTTATGCCGGGCGATGAAGTCATCACCTTCTCTCCGTTCTATCCATATCATGTGAATGCGCTTCGACGCTGCCGAGCTGTCATGCGCACCGTGCCACTAAAACCTGGTGCCTGGACCTTCGATGCGCAGCAGCTTGCCGATACTGTTTCAAACAAAACTAAATTTATCATTCTCAACACTCCGAACAACCCGACTGGAAAGGTGTTTACACGCGCAGAACTTGAACAAATCGCTGAAGTCTGCCGCAGTCGCAATGTTTTCTGCGTAACCGATGAAGTTTACGAATACATGACATTCAACGGTCACCAGCATATCTCAATTGCAAGCTTGCCTGGCATGTTTGAACGCACAATAACCATGAGCTCCTACTCAAAAACATTTGCGATTACAGGTTGGCGCATAGGGTTCATGGCAGCCCCTCAAGCAGTAGCAGATGTACTTAGAGTAACGTTCGATCAATTGGCTGTTTGTGCCCCAACCCCACTTCAGCATGGCGTAGCTACGGGAATACAAGAACTGGGCGCGGATTACTACAACGATTTATGCGCAAGCTACGCCCGGAAACAAGCAATGCTCGCGGCAGCCATAGAATCCACAGGTTTGATGGTCTATCCATCCAATGGCACATACTTTCTACTAGCCGACACTCGTGAGCGCTTTCCAGGAAAGAGTTCCGAAGAAGTAGTGGATATTTTAGTAGAAAAGGTGGGCGTAGGAGCAGTGCCGGCAAGCGACTTCATCGGACGTGAATTTGAAGGCAATCCAGATAAGAGCACATTCTTGCGCTTCTCCTACGGAGTGCCAGACGAAATGATAGCGGCAGCTGCCGAGCGCCTCGAAAAACTACGAAACTTTACGTAGGAAAGCGCTGAGCGAGAGCCTCTCTTTTAAACACATTCTATATTTTCGGATGTCCCAGCCCTAGATCCAGGCACTTTTGCCCTGCAACTCCTGTAGAAGCGAGAGCAAAGCCTGCGGGGCAAATGGCTTAGATAATGTTGGGATATGCGGCAAATCTTTCATTACCTTTGGAAGATCCCATGGCATGGTAGCAGTCATCGCAATAATGGGGGTATCGGGATAGACCTCTTCAAGCTCTTTGATCATCCTGAGCCCGACTTCATATGAGTACTGGTAGTGGTACACATCGCGATCCAATGCAAACGGCAAGTGCAAATCGCAAACGATTACGTCAAATTGTTGAATATCTAGAATTTTGAAGGCTTCTTTAAGGCTTTCCGCAACCCAGACATCCTCACAAACCCTGCTTAGTATTCCACTTACAGCGTCACGGGTATCCGCGTTGTCATCGACAACAAGTGCAGTTCTCATCCTTGATCCTCGCTTTTGCTACCCCCAAACGCAGGGAGGTAAGTTTCGCTACAGGGCACATTCAAATGCCCGCCTCTCTCAAGTATGTCGGCACCTCAGTGACAGAGCTCAACACAGTTCCCAACACTGGCATGCAATCATTTCGATCCTAGCTAACTACCAAATTTGACTATCCAATCCCCCGAAACCACGCTACTTTTTTCATACGCAAAAAGTAGCGTCGCAGCGATTGCGACCTGAATCAAATTCATAGTTATCTGCGACTAAAGGCACGCAAGGCTTGGTATGGGAATTCTGGCGTTCATATTCGGCAGCATTATAGGTAGCTTCCTTACAGTGTGCATCTATCGCATCCCGTATGGACGCGAGCCAGAGTCACTTAGCACGCAGGAAGAGCTGGAATCAGAGCATGATATTGCAACGGAGCCAGCGACAAGCGAAGAGCAGAAGCTTTCAGTTTGCCACCCATCCAGATCATTTTGCCCACACTGCCAAGCGCAGCTTCATTGGTACCACAACATTCCGATAATTAGCTGGCTTATGCTGCGCGGTCGCTGCAGCTTCTGTCAGGCGCGTATCTCAATACGCTACCCGCTGGTGGAAGTAATCAGCGGAAGCCTGGCTTACTTCTCGTATGCCACATTCGGACTAAATGCGACGGGCCTCGTTATTTATGCTTTTTGCGCTAGCCTTATCGTTATTAGCTTTATTGACTACGATTATTTCATAATCCCAAATGTAATTTCTCTCCCAGGCACATTGATCGCCCTGGCGCTTGTTGTCTTGAATCAGTTCCTACATATTTTTTCGGCACCAATTGCTACCGACCTACGCGAAGCGTTCTGGGGATTCATGGCAGGTGCCGGCTTCCTATTCATAGTTTCCGAGGGCTATCTGCGTCTGCGCAAACGCGAAGGCCTGGGCATGGGAGATGTAAAACTGCTGGCGATGACAGGAGTGCTTTTTGGCGTCCCCGGTAGTTTGTACACCATTTTTCTTGGCTCCCTATTTGGATCCTTGATTGGGCTGGCTCTAATTCTCACATTTGGCAGAAAGATGTCCCAGCAACTCCCTTTTGGACCCTATCTAGCCCTGGGAACATTGACCTACCTCTTTGTGGGGCCGGAAATCATCATGCAGTACTTAGGGAAACTTCTGGGCCTTGGGCAGTAGGAGGGAAGATGTCCGAAGAAAAACCAGCCGAACCAATTCCAACTGAGGCAACACGCTCCTCACGCAATGCTTCCGCAAATATAATTGCTGAAAGTTCCGTGATGAAGGAAGTTCTGGAGACTGTAACGCGACTGGCAAACTTTAATACCACCGTACTAATTACCGGCGAATCAGGAACGGGCAAGGAGCTAATCGCTCGCGCTATTCACTATCATTCGCCGCGCCGCAGTAAACCTTTTATTGCCATTAACTGCGGAGCGATTCCAGAGAACTTGGTAGAGTCTGAACTCTTTGGTCATAAGAAAGGAGCATTTACAGACGCAACGCGCGACAAAAAGGGTTTGTTCGAAGAAGCGAGTGGCGGCACAATTTTTCTAGACGAAATTGGCGAGCTGCCAGCGCTTCTACAAGTAAAACTGTTACGCGCGCTTCAAGAGCAACAAATTCGGCGCGTAGGCGATGAAGAGATTATAAACATTGATGTGCGTGTAATCGCGGCTACATTGAGAAATCTAGAAGAAGATGTAATGGACGGGCGCTTCCGTGAGGACCTTTTCTATCGCTTGAATGTTGTCGCTATGCATATACCGCCATTGCGCGAGCGTCGCGATGATATTCCGGTGCTAGTTGAATATTTAATTAAAAAGCATTCCAAGCGCCTAAATCTTCCGATTAAGCGCATTACGCCAGAGGCATTGAAGTGTCTAATTAACTACCACTGGAAGGGAAATGTACGCGAACTTGAAAATTGCATCGAGCGCGCAATGGTACTTACCGAGAGCGAAGCAGTAGACCTGGACTCCTTGCCAGCTGCAATACGCGGGGCTGTCCCTGCAGCAAACCAAGAGGAGAGCCTGCCTGAGGTGGGGGATGATAATCTCTCAATTAAGCAGCGTACACGCACTTTAGAAATTGCGCTTATTCTCAAAGCACTAAAGAAGACTGGAGGCAATCGCACCCGGGCGGCAAAGATCCTAGAAATTAGCCACCGTGCACTGCTTTATAAACTAAAGGAATACAACCTAGGCAACTAGCTAAACTTGTAGCTTTGAACAAATTGCGGCCGAACGCCAAAATGCGCTAGCATGGCCTGCATGAAGCGACTTATCGTTTTGGCTTTCACTCTTATATGCACCGCTGGTGCTAGCACAGCACTAGCTTCTCCCGTCTACAAGTGGACCGACAAAGAGGGCAAAGTTCACTATACCTCGACTCCTCCCTCCAAAGATGCCAAGCCCGCCCAGCTTCCTGATATCACGCGCGGTGAAGTTAAGCTGGTTGAGCAAAAGTTAGTTACTTGCGACAAGCATGGCGGCGTTAACTGCCAAGCTGGCTCAGATTCAGATGGATCTGTGATATGCTTCGACGGCTTTAAGGGCGCCACTGCGCGCTACCGTTTTACCTGCAATTCACCAAAACTTGAGATCGCCGATATTTCCGAGCTTGGCGACAATGGAGCCTTCACTGTCTTCATTCGCAACGCTAAATCAGTCGAAGCGCAAAAACCCGTAGTAAATGTGAAGCCACCTGAAGGAAAAGAAGTATCACTCAAGGGACCAGAGACGATACCAGCATTTGGAGTCGCAGAGTTTCAGTATATTCCAGCCAGCCCTGACAAGAAGTTGCCGAAACCTACTGTTGCCGATGTCACAGTGAGCTGCGCCAATTGCCCAGCATAGGCGCATACAACAATCACTGTTCAGCGGAGACGATTGCTCAAATCTATTTGGATGAGTAGAAAGAACCGACGTCGATGCGCCTCTCCAATCCCAGCTAATGGGCCATGAATCTAGGAAATGAGCATAGCCCGCAACAGAAATGCCATCGGCCAACCTAACGGGCTTGGATTGCATTACGGCTGGCCAATGGGAGCTCCTGCCCTGCTATATTCCTCATTCAATGCCAGCCTAACTTCTACCCTAAAATGCCATAAGGTCCAGCCATGTTAGTAGCTAACATATTGAAGGACTTGATCTTTTAGTAACAAAATCAATCAACCAACCCCGGTTACGCTATCCAGGTCCATCTACATAACAGCACTGCAGATACTACAGCACAAAAAACGCTACTAAACGACGAGATAACCATCTAATATAATTATCTTTTTCAGTTCACCTCAAGGTGGTGTACAATATAAGGAGGTGCTTATTCGCAGCTCCCTCTCAGGTTTTAAGGCATGTTACCCAAAGCACGCGTTGAAAAATTGATCCCTGTACTGAAGCATGCCTGCCGCCGCGCCCGGCGCATGAAAGTTGCTGGCTTCCCAAGAGCTTACTACTGCTCATTTCTTTTGCGCGATATTAACTGGTTCAATACCTGGGCTAGCTCAGGCTCCATGTATCGACGGCGCGCCGATCACACGCGCAATGTTTACTGCGACATACGCGTTGGTTCTCCACGCTACGATCAGATCTGCGATGGCGGACTCAATGACAACGACGAAGAAAAAGAGTCCGCAAATCTTGTCACGATGCCAATCGATGACAACAACCTAGAAGGAATACGCATAGCACTGTGGCGCCTATCGGAAGCAAAGTTTCGGGAAGCCCTGTCTGACTATAGCACCAAGGAATCGAACCGAATCAGCACGCCCGATCCAAATCGCTCCCTTAAGGCTTTTACAACCTTGCGACCGATCACACATATCAGACACGCACGCGCTGAGAATGTTGATGAAGAAAAATGGGTGCGCTTCTGTAAAATCGCTTCGAAGTGGATGGCTGAGCTACCTCACGTGAGCAGCTCGTGGGTAGAATTCGACGCAGCCCAAGAAACAAAAATATTCGTTAGTAGCGAACGGCGCATAGTTGTTCAACATGTGCAAATTTACTCGCTAACCGCTCTAATCAAAAAGCTAACACGCGACGGGCATACAATAGAGCAAGAGCTAGTACTAAACTGCGCTACTCAAAACGAACTGCCGGACATGCGCCGCTTTAAGAAGCTCATGCGTCAAAAGCATGCCCAATTAGTGCGACTTTTGCGAGCAAAGACCATTCATGCTTTCTCTGGCCCAGTTTTACTATATCCAGGGCCAGCCGGACTTTTATTTCATGAGGCAGTTGGTCACCGTCTTGAAGGTAGTCGACTACTTTCCAGCGGTGAAGGCCAGACCTTTAAAGACCAGATCGGCAAAAAGGTGCTCACGCTCGATATCAACATCAGGGACAATCCAAAACTAAAGTCCTTTCAAGGAATAAAATGCATAGGCGCTTACGACTTTGACGATGAAGGTCATCCTGGTCGTAATGCCGATTTAATTCACCGCGGCCACCTCAAAGACTTTCTTTCGACCCGCTCCGCTTGCTACGGCAAAGGCTTTGTCCCCAATGGCCATGCGCGCAGCAAGAAATTTCAACGTCCGATTAGTCGTATGGCAGTTACAATTATTGAAGGTCGCAACATGGTCGATCTCAAGCTTATGAAGGAGATGCTTTTACAGCAAATTCGTAAGCAGAAAAAACCGTTCGGCATGATTGTATATGAAACATCTGGCGGCGAGACAGAAACGCAAAGCTATGACTTCCAGGCCTTCTCCGGGGAAATTAGCTTCGCCACGCTAGTGTATCCTGACGGAAAAGAAGTTGTGGTGCGTGGCGTAAATTTTGTAGGCACCCCACTACAGGCGCTGAATAATATCGTTGCCATTGGCGGGTATATGGAGGTAGATAACAGTTTCTGTGGAGCAGAATCTGGCTTTATACCTGTAACCACGATTTCACCTGCTGCGTTGCTAAGTAACTTAGAATTGCAGGCCAAGGAAGTCGAGCTTGTGGCACAAAACATTCTTCCACGACCGAAGCGAGACCACTAAGCTGTCAGCCACACTATGAAGAATCGGGATCGTACTTTGTATCAGCTACTGCTCGCTGCTTTTGTAGTGCGCTTGTCATATGCACTATTAATTCCAGACTTTGCCCTATCGCTGGACATGCAAAGGTGGATAAAAGTAGCCGAGCTTCTACGGCAAGGGATTAACCCGTATGTGGCGACAAGTTATCTAAACACCGCGCCCTTCTCGATGCAGGCACTTTTCGTGCTTGACCACATCGCTAACCTACTCTCGCTATCACTTCCATTTTGCCTGCAATTGCTATTTACAGCGGCTGACTTGGCAGTAGTGGCACTACTATTTCAAGCCTTGCAAGCAATGGGCTCTAGCTTTGTTAGCAAGGTGATATTAGGGGGCTATGCCCTAAATCCAATTTCGATTCTCCTTACTGTTCAACACGGGCAGTTCGACGTTTTGGTAGGCATGCTATTATTACTGTTTGTGCTTGAGCTTCAGCGTTACGGAGCCAACAAGGACGACTTTGCATGGCTACTGGCCTGCTTCTATTTAGGGCTAGCAATATGGGTCAAGACAGCGCCGATTATCCTGCTACCGCTGGCTTTGTCGCCCCCCGCTCTTTCCAAACACACTCGCTTCTTTGGAGCTATTCTCGCCCTCACGCCAGTAGCTCTTAGTATGAGCGTAATCTTTGTCCTGGCGCCGCAGGATGTAGCGGACAAAGTTATTGGATACGCCTCTGTTCCAGGCCTCTACGGGATAACTGGCCTTCTGGGACTATTCGGATGGGAAGCCTGCTTTAAGCCATACACTCAGCTATTTTTTCTCGCGATTGTGGCAAGCATGATAGCACTTTCAAAGCTCTGTTCTGAGGCGCCTCCGCGCTCCTTGGGAGAAGTGTCACTGATTAGCTCGGCCCTGTTGCTAGCACTTCCCACACTTGGACCGGGTTACGGGCACCAATATATTTCCTGGTGTTTGCCGCTCCTAGTTGTAACTTTTGCGCACGCTACACATAGGCTACAGGTCTCAATGTTCGTTAGTCTTGTGCTAGTCGCGCTTACCTACATTTTCGAGTACGGCATGATGATCATAGGGAATGGACTACAGTATGAGTTCATTACATCGCATGTGCGATTCCTGGCTGGTTGGAATCTAGCCGAGATCCTAACGGTGCTAAGATTGCCAATGTTTCTCTCGATGCTGTTACTGCTTGTGCTATTAACCCGAGATATTCTTCAGATGAGAGCTTCAGCTCAAAGATAACCTAGAATCCGCAACAAGAACGCCCTAAGCAAACTTTAGGCGATCGCATTGGAAGCAACGCAAAACATTCCCCCTCCATTTTGCCATGCACTCTTAGAAACATGGCGCTTGAGCGGTGCAGGGCGCTAAAGAAGTGCTTCCCTAAACAATCTCCATTGCACCACCGGAACGGGAAAGGATGCGTCGAAGCGTAGAACGATCGATCCGCAAGTCCCGCGCCGCCTGCACTTGATTCCCATTGTGTTTAGATAGAGCAGCGGAAATAAGACGACGGCGGAATAGATCTACTTGCTCATTCAGCCCAGCCGCAAATTCTGAATTCGAAGCCATTTGCGCCAAGAAGGAAAGATCCTGCTTCTCAACTTGAGTGCGCCCATTGGCACTGGCGCGGTACGCAGCACCTTCTATTACCGCTTGCAGTTCCCGCACATTTCCAGGCCATGGGTGCTGCTCCAAAGTTGCTAAAGCTTCCTGGCTAAGACCAAAAACATTAAGACAGTCTCGCTTCCCCAATTCATGCAAAAAATGCTGTGCCAGCATCGGAATATCATCGACATGCTCACTAAGCGATGGAATGCGTATTACTTGATGTGCGATGCGATGATAAAAGTCCCGCCGCAGCTTGCCCTGTTCAATCATTATAAGGGTATCGCGGTTTGATGCGCATATTAGTCGAAAATTCGCCGCGAGCTCACGGTTTGCGCCAACTGGTCGAAATTGCCTTTCTTGTAGCACTCCCAACAAACCAACTTGAGTTTCAAGTGGTAGCTCTTCGACTTCATCTAAGAATAAGCTGCCACCATCAGCCTCGCCAATTAACCCAATTCGGTCCTGCATTGCTCCAGTGAAGGCACCCTTCACGTGCCCAAAAATTTCACTGTTTACAAGATCGGCACTGGCAAAGTTTGGCTGATAACGCACGAAGCGCTTATCCGCTCGCACACTTAACTCATGAATCAAACGCGCACAAACACCTTTGCCGGTCCCGGTTTCTCCTAACAATAGAATTGGCTGGGGCGTGCGCGCAGCAAGCTGAACCTCCTCTCTCAGACGTTGCATTACCTGACTACCACCAATTAACTTTGATTCAACGCCGTCTTCAGCCTGCTTCTGTAGAGTCACAAATGAACGCCTGAGAGTACTCTGGCGTTCTCCATCCCTGATTAGAGCAGCAAGATGGCCTATATCCGCAGGCTTTTCCAAAAAACTAGCCGCTCCTAAATTAAGCGCCCGCACCCCATGCTCTGGGGAGCCGTGTCCAGTTAACACCAAAACACGTAAGGTTGGGTCAATAAGTAGTAGTTGCTCTAAAAGCTCAAAGCCACTTTGCACTCCACAGTGAGTGTCGATACAAAGATCAAGCACCGCCACTTCAGGCCGCTGTTCACGCACAATCACCTTGGCCCTTTCCGCACACGTCGCCACCTCACAACTAAGCACCGGAATCGAGACTTTCAGCGCCCGCGCGAGCGATAATAGGGCCTCGCTATCATCATCGATCAGAATGGCTTTCATTTGTCGTCCATCGGAATACACATGCACAGAAACCCAGAGCTCGCCTCAAGCGTTGCGCGGTGGGCCCAAAGCATGGCATCCAGTAAGCTTGCCTCCACAACCCGCGCATAGGCATGCTGTAGCGCATACTCAGAAAGGGCCGAGAAAGGCTTAGTGCTAAAGTTAGCTTGCCCCCAGGTCAGCTCGATCACCGAAGGCCCGACGCAAAGGCGACAAATGCTGCCCTCAATGCCCAGCACCTGCAAAGCCTTAATCAAGGCAGGCAGTAGTGCTGGAGAATATGAGGAGTAAACGCCTCCCACAGGCCGCGCCCCCAGAATCTCCATCGAAAAATGCTTTTCTAACTCGCAGAGAAGCTCAGCCAAACTGAGCGATTGTAAAGTTACCTCATGCGGGATAGAAGACGACACCTCACGAAGCTTAGCGCTAAGAAGCTGGCATGCTTGCTGCGCCGGCTTAAGACCATCTCCGACTACCCCAGCGCTCATGCAGTAGAGCTCGTTACTCAAAACAGAAAGTGGAGTTCGCATCTCATGCGCGAACGCATGCAAGAATCGCGAAAGCGTCTGAATAGGCCTGAGATATTGAAATTCGCTGTCCATTTGTAAAGTCCGCCGCTATTTTGCCGACTCGCGCCACATGGGATCAAACACTATTTCCTTCCTCCGCTTGGCTTGTGTAGGTAGCGCGCTAATTGCGACCAATTCTGACTAAAAACGACAGGTACTACTCTCGCATTTTTTTGTGGACCTCTCCGTTGTAGTCTGGAGCCTATGATCTCGGAGCAACATTTTAAGCCGCACCACTTTGACTGGATCGTAGAAAGGCTACGTGAACATCCATCTTACCTGGAACGTCAGATGTTCTCCTGCCGTGCCTGCTATTGTCATGGCAAGTTGATGCTTGTCCTTGCTGATAGTGAAGCCCCTGACTGGATGGGTCTGCTTGTCCCAACTGAACGTGACTTTCATACTTCTTTAAAAAAAGAATTTTCTGAACTGCTGGCCCACCCAGTGCTTGGAAAATGGCTATACCTGCGGGAGGACGCTGAGCACTTCGAGGACACAGCTATCGCATTGGCACGCTTGGCATTAAGCGAAGACCCTCGACTCGGCGTTTTGCCGAGCAAAAAAAGGAAGCGCAAAAAATCACCCCAAAAAAGGATTCACCTATGAGTTCAGGAGCATCGCCCGAACCCACAGCACAGCCCTCTCCAGGCCCTAGCTCTCAGCATGTCGACTTACAAGCGAGAGCAGCCGCGCAAGCGAAAGATGATCCGACATCGGCAGTACGTGAACTCGCATGTGTCCCGGCAGGAAGGATTCGACTTGAAAGTCACACCCTTGGCCCCACGCTGCGTCCTGTACTCGATGCTCCCATACAAGTCCTCGAAGAGTGGCGCGAGCATGGAGTCAGGTCTTGGCTAGCGTCTTGGTCTGGAGGTGCTGCCAACTGGATGGCAATCCAACCCGAGCAGATTCTTGAATCACTTGGCGCTGTAATTGGAGCAGCCCCAGAACATGTAGTTGTGCGAGGCACTCTTACTGAAAACCTTGCATTAGCACTGCGCATGCTAGGGCGTCCTCGTGAAGACGGAGCGCCTAGACCGAAAATATTAACGCACGAACTTCTATTTCCCTCGGATGCTGATGCAATTGATGCTGAGCATGACTTCTATCGCAGAGACATCACTACCTCAACTATTCGTGTGACACCTAGCCTACCGCGTGGAATTTTTGCGACTGACGATTTTTTAGCTGCCTTAGAAAGACACCAAGGCGAAGCTGGTATTTTACTATTTGAGCATCAGCCATATCTTTCGGGACAAGTGCTGGACATGAGCACGATTTGTCACTTTGCTCGCGAACGCGGTTATTTTGTAATCGTAGATGCGGCGCACTCTGGAGGAGTTTATCCTCTAGATGCAGATGCAAGTGGCGCGCATATTATTATAGGCTGCGGCTATAAGGAGTTTTTAACTGGGCCTGGGGCGCTGGGTTGGATGTACGCCAACATGCAGGATTTGCGCGACATTGGAGCGTGGTTCCCGCGCGGATGGTGGGGCCGCAGTCCAGAGTCGCGCTTTACCTTTGGCGGCAAACATGAGTTCGACCGCGGCGCGCTCTCACTGCAACTAAGCACCCCTAGCCCAGTGCTTCAGAGCATGTGGGCAGCAGTGTTGAAATGCTACCGCGACGCTGGTGGTATTCAAGTTGTACATCAGCAGGCGATCGAACGTGGAGATCTATTTTTGGATCGACTCGCGCAACACCCAAGCTTTGGCACGCGCTTTGGCGTACTAAGCCAACGGGATCTGCGCCAGCGTAGCGCTGAAATTGTACTATATTTCGCAAGCGCCCAAGAAAGCGCTCGCTTGTTTGCATGGCTCGGAAAACCAGACGATGGCGGAACCGCTGTAGATGCCGACACTCGCACCGCCTACTACGACCAACGTGAAGGACTTATGCGCTTTGGCTTTCATCCTTTTATCGTGTCGCATGCACAAGCGCTTGAAGCTGCCGATAGAATTTGTGTAGGTCTTAATCATATATAAGTGCTTCACTTGTGGGACTATCATTTCAAACTACAATTCCAAAGCTAGACCCAATAGCGCCTGCTTCAGAGCTATCACGATCGATACCCCCTCTATATGGAAACGGAGCCCAAGCTTCCCCTCACCGACCCAGCATTTCTGACTTGGCGCTAAGCAGCGTAGGCGGCCTCGTTGTTATGCGTTCAAGGCTCGATGCACCTCGCCCACTTGAGCTCATATTGCGGCGCTCGGCACTTGTTGAAAATCATGGCGCTGCACCGCACGACAAAGTGAGACTACTTCTTGACGCATGTTCAGGCTCAATTCCACGCCGACACTGGAAGAAATTATCGATTCACCCTGAAGGACGCTCGTTGATACTAGCGCTACCCGAAAGTGAGTGGTTTGAGCGTCACGGCGTTGTACTTACTGCCCTAAGGGTTAAGGGAGTAACCGATCACGGCAAAGCGCCTTCAACTAAAGTGTACCAAAAGTCACAGCACTCCAGATTCAGACCCTCGGCTAGAAAGTTGTCGATAGTAGATGGCGTGGCTCAAGTTGCCTCAGCTCCTGCACAA
The DNA here is from genome assembly GCA_019694465.1 of Oligoflexia bacterium. Classification (GTDB taxonomy): domain Bacteria; phylum Bdellovibrionota_C; class UBA2361; order UBA2361; family JAFLCA01; genus JAIBBV01. Next base: position 73,517 of record JAIBBV010000010.1, read on the forward strand.
CCTACTGGCTATGTACTTAAAGATGATGCTAGCAACGAGTTTGTTGTCGCTCGGCACGCTTTTAGACTCAGTCTGCCGGTACCATATCCAATTGCTCTTGGCACATTTCTAGATCGCAGCTTTCAGGGCCAACCACTTGGGGTTGTGATGTATGCTGTTCCAGAGCTGGACAATCTTAGACTAATAGACGCCACTCGCTATAGCATCGCGCGACCTGCCATCACCTCAGCATGCGCTTTACTGCGCCGTTTTCATGAGGCTGGGATCTGCCATTGGAATCCACATCATGGCAACTTCTATTTTTCTCATGACATGGAAATTGGGTTGTGTGATTTTGAGGATAGTAGAGTAGTGAATTTGCATGGCGTATCGAACCAAGAATTTGCGCTATATAGATGTCGTGATATTCGCGCCCTGCCAATAAACCTTACCAAGCACCATGCCTACTCTCTACAAGGCGCACCCAATAATCCACTCACCTTTCTTGAGCAGACTTTTATGCAGGGCTACTTTGGCGGCCGCAACTCCGGAACTCACAATATTAGGCAAGCGATCTCAGAAGCTGTGGCCGATCCAGATTCGATGGAGCTAGCCAGCGATGACAATCATGGGCGCTCTTTGACCAACCTACTCAATCGTCTCTACAACCGCAGCGCACTGTTTGCAGCCATAATCGATAGCCTGTAGGCTCACCCCATCACACGGAACCTAATCGGGATCTGGGCGTTTCTCCCCAAAAATTTAAGCTCCCCGTCAGGTAAACTTACACTCTGATCTGGAGATAAGGCAGACACAAAGTCTCTGGCCGTACTTATCCCAGCATGTCCTTCGAGCACCTTCAGTATAGTACCCACTGCCGCATAACAGGTGTATTGCGATGCAAGCGGGCTAGTTCCTGGACTTGCTTGGTTAATA
>JAIBBV010000011.1 GCA_019694465.1 Oligoflexia bacterium
TTATTCATTATCTAGTCCCTAAACCTCGGAATGCTATACTGTCTCAGGGATAGCATCTTGATAGGCACCCATTAATGAACCTGAAATTTTTCGCTCTGAGTTAGGCTCCCTCCAAACTCCTATAATATCGCGCACAGGCACCACGCCATAGGTTGAAAGTGTCAGAAATATTTCCCTCGCATCTACCTCTAGCTCTTGCAGCGATACTTCGGACTCGCTGACTTCCATCCCGCAGCGACGGGCAATCTGACGAATAAGGCTCTGAGTGACTCCTGGCAGGGCGCGCTCAACTACCGTGTGCAGTACGGCATCATGACTGACCCAAAACAAATTACTCCAGGCCCCCTCACGCACGAATCCATCCCTGTCGACAAGCAAGGCCTCGTCAGCACCTTGTGCTTTTGCCTTACGCTGCGCAACCAGCGAGGCCGCCGCGGAGCATGATTTAAGAGTTGGTAGCGTTCGCTCAATTGAAACGGGGTATAATACAACTCCCTCCCGCAAGTTAAAACGTGGCGTAAAAGGCTCAAGTTGAATCAAAAGGTTGCTCTTAGGAAGAGCAACCACTCGAACTCGGGCTGCCTCGCCCGTGGACCAACTGAACTGCGCAGCACTGCCCTTAAGCATGGCACACAACTCTTTTTCCGAAGGCAGATCTAAGTCCATGGCCTTTGCATTGGACTTTAGGCGGGACAGATGTAGTGAAAGGCCGCGTGCTGCTAACTTACCACCTGAATCTTTGTGCAAAAGAAGGCTAGTAAACACTCCCTGCCCCAGATGAGAGAAGTAATCTGCGACATCGCAGCGCTCTCCATTTAGAAAACTAATAACTGTTTCCACGCTTCAGGCCTGATTAGGTTGTCGAAGCAGCTCTACTTCCAAAGGTTCCAAAAAGCGCCACTCACCTTCTGGCAGTGTGCCCAATTCAAGCTTTCCCACCCTAGCACGGTGCAAACTAACGACTTCATTTCCGCAAGCCTCAAACATGCGCTTAACTTGATGGAAGCGCCCTTCGCAAATAACAAGTTCAGCCTCACGCTCTCCCAGCACCAGCAAAACAGCCGGCAAAAGTGGCTTTTCTTCACCATCCAACAGCAAATTGCCGCTCGCAAATAGCGCAACCTCAGTCCCCTTTAAGGTATCACGTAAGGTGACGCGATAAGCTTTCTCGACGTGTTTTTTGGGGGAAGTAAGCGCGTGCAACAGCTCTCCATCATCTGTAAGCAAGAGAAGTCCAGTAGTGTCCTTATCAAGGCGCCCAACACAAGCTAAAGTAGGATTTCTTACCCTAAATCGATCAGGCAGGCAGTCATACACTGAAGGCCCCGAGGCTGCATGCGAACACTCATGCCCGGCCGGCTTATTTAGCATTAAAACGATAGGCGGCAGGGCATCAAGCGCCTCACCATCGACGCTAACACTTGACGGTTCTACGTGCATGTCAGGAGACAAACGTGAACTTCCAGAGACTGTAACATGCCCCTCTCGAAGTAACGCTCTAACTTCACGCCGCGAACAATACCCGAGACTTGATAGTAGTTTGTCGAGCCGCATATCGTAATTAGCTTTCCTTACAAGCTCGAAAAACATTAAACCCCTTGGCCTCAACGAGCAGCTCTACCTGCGCAAAGTGGTCGCGCAGGGTAGACTCATATGGCAGATGCGAATTCCCAACCATATAGAGCTGGCCGCCAGGGCGAAGTATTTTCGAAGCCTGCACGACAAACTTTCCACCCAACGACATACGCACAACCTTACCAGCATGGAACGGCGGGTTCATCACTACCCAGTCCAAATTTCTTAGCGCTAGTCCAGCGACAACATCCAACCAGTGAAACTCCAATCTGCAGCGCTGTGCGAACTGAGCTAAATTGACCTTAGCCATTTCAATCGCCAACCCCTCTGCCTCCACTACGTGTAGCTCTTGGATTTTCATGGAAAGAGAGAGGGCCTTATAGGAAAGATACCCGTACCCAGCACCTAAATCTGCACCACGACCTGCTAAATCAGTTGGCAGGTGCTCTACCAGCAACTCCGATCCAACATCTACTTTACTCCAACCGAATATACCTGGTCGACTCTTCAATTCCGTACCTGCAATCAAGCGAGGATCGCCGCGCGCGCACCACCCAGCTACTACTTCTTCTTTAAGTTTATCGTCTTTTCTTACGCCGAATACTCGACAGCGATTTTTTGTGTATGAAATAACATCACTTGAGCAGATAGCTAATTCACGCTCGAAGCGGCCCGCCCCCAGCTCGTTCGGAAGTGCGCAAAGAAACACACCTCCGCGTGCTAAACTTCGAACGCCCAGACCGAAGTTCCAGAGATTCTCCTCCTTCTGCTTTGTCCCAATAAATACGCAGAGGTCCACTTCACAAGGCACTTCTGCAGCAACTTTGTAACCATGCATCGCCAGGCGATCGTAGTCGCCCTTCAAGGTTTGATGACAAATTACTTCGCTACCGGAAAATATTTCCAGCTCGGGTCTACTCTCAGCTCGCAATACGAGCACACGCCCGCCTTTGGGCAGCAGATCTGGCTGTAGTTTTAAAAAACCGACTAGAGTTTCTAGCGCTCGTCCACTCACTGTTGCGTTTCTCCCCAATCCCCTGGATCGCGTAGTACCTTAAGCCCAAATAGTATGAAAGCTGCAAGGCATATAGCACCCAACCACCAGCACAAATTTGCAAGCTCAGTGTCACGCGCCAACAGGCCCCAGCGTCCAAGCAAAAAGTGCCAATCATGCTCTCCACCCCCCAACAACGGAAGCGCCTGAGCTCGCGCGTCAGCAATGTAAGGTGCAATATGCGCAAAATTAAGGCCAAGCCAGTATATAGCAAGAATGCTGCAAAATCTTGCGCTGCATCGAAATGAAAAGAATAAAAACAAACTAGGGAAAAGCAGCTGTAATATAGTGCCACCTGCCACATGCAATACCTCACCAGCCCAAGCTAGATAGGCGTGCCCAGCTTCATGAATCCACAAGTTTAATCCTTGAATTGCAAATGTAACCCACCCCAGTATGGACATCACTGTATTGGAATGAGGCAAAAGCTCCAAAGCGTCCAATCCCACCAGCGCCAGCAAACAATACAAGGTAAGTAGTAGTAAGGAGGACTTAGCTCTAAGCGCGCTCTCGATCGATCTGACACTAACGCGCTGGCTAACAAGCGCTAGGATGAAGATTGCAACTATATAGGCGCCCACTAGGTTGACCATTTCACTCCGTGCTGCCTAAACTTTCGACATGCCCGAGAATACTAGCAACACTAACGAATATTTCTACTCTCTTACCCCTGAGGGCGTTCTACGCGCCGTGGAACACCTTGGATTTCACTGCACGGGGCGAGCATTGGCCCTAAACAGTATGGAAAACCGGGTCTATGAGGTAGAAATCGAGGTGAAAGACGAATCTAGTGTCCAAAGCCGCTATGATTACTTCCGAGTCGTAAAGTTTTATCGACCGGGCCGCTGGTCACGCGAGCAAATCTTGGAGGAACATAAGTTCCTGCTTCAACTGGAAGCCTCGGATATCCCCGTCATAGCTCCCCTGCGAGACAGCGCCGATGAGACTCTGCACCAGGATCCAGAAAGTGGAATTTGGTACGCTGTATTTCCAAAATGTGGTGGTCGCGCCCCCGATGAGCTGAGCGATGAACAGGCTGAACGAATCGGAAGGTTATTGGCTCGGCTGCACCTCGTAGGGGCACGTGAGCCTGCCCCTAACCGGCTGCGTCTATCTCCTGAAACATATGGATTAGATAACGTAAGATTTTTACGTGAAGCTGGATTTCTACCTAATGAGATTGCCCAGGCCTACACATCCACAGTTGAAAGTATCTGTGCTTGCGCTTCGCCCTGGTTCGCTCAAACAGCCTCACAGCGAATCCATGGAGACTGCCATGCTGGGAATATCCTCTGGGGTAACCAGGGACCTTTTCTACTGGATTTTGACGACATGGTGATGGGACCCTGCGTTCAGGATTTATGGCTACTACTTCCTGGGCGGGATGAAGAAGGGCAACGCATACTTGAACTCATGATTGCAGGGTATGAGCAGCTAAAGGCTTTTGACCGGGCAAGCTTGCGGTTAATCGAAGCGCTTCGTGCTCTGCGCATGGTACACTACTCGGCTTGGATTGCCCGGCGCTGGAAGGATCCTGCTTTCACGAGGGTCTTTCCTCAATTCGGCTCGCCTGCTTACTGGAATGGGCAGCTGGCCGATCTGCGAGAACAGCTAGGAATTGTTCAAGGTACAGCCTAAGTCTATTGGCCAGGGCCTGATGGGGTTAATGCGCAGTATGGCGCTACAAACGCTGAAGGCGTTTGTAGCGAGGCTCGGCATGGGCACTTTGGGCCCCATGCCAAGCTCGACTAGAAGTCATCCTTGCTGCGGGCTCTAAGCAAGATTCGCTTTAATTTTATAGTCAGCTCGTATACTCTTATGTCCGTCTAATGGTGCGTGCTGTAGAGAGTTTGTTAGGACTGCCGAGTAGTTGCATTAACCTAACAACTCCCAAGTTCTTGTCGTAAGTTGCTGTAGTATGCCAAGCGCCGGGGCCTCTTCTGAAATACCACCTGATGGGGCTGATCCTCTAGTTCCACCAGGCCCGCCATGCAGCGAACCTCCACGTGAAGGCCCACCACAACATATCTTACCGCGTCCGCAGTTTCCTACTCGCGATGACGCGCTGCATGATCTTCAACAGGCCTTAGCCCCAGGTACCAACGGCAATCCTGGTATTTTGCATCCATTCTTTCTAAAGCCGACAGTCAGTAGGATTTGTAACGCCGGTTTTGGCATTGCTGGTTGGAAAGCCTTTCTTGAAGCTGTTCGTGGGCCAGAGCGATGCTCATACCGATTCGTAAGGAAACTAACTGAAGCCTTTGTCCAGATCCTACATCTGCAAACCTACCAAGAACCAGAATTAGGATTTACCGAGCGCCCGGTGCGCATGACTCCCGAACGCTGGCAACGCCTTGGCAGTATTTTGCGAAGAGTGGCAGCCAGCGCAATCAGTTTCAATTGGGACCATCTTACACCATTTGCTACTGGCTTGGCTGGACTACCGTTAGAATCACTGCCACAATCAACTATTGATGCAATCTGTCGAGCCGCTCCATGGGCATTGCGTTCTGAAAACACTCACAGCTTTTTTAGGTCTGTAGAGACAATTCTTGAGAATGCGCCCTACTTCTCGGCGCTCGAATCTTCTTCAGCCCTGTTGCTACTCTCAAATCGCGCAAGATCTGAACTCCAAAGAAACGCCCGCCTTTTCTCTTGCTTTGATGCCCTGGCTCTAAGAATTCCGCGTCTTGTTTCCTCCCGAAAGATTTCCCCCGACAGCATTGTCGATACAATTAAGAAGACTGCTGCCAGCGCCGCAGCAAAGAATCCCCCTGTACTGAGTAAGGATGCCGCCTGTGTCGAGCGTATTTGCGAACTAATTGCGCACACTTGCGATTACTATGCGACCTCAGGAGGCGCGCCACTTCCAGCAATTCACGCCCTGGTCGAGCTACTTGGTGATAGGCACACAAGCGCTGATTCGCTAGGTGTTCTTAAAGACAAAATTATTCCTGAATATATAGTTCGCAGGCTTCCACTAGTAGATGCCATTACAGGCTTTGCACCGATTGACACTGAGATGCAAGCAGCTGAGGAGCGCGATCGCACTCTTGATGCTGCCATTGCCAGCGGCGCACCACTGGCCCCTTTTATTGGTTCGGAGTATACGCGCCTGCTGCTTGATGGGGCAGAGGGTAGGCTTGCTGCCCGGGGTTACGCCGATGCATTTCTTTCACCCCCCAATCCTCCGTGGAACTTCCTAGAAGACGATGGGGCAAGCTGGTCAGTCTTCGAAGTCGCCTCTAATTTGGCGATGCATGGTGCTGAAGTTTGGAAATCTCCAGGGGCTATAGGTGCATTTCTGCGCGACTACTGCGACATAGTGGACTACCTATATAGGCACCATAAGGCCACTTTTGCTTCGCATATTAGCCCATTCAAGGCTATAAGCGATTCAGCCGTATTTTTGGTTAATTTACACGGCCAGTACTTTGGACTACATGAGCTGGCATCGGCTCTACATCACAGCGATCCATCTCAGCCAGTGCCAGTCGATCCTTTAGTGCGCACCCTGCAACGCACCACTTTTGATGCCGCCACCCTAGCCTTTATGAATCCACCTTCAGATAATGTGCGTGATTTGGCACATCATATTCTTCGTAATGAGGTGCGAATTGATTCTCTGCCATTCCCCAACGGCTATGAAGCCAACCGCCTAGACCGCAGCACGCATGATCCACGCGCGCTAAGAATGCATGATGAGGTGGTAGAAATAATGTGGGCTGGGTTTGATCGCTCATATGGGTTTGGCAGACGCGCCTTCGATGCCCGTAGACCTGCTCCTGGCGAGACGAATATGCTGGTAGCATTTGGCTTAGACAGCGCCAAGTCAGTGCACTGCTACAATTCAAGTAGCAATCAAGACTTCCCTGGGGCTGGCTGCCGAATTTCCAACTTTCACCTTGAGCGACTATTTGCCAAAGACACCTCCCGGCCTGATGATCCATACCATCTCTACAAGACAGCCTGGGACTTCGCGCGACATGAATTAGATGATTTTGCTCGCACATCAATTGTAAATTTGCGCGGCCTAGTTGCCGTCATTCCGCCCGATCTAGAAAAGTACAAGATCGATGGAGTTCATTACAGCTTAGTTATTTTTAATGATCACTTTCACAACTACTCGCGAGATCGTGCGTTTCTCTGCCCTACTGTAGTTCTTGAAAGCAAGCTTGAAGGGACTGCCATACCAGCTAGCCGTTTTAGAGGCTTCGATTCTAAGTACTTAGATCTCAACTTTCAGCCTCCCAGCAGAGCTGAGCTTGAACTAGCCTGCACAGCAGCTGAGCTTCCGCTATTAAATCTAAATTGGGCGTCCAACTTTGGGGGGCTTTGTAATTCATTTCCGCCCGCAACTGGCAAATACTATTCCTGGGAACAAGGGCGCAATTCAGGCACAACGCTAGTGGATAAGTTTGGGCATCTACACAAGCCAGCTCGGCTGGGTGGCTATGCTCCCGACCCAAAAGATCCGCGCATGGAAGCCGCCATGGTTGAATTTCGCGAGCTGCACGCAAAAGTATATTCAGTGTCTTCGCGTCTATATCATTTGCACTATTTATTCGATGTAGCCCTGGCTGCTTATCATCGCGGAGAAACAGTCACGCGAGCGCAAGTCTACGAATCCACAGTTGAACAAAGCGATGGTTTTTTAGAACGCCCCGCCTATGAAGTGGAAGCCGAGAAGGCAGAGCTAGCCAAGCTCGCAGAATTGCAGTTATCGGAGAAAAGCGGTGATGACAATGGTTTTGGGTTCCTTGAAGGTCCCGTCAACCCACATGCCTACCGTATGCTGACAGAGTTGTATAAATGGCATAAAAACGCCAAAGCTAAAGGCAGTCCACGTGAAGAATGTCCAATCTTCTCGCTGCAACCCGCGTTGAGTCATTGGCCTGCCCCGAGTCCTGTCACTATCGACACATACGACCTTAGCCTGCGCATGCATGGGGAAGTGCTGCAATTGCCCCTAGATAGCGACGGCAGTGGACATGAGGAGCAGGAGATATGGAGGAATCATGTCCTTCCATACTTCTCGTCGAATCGAGATCCTTGTATCGTCCCACGCAGTTATGCGGTTGAAAGAAAAATCGAATAAGGAGTACTAGTGATGTTTGCACAGCCAGAACCAGCTCCAACCCCAACAAAACCAGACAAAAAACCGGCCCCCACAACTACTCCTGGACCAGACCCTGTTGAGACTCCCGGACCAGGCAAAGAGACCTGCCCGCCGGATCGAGTATGCCCATTCCTGCCAATTCCAAAGCCAGCACCCGGAAAAAGCGCTGAGGGAACAGCAGCTGCCGAGGTAACCTGGCCAGAGCTGCCACGAGCGGAGCTTTGCTGTTCAGCTCACGCTGAGTGACTATGAATTTGCATGTGTAGCAAAATTAAGAAAATTGCCTCGCATTGCTAGCAACACGAGCCCGTTAACATTCCTAAACCATGCTCAATAGCAGTTCCCAAAAAAATAATTGCCGCCAGCGAAGCGAACGGTATTAACTTTCGGGAAGCGCTCTAAGCCTTACGGCGCCTAAAGGCTCGAGCGCGTAATTCTGCTTGCAACTTTTCGCGCTTGAATGCAAGTTCATTACGCCGCTGTTCCAGCTCGCGGGCTCGTTGTTGCTGCTTACGATAAGCTTTTAGGTCAGATAGCAAATCTTTTGATACTCGTAACACACGTGCTTCGCAGGCGTCGGCGCTTGTACTTTCCTTGGCGCAGTAATCGATTGCACTCTGTGCGCTTAAAGTGTCTTGCCCTGTCTCTGCTCGTAACAAGCCTGCCAAACGTGAAAGTTCTGCACTCAAATTCTGACGCCTATGCTGCTCAGTCCCCTCGCCTACTGCTGGTTTCGCTGGACGAGACTTTCCGCAAGGGATGTTTGACCAGACATCGGCGCATAAAAACAGCTGCGATTGAGGCTGCGCGTATATCGGCGTCCGCACGAACAAGTTCAGCACAATAAGCAGTGCACCTATTTTTCGCCAGCAACTGAGCCGCCGCAGATTGCGAGAAAAATGCGCTGGGGCTATTCTCGCCATGCTGCCTAGAACTAGATCATATTGTGGTATCTGACGCATACTCTCTAAACTCCCTAATGCATCGGAGAATAGGAGTGGGCGTTGCCAAAATGGCGCCTATTTTTTAAAGCGCGCAACGAAATTAAAACCTAGCGAGCTAAGTGAGATATGAGCCAAATCAAGGAAGGCAAGCAAAACAACCGGAAACGTAGCAGGGCTACATTGAGGAATGTTTTGCGCAACCTGACGCTGTTGTAGGCCATATATCGCTTGGCGCAGTAGGTTTCATTTTGTTACGCGCTCCTAATGCACCGCTATGGGTGATGATGAAATCCGTACACAGAATTGGCACTGGGGAAAGCTCAGCATTGAGTCTATTGAGCATCGCTTCCTAGAAGGGCCACACACACGCAGCTTCGAGTTCTTACGGCTGTGTAAAATATTTTGGGAGTTTCTTAAGGGCTTTCGAGCCCTGCATTTTCTCGGGCCATGCGTAACTGTCTTTGGGTCTGCCAGATTTGGCCCTGGAAATCCATATTATAGCGGAGCCCAGGAGATGGGTAAGCTTCTAGCTAAATCAGGCTTTGCTGTCATGACCGGAGGCGGGCCAGGGATCATGGAGGCGGCTAATCGCGGAGCGCAGGAAGCTGGCGGCTATTCAGTGGGTGCTAATATTGTTCTACCTAAAGAGCAAAAGCCAAATCAGTATTTGGACCGCTGGGTTGAGTTCCGCTACTTTTTTGTACGCAAAGTCATGTTGGTCAAGTACTCCTACGCCTTCGTGGCCTTTCCCGGTGGCTTTGGCACACTGGATGAAATTTTTGAGACCGCGACTCTCATTCAAACAGGCAAAATAAAGCACTTTCCAGTCGTACTGATAGGAAAAGAGTATTGGGCGCCGTTGATGGAATTTTTAAATAATACCCTTCTGATGCGTGGCGCAATTGATGCGAAAGACAAAGACATTTTCTTTGTTACCGACGATCCACAAGAAGCCCTAGCCCGAATTAAGCAAGAAGCCTTTGACGATTTTGGCCTTAGATATCGCTACCGTCCAGCACGCTGGAAAATATTGTGGGAGTAAAGAATACTCTCAAAACAATTCTGTCAAACAATGTCCATTCCCGAGCTTTTTTTTGGTGAGCGCTATCGAACGCGCACAGAATTAAGCGGATTGCTTAGCTTCGCCCACAACACGAGCCCGCTAGGCTCGCCTAGCGCATTTTTGTGACGGGCTCTTAATAAAACTTGGCCACAAAGAATGACTCGCACCATACGATCACATGCCCCAAAAGCTCATCCAAGTATGGCACATAGAAAAATGTGAGTCCTGACTTCAGCATCGCAATGCGCAGGACCGAGAATATAAGTAGCAATTGCAGTGAGGTTACAACCGCTTCGGTCAGCGAAGTGCTGCGCTTAGCTGGCACAATACGAGCTCTGTGATCATGGGGGTCACGTTGAACGACAAAAGACATAAACCTTACCTAGCTTAATGTTTTTTCTTACTCGGAGCTGCGGACTTAGGGCCCTTCGCGGGCTGCTTTGATTTACCCTTTGCAGGCTTCAACTTACCTGCAGCCCTGCTCGGGGGCATATGCTCTACCTTTGGCAAACCTAGATACTTCTTATACGCTGCGACCCAGTCTGTCCGTATAGCATTCTGCGCTTCCTCTACCGAAATTTGGTGCTCACACAAAAGCTTATGCAAATGGTTCTCTAATCGATCCTTTAATGGCATTGGCCACGGGCCGTGATAGGACTGCGGCCAAAGATTACGCGGATTACTAGAGCCCCCCAACCCTTTTGATATTAGGTGGTCGATCCCATACTTGCGCCGATCGCTAATTCCGTAAGCCTCGTAGGTTGCATCTTTATCCTCCTCGGCCGCACGCGGCAATCTAGAGATATAGCCTGGTGCACAAATCTCATCGACATTCGTACTGCGCACATCGCCAGGTGTAAGTTCAGGATTAGATAAAAATTGCTTGTGCTTGGCTGGAGCAACATAGCCTTGTGCAGGAGGCTGAGGAGAAACCTTTGGCGCTTGTTTAATAGGAGCAGCTGTCGCTGGCGCCTCCTTTTCGGGAACTTTTAGTTCATCTTCTTCACTGCAGGGGCAAGAGGATCCTTCAAAGCCATCACAACAAACCACCCCGCCATGCTTACAGCCACAGACGCCACCGTGACCTCCGCAGCAGGCGCCAAATTGAGCCCAGCTCAGGGAAGGAAGCGCTACAACTAGCGCTCCAATCAAGAAAAGTGTTTGTTTTCGGGCACTTGCGAATCGCATTGGTCCTTATTAGCTCCCCTGATTCTCAGCGGCAGACTGCACCAAAATCTCAAGCCCTTTTTCCAAGCCAACCAGAGGCGAGTACCCAAGTAAGGTATTCGCTTTGGAGATATTCGCAAGAGAGTGTCTCACATCACCCGAACGAAATTCTCCGAAGGAAGGCTTCATGCATTTAAGCTTGGGCTGAAGCTTAAGAAGGGCGCGCTGCAATGAATCATGCAATTGCCGAAGGCTGGTGCGTTCCCCACACGCAATGTTAAAGACTTGCCCGAATGCGGAAGCATTTGCAGTTGCCGCCAATAAGTTGGCGTGTACTACGTTCTCGATGAAGCAAAAGTCGCGACTTGTTTCCCCGTCGCCGTTAATTATGCAGGCCTGCCCCTTTTGCATGCTGGAAAGCCAGCGCGGTATTACAGCCGCGTACTGCCCTTCCGGGTCCTGTCGCGGACCAAACACATTAAAGTAACGCAGGCCAATGGTTGGAAGGCCGTAGGTTCTAAACCATACACCGGCATACACCTCATCTATAAGTTTACTAGCAGCGTATGGTGATAATGGATTTCCAATTATATCTTCACGTTTCGGCAGCTCAGGGTGATCGCCATATACTGAGCTGGACGAGGCGTATACGAAGCGATCAACTCCTCTAGCTCGAGCAGCTTCGAGCATGTTGATATACCCATCCACGTTACTACGGTGGGTGATTTGCGGATCGGCAATCGACCGTGGGACTGAGCCTAGCGCGGCCTGATGCAACACGATGTGTATGCCAGCGCATGTCTGCTGACATACTTCAGCATTAGCAATATCACCTTCAACAAACTCAAACTTACCCCAAGCTGAGCCCACAGATTTTTGGACTGCTGCAAGATTCTCGCGCTTTCCAGTTACAAAGTTATCTAGTCCACGTACTCGCTGGCCATTGCGGAGCAAAAACTCGACTAAATGTGAGCCAATAAATCCGGCTGCACCGGTTACCAGCCAGCTACGTGGAGATTCACGCAGTGCCTTCGGTAGTGCCGCCGATCCTTGCTGCATCCGTTACAGACTCCAGTATGAGAAATGCGGCGGCAGTGTGTTCTTAGAGAGCGCAGACTTAACATCTATTAACACTCCCCCCTTGCGCAGGCCTGCAGTTAGCTTGGCGATGTCCATAGAGCGGTAATTCTGATGCGATACTGCTAGCACCAAACCATCTAGATTAACCAACTCACTCCATTCGTTGAGCTTTAGGCCATACTCATGCAGAGTTTCCTCTGCTTGTGCCAATGGATCATGCACTAGAGGCACTGCACCGAACTCTTTAAGTTCCTGAATAATATCCGGCACACGCGAGTTGCGGATATCAGCCACATCCTCTTTGAAAGTAAGACCGAGCACACCCACGCGCGCTCCTTTAGGCTGAATGCCAGCGTTGACCATCATCTTAACCATACGCTGCGCTATAAACTTACCCATATTGTCATTAATACGCCGTCCGGCCAGGATGACTTCCGGGTGGTAGCCCAACTGCTCCGCCTTGGTAGTTAGGTAATATGGATCGACTCCGATGCAGTGCCCTCCGACCAGCCCTGGGGAGAAGCGCAAAAAATTCCATTTGGTGCTTGCTGCATCAAGAACATCGCGTGTGGAAATTCCGATTCGATCAAAGATCAAAGCAAGCTCGTTCATGAGAGCAATATTTAGATCGCGCTGCGTGTTCTCGATGACCTTAGCGGCCTCAGCTACCTTGATCGAAGGCGCGCGATGGATGCCAGCGGAGATAATTTTTTCGTAAACTGCCGCGATTAAGTTTAGGGTCTGCTCATCTTCACCAGCGACCACCTTTTTAACGCGCTCCAGCGTGTGCTCTTTGTCGCCTGGATTAATGCGTTCTGGGGAGTATCCAAGCTTAAAGTCTTTGCCTTGGCGTAGGCCTGAAGCCTTTGATATGGCCGGGCCGCAAATGTCTTCAGTAACCCCTGGATACACGGTACTTTCAAATACTATCGTCTCGCCACCCTTCAGTACTGGGCCGAGAGCTGAACATGCGCCAAGCAGAGGTGCAAAATCTGGCTGCTTATTTTGATCGACCGGGGTTGGCACTGCGACAACAATGAAATTGCAGCCACGCAGGATATCCGGACTGGCTGAAACATCGATTGAGCTGCTTTGAATGCGCTCGGCGAGTCCTTCGTTAGTTGGGTCTACTCCCTTTTTTATAGCGCTGATTTTAGCCTTGTTCGTGTCAAACCCTACGGTTCCCGGGAACTTGTCAGCGAGCGCAAGTGCTATTGGCAGCCCGACATAACCCAGTCCGATTACTCCAATCTTAGTGCCCATAACTATCCAATAAGGTCATACAAAGTACCTGCTACTTATACTGAATCGCTCCAGAAATTACCATCAATTAACCGCCTGAAACTCTTGCACTTTTGCGGTACCACCTTCCTTTTGTTGGGCCAAATTAAGTATGCCCCTCCCGCGCCTCCCATATAATCGAGTACAACTATGTTGTCCAATAAACCTAGGCCTAGAGCACGTCCCATAAATGTGGTTGCCATACGGAGTGGGATTGGTCATCACTGTTTAAGTGAACGCTTCTAGCCCCAAAAATTGCCTACCCAACTAATAAAGAGTGCGTAACAAAATGAAATGCTGCGACGCTGACCCAAAATCGTTTTTCCTTAATGGAATGCGCTTGTACTTTGGTCTCTGGCTTCTATATGTAGGCCTAGTTAAGTGGGTATTCATTGGAAGCAGTCAGTTTATCGGCTACATAACCGCCGACTTTGACAAAACTTGGTCACCCCACGCACTAAACGTAACACTCGCTTGGTTAATTATTATAGCCGAACCTCTTCTGGGGGCCCTGATTCTAAGTGGCAGAGAGCCAAGAAAAATTTGGACGCTTACTTCGCTTTTAATGTTTTTGCTGCTTATAGGACAAACAATTTTAATGAAGCCTGATGTAATCGCAAATTGGCAGTACGCTGTCCTGACCCTTGCCTGCGCTGCAATGAGCACCCCGAGCACTACTTGCAATAAGTAAGCTCACATGTGGCACCCTGCTATCTGAAGGCTTTCCTGCCATAGCGCTCCTGCGTCTTTAGCGCCATTCGTCGCAATGATTGATCAACATTCTCTTGGCACAATTGCACCACAGGGATCCAGGCTAAGTCTAAAGACTCGGCACTAACCGCATATGGATCTGAGTTAGTAACCTGCATTAAAAACCTCACATCAAAATGCAGATGAGTTGGCTCTACTCCTCGGGCTGGGATTTCATGTATATCCAAATCAAAGATTTCGGAACTCACTAGCCTTATGCCATTCAAGCCAGATTCTTCGGTCGCCTCGCGCAAAGCAACTGCAGCCACATCGCTGTCTCCATCTGCATGTCCTCCCAGCTGCACCCATTTACCCAGTTTACGGTGGTGAGTAAGCAAGACCGACTCCGCTGTCAGATCGAGTAGCCAGCTTGAGCCTGTGACGTGGCCTACACCTAGCGCGCGCTCAAAACAGTTTTCATGTTTCTCAATAAAAGCATGAAACTGCCGTGCACATTCGGCATCCGCCTTATCAATCGGGCAATAACGCTTTAATAAATCTAGAAAGAGGGCGCGTGACATCTGCGAGCTGGTGTTTTCACTCTATACATTTTATACTGCACTTCGATTGGGAGACAGCTCTATGAAGACCATAAACAACGAAGCTCTAGTTCATCAACTCAAGTGGCGCTACGCAACCAAAAAGTTCGACCCAACTCGCAGAATTTCTGCTCAAGATTGGAGTACATTAGAGGAAGCACTGCTCCTAGCTCCCTCCTCCTTCGGGCTGCAACCTTGGAAATTTTTAGTCGTGGACGATAAGCCCGTGCGAGAAAAGCTACGTGCTTGTTCATGGAATCAATCACAAATCACTGACGCTTCACACCTAGTCGTTTTTGCAAGTCGCATCGACTTAAATGCCACTGATGTTGAACGTTGGATTGCGCGGATAGCTCAGGTGCGTGGAATTCCAGCCAGTAATCTTAATGACTACAAGAATATGATGATAGGATTCATTTCCGCTCCGGCTGATAAATTTGATGTAAATACTTGGTGCACTCGTCAAGTTTACATTGCCCTCGGAGTATTTCTGTCGGCAGCTGCCATGCTTGGAATTGATGCCTGTCCGATGGAAGGCTTTGATCCGGTCCAGTACGATCAAATACTAGGGCTCCGTGCACAAGCCTACCGCCCTGTTGTTGTTGCTACTGCCGGCTACCGCGCCAATGACGATGGATACGCTAGCCTTACCAAGGTTCGCTACGACCGCAGCGCTGTAATACAGCACGTTTAGTAGCAATCTAGATCCTCAAATGTGCGGCGCTAGCACCCCAGCTGCCGGGCAAAGGCGAAGTTTGCCTTTTTTCCTTGAGTTTTTTACTATACTTTCATGCGCGCCGTATTAGCAAAGCCTTTATCCTTATTTTTAGGCCTGTCCATATCGGCATGTGCAGTTGGTCCAGACTATACCCCGCCAAGCTTAGAAGTTCCGAGCACCTGGGAAGCAGCTAGTAGCCTGACTGTGAACGCTGAGGCCTCAGCAAACGTTGCTTTTCTAAGCGCACTCCAAGACCCAACCCTTGAGCGTCTTTTACATCAAGCCGCTTCGAGCAATCTTAACCTCCTAGAGGCCGATGCTAAGCTTCAGCAGGTTCGTGCCCTGCGCAGGAAAGCTTTCTCCAATCTTGGTCCTGGAGTAACACTTGGAGCCGAGTACAGGCGCGCCGAGGAAAGCTCAACTCTCGCCACCTTTCCTGGCGGATTTGTTGAAGAAAAATTTTCAGTCGGCGCGGAGCTAAGCTGGGAAGTGGATTTATTCGGACGACTCAGAAGAGATCTGGAAGCTGCAGAGGCAGACCTAGGTGGAGCTGCGGCCGCTCGAAAAGCGGCTCTGCTATCTGCTCTTAGTGAAGTTGCCCAAGAGTATGTGACACTTCGCGCATTTCAACAGCGCTTAGAAGTTGGCAAGCGTAGCGCTGATGCCGCACGTCAAACTGTTGACTTGGTAAAAAAGCGTCAGCTTGCTGGTATGAGCTCCCAATTTGATGTGGCTCGAGCTGAGGCGCTAGCGACCGAGATTGAAGGTCGGGTTCCACCCCTTGAAAGCGCCACTCGTTCAGCTATGTATCGTCTTGCGGTTTTGGTTGGCCAACCACCAGCTGCGCTAGTAGCAGAGCTTTCGCAACCCTCGCCAATTCCTACTGCAGTTGATGCGCCAGCGCTGGGCGTCCCCTCCGAAATTCTACGACGGAGGCCAGATATAGTAGTTGCTGAACGGTCACTAGCTGCTGACACCGCTAGGATAGGGCTGGCTATAGGAGACTTATTCCCCAAGTTCACGCTGGCTGGAGATTATGGATACCGCTCGCAGAATAGTGCTGAGTTATTGTCAAACCAGAATCGCGGCTTTTCGATCGCTCCAAATTTTTCATGGCCAATTTTCTCTTGGAGCCGAATCAATGCAAATATCGAATTTAACCGCGCCAAGACTCAAGCATCGCTAGTAAACTACAAGCGCACAGTGCTAAACGCGCTGACCGAAGTAGAGTCTGCATGGATAGCATTTACCCAACTGAAAAAGAGATCTGAACTACTCAACAGCAACTTACAAGCAAGCACTAATGCCGCTCGTCTCGCCTCTCAGCAATATGAAGCGGGACTGATCGATTTTCTAGATAAACTTGAGTCAGACAAAGCCCTGTATGCCAGCCAGGATGCGCAGCTAGCCAACCTCGGCGACACTACCACTCAGTACATTAGTCTGTGCAAGGCGCTCGGCGGAGGGTTCGAAATGTATGAGGACAACCAAGATGAAGCTGCAAAATCTTAAAGGCCTGCTTAGCGATTTACATGGGAAACCCCGTAAGCAAATGCTTGTCGGCGTTGGAGCCGTGTTAGTTGTCTTCCTATTAGTGGCGATTGTTAAGTTTTTTCAGATTAGAAGCGCCATGCAAGCTCATAGCGCGATGCAAATGCCACCTGAGGCGGTTAACTCGATCGTTCTTGAACAGGAGTCCTGGGAAGATGAGACGAAAGCAGTTGCGAGCCTAAGCGCCTCACAAGGCGCCGTCTTGAGCGCTGAAGAGCCAGGCAAAATAGTTAAAATCGGCTTTGACTCGGGTGGCGCGGTTCAAGCCGGAGACTTTTTGCTCGAAATTGACGCCTCCGTTGAGGACGCTCAGCTAAAGGGAGCAGCAGCAGGAACGCGACGCGCGCGGGCTGCACTTGAGAGAGCCGCCAAGCTCAGACAAGATTTGGCCATGTCACAAGATTCGCTTGAGGCAGCACAAGAAGCTTTGGCCAAAGCAGAATCTACTGAACTCGCCCTGAAGGCCGTAATTGCTAGAAAGAAAATTCATGCTCCATTTGCAGGCCTACTAGGAGTACGTATGGTTAGCGTGGGGCAGTACGTGACTGTCGGCACACCATTAGTGCCGCTCTTTGCATTGGACCCAATTTACGCTGACTTTGCATTGCCACAAGACGAGCTACAGAACTTAAAGCTTGGGCTAAAGGTAAGAATTAATGTCGATGCCTACCCGGATCGAACCTTTGAAGGCGCATTGACTACGGTTGACCCTCAAGTTGATCCAAGCACGCGCCTAATAAACGTGCGGGCCACTCTTACCAATACAGATGCTAGCTTGCGGCCTGGGATGTTTGCTCGCGCAACACTTAGTCGCTCAAGTAGCCGCCAAGTTTTGAGCATACCGCAAAGTGCCGTAGTGCACGCGCCATATGGCGACAGTGTCTGGGCGATCAAGCCCGGGCTAGCCTCAGCGCCCCGCGGCGTAGAGCAGCAAATTGTTAAACTTGGAGAGCGCCGCGGAGATCGGGTAGCAGTTCTTAGTGGCCTAAAGGCTGGCGATGAAGTCGTTAGTTCTGGCGTTTTCAAATTGCGACCTGGCGTGCAAGTCATAGTCAACAATAGCATTGGGCCCTCAAATTCGCTGAACCCACAGCCGGAGGATACCTAATCGCCATGCGCATTACAGATATCTTTATTAAGCGCCCGGTTTTGGCTATCTGCATTAACCTGCTTATTCTAGTGGCGGGACTTAGAGCATTTAATGCCATTAGCGTGCGGCAATATCCACGCAGCGATGTGGCAATTGTTACAGTCAAAACCACGTATGTTGGCGCAGATGCCGACTTAATTCGCGGGTTTATCACAACGCCGCTCGAACGAGCGATAGCCAGTGCGGATGGCATAGACTACCTCGAATCCAGTAGTGCTCAGAGCTTAAGCACAATCACAGCTCACTTGCGGCTTAATTTTGATACCAACGATGCCTTAACACAGATACAAGCCAAAGTGGCGCAAGTGCGTAGTGAGCTTCCGCAGGAGGCAGAGTCTCCTGTAATTACTGTTGAAAATGCGGACAATAGATTTGCTTCTATGTATCTGAGTTTTTACTCAGAGGATCTCAACCAGAGCCAAATCACAGACTACCTATCCAGAGTTGTACAGCCCCAACTCTCAGCTGTTCCAGGAGTACAGCGTGCCGACATTTTGGGTGCCCGCACATTTGCTATGCGTATTTGGCTGAAGCCGGAGCGCCTGGCAGCATTTCACCTATCGCCAGCCGATGTGGCACAGGCGCTTGAAGCAAATAACGTATTAGCCCCGCTCGGCAACACAAAGGGCTCGATGGTCCAGGTCAATCTGCGAGCTAATACTGATCTGCGAACGAAGGAAGAGTTTGAAAATATCGTAGTTAAGCGTGAGACAACACGGCTGGTATACTTGCGGGACATCGCCGACATCAACCTAGGCGCAGAATCCTATGAAGAAGACGTACGTTTCGGCGGCAAAGCAGCCACGTTCATGGGGATATGGGTTCTTCCTAATGCGAACTCTCTAGATGTCATTAAGGATGTACGTGACCTAATCCCAAACATTCGACAGGCAGCTCCAAAAGGCATGTTGGTTGGCATTCCTTACGATGCAACTGCCTATATTCGCGATGCCTTACGTGAGGTTACAAAAACCCTACTTGAAACGATTCTGATAGTGGTAGCGGTAATCTATTTGTTTATCGGATCTGCGCGTGGCGTGCTTGTACCAGTAGTAGCAATTCCATTGTCTTTGATTGGTGCTGCTGCGGTGATGTTTGTGATGGGCTTCACTCTGAATCTACTCACACTCCTGGCTATTGTCTTAGCAGTAGGTTTAGTGGTCGATGATGCAATAGTAATGCTCGAAAACGTGGAGCGTCATGTGCATGAAGGTATGCCGCCCATTGAGGCGGCACTTAAAGCAGCACGTGAATTAGTTGGTCCTACAATTGCGATGACCATAACACTCGCTGCCGTGTATGCACCTATCGGGCTACAGGGTGGACTTACAGGTGCGTTATTTCGTGAGTTTGCTTTCACACTGGCTGGGGCAGTCGTACTTTCTGGCGCAGTGGCGCTTAGCTTGTCACCGATGATGAGTTCGCGTCTTCTCCGCAAAAGTGACACACCAAGTGCTATCAAGTTGCGCGTAGATCACCTGTTTGAGTCGCTCCGTTCAGCATATTTACTCAGCTTAGGTAGAGCGCTTGAAGTTCGCTATGCTTTAGGAGCAGCGACGTTTGGATTTATATTACTGCTCATACCTCTATATTTGTTTACTACTCGTGAATTAGCTCCGCGCGAAGACCAGGGCATTATCTTTGGCATCGTTCAAGCCTCGGCCGATTCTTCACTGGACCAGACCACAATTTATACTCGCGCTACCAATGCTGTTTTTCAGAGTTTTCCTGAGCAAGTGAATACGTTTCAGTTGACTGGGGCAAACTTTGGCTTTTCTGGAATGCTGGTTAAGCCCTGGAGCGAGCGCTCGAGGAGTGTCTTCGAGTTAGAGCCAGAACTGTGGATGAAGCTCGGCAGCATCCCAGGCATCCGAATGATCGTGACAACGCCGCCGCCCTTGCCCGGTGGAAGTGACTTCCCAATTGAATTCGTAATCACATCCACTAGTGAGCCTGAGCAAATTCTTTCCTATGCCCAGCAGCTTGTTGGAGCGGCCTTCCAGAGTGGTAAATTTATGTTTGCCGACACCGATCTGAAATTTGACTTGCCCCAAGCTGTAGTTGAACTTGATCGTGAGAAAGTCTCTAGTTTTGGGGTTGACCTTGCGCACGTAGCACGTGACTTGGCTGTTCTGACCGGTGGCAACTATGTCAATCGCTTTAACATACAGGGGCGCAGCTACAAGGTAATCCCGCAGGCCAAGCGATCGGCGCGCCTGAATGCGGAGCAGTTGCGTGATGCATACATAAGTGGCCCAGGGGGAAAGCTTGTGCCACTTTCAACTGTAGGGCGAGTAGAAAATACTGTGCAAGCTCGCCAGCTGAATCGCTTTCAACAGTTAAACTCAGCTAAGATCCAAGGCGCCATTCCGCCTGGCGTTAGCATTGATGACGGACTTAAGGCGCTTGAAGCAGCTGCGCTCAAGATTCTACCCCCGGGTTATTCGATCGACTACGCCGGTGAATCGCGCCAGCTGCGCAAGGAGAGTGGTGCGCTAACTGTTACATTGTTTTTTGCGACGATTTTGATTTTCCTTGTTTTGGCAGCACAGTTTGAAAGCTTTAGAGATCCTTTGATTATTCTGCTTGGATCGGTACCACTTGCGCTCTGCGGTGCTCTAGTATTTGTAACGCTTGGGGCGACTACATTGAATATTTATTCACAAGTGGGGCTTGTAACTCTAGTTGGACTGATCGCAAAGAATGGAATTCTAATTGTTGAGTTTGCAAACCGCTTACAAGAGGAGGGCAAGTCTAAAGTTGAGTCGGCTTTGGGGGCTGCCTCTACCCGATTACGTCCTGTCTTGATGACCTCTATCGCGACCATTGTGGGTCACTTTCCGCTGGTGCTTGCCTCTGGAGCTGGTTCTGGCGCGCGCAACAGCATCGGCATAGTTCTCGTCTCCGGCATGCTCATAGGTACCATCTTTACGTTGTATTTTGTTCCCGCGCTTTATGTGCTCCTAGCCAGCTCCAGACAGAGGCGCTAACTTAAAGCGCGTACAACATTGCAACTTCCTGAATAGATTAGGCCATTTACGCCCCCGCTCAACTTTCACATCTGCTAGTCCGATACCATAAGTGCCTAGATTTATTTGCCCTAATCGCAGATATGAGCTTTCGTTACGAACCGCCACAGGTTGAGCAAACCGTATCCGTTGCGCCCACGCAGCGAGGGGATCGGCTTGTGGACAAGACTGTTAAGCACGTTGCTAAGGGTTGGATCCCTATTAATCCGAGCACCCTAAAGGTTGTTAAGGGCAAGCTAGCAGCTGGGGCCTATAGAACAGACACCGATGAATTTATAAATGATATTAAGCTTGACCCTGGATTGGTGGTGCACTGCATGCGTCGCCTAGGGACTCTAGTTGACATACCAAAGCGTGAATCAAATCCAATTCAGCTTCTAAAGCAATTAGAGGAAGAAAAGCTTGCTACCCTGCTAAGCGTAGAGGAAGCAGATGCATCCATGCACCGCTTTGAAGATGCAACTAAGCATCAGGCATTACAACTTCAAGCAACCTTGCTTAGCACACAAGCTGCTGAGGGCATGGCGCCCAAAGCCAGCGTTGACCCAGATACAGCCTACACATCAAGTTTCCTGAGACAGGTAGGGTATGCGTTAATCGCTTGGAACTATCCAGATATCTATAATCGACTCATTGTCGCTCACAGGAGCAAAGGGATCGACATTGAAGCTGAGCTAGTAAAGCTGTTGGGAGTTACTCCACATCAGCTGGCTTATCTTGTTGCAGGGCAATTAAATATTGCTGGGGCCAGCGCTGCTGCTTTAACTAGGCGCCCTGAATATAGCTCTGATAACCCACTCCCTAAAATATGCGAATTAGCTGACCTATTCGCACGTAGTAAGGATCCTCAGTCCTATCCTGAAGCTCAGAAAAATATTCTCGAGAGGCAGGCTGAACTTAATCAGTTTATTCCATTGGAGTTACGCGAAAAAATAGAGAAACGGGTAGCAACATTCCTGAAAGAACAAACGGGCTTACAGGCCTTGCAGGAGTTGCCTCTTGTAAAAGACTTGGTACGACTTAATCAGGAAGGACCAGGCGCAACCGCATTTAAGTTAAATGCTTACGCGCAGCGGTGTGCCCCGGCGCTAAGGAAAAAATTTGAGGAAATTTACGCGACTGCGGATTTAAGCCGTGTTTCGCTGGATGCGCTACGTGAATTAACCAACGACCTTATTCCACGGCTTGGATTCGAGTTTGGATGCCTTTATATGCACGATGGGCGAACTGGAGCCCTTGAGCCTGCGCTGAGAGTTGGCTCCAAACCCCTAAGAAGCTATGCCTTAACATCATCATCTTGGCACCATGTCGTTGCGAGTTCTATCGACAATGCTCTTCCTTACAAAGCTGAAGGGATAGCAAGGGATGGCTCAACCAGTGTCTATATGTGTTCTGGCCTTGGTAATAAGAAATTTCGCGGAGTGCTATACCTCGAGTTACATCCGCTATATGTAACGAACGCCGACCATCCCTCTCTTCTACACTTCCAAGCTATTCGGCAAGCAATAAACGACTTCCTTGGTCCTATCACCTAACTTAGGTACCACCTTCCTGCTACAGAACTTACAAACGAAAATTGGCGCATATTTTTCAACGACCACTCAACGGTGCCGATTTCAGTACATGGGTCGAGCAATAAGAGATAGAGATCCGAGCGCTTACCGCCTTATAACCATTCGTACGGTGGAAGCACGCCTATGGATCGGCGCCGGGCGAAATGTAGAAAAACTAATCGGTGGAATCCTTGCCAGATATCAGGAACTG
This sequence comes from Oligoflexia bacterium, assembly GCA_019694465.1. Lineage (GTDB taxonomy): Bacteria > Bdellovibrionota_C > UBA2361 > UBA2361 > JAFLCA01 > JAIBBV01. The sequence goes on from JAIBBV010000011.1 coordinate 22,785, forward strand.
CTGGGGATAGAAATGACTTCCTATGTTTTCCTAGGAAATCATTTTCACCTGATAATACGTGCGCCACAAGGAAACACAGATGAGTTCTTGGAAAATGTTAACCGCGAGATGGCGCGCCGAATAAATTGGAAGAATCAGCGTCGGGGCAAATTCTGGGAGAGGCGCTATACCGATCAAAAAATCTTATCAGAAGAAGATCTGCTTGAGGCATTTCTCTATGTAAATACTAACCCCACGCATCACGGGCTGGTAACTGACTCCGCCGACTGGCCAGGCTTAATCTCATACCACCAGGTACTATCGGAGAGAGAGCGAAGATTTAGCTTTTATCACTTCTCGGCCTCCGAACAAGAACACCGGGTAACAACCCATTCACTTAAACTAACACCACTACCTCAATTTAAGCACCTTTCCGGGTCAGAAAGAAAAAATGCAATTCAAAGGCTGCTCGCTAAAAGAACAGCAGAAATTGTTGAGACTCGACAGAAAAATGGTCTGAGCTTTCTAGGCCGAGAAGGCATTTCTTCCCAAACACTCGGCGCAATACCACAGAATGTCTCAAAGAAGCCTCACGGCCCTGGCTACTCCAAAAATGCTGTGTTGATTACAAAATACAGACAACTCGTGCTTGAACGACGTAAGAGATACAGCGAAGCATCAATATTGTATCGCCTGGGTCGAATAGAAATTGAATTCCCGCAATTTTCCTTCAAGCCACCTACGCATAGAAGGCCCAGAATTATTCCTTTTACCCCACTCTCTCTGGAAGACTTACAATTTGCGGCATAATTTTTAGCCCGCAGGGGTAGTGTATTTAAAGCGCCAAAAGTCGCCTCTAAGCGGCCACCATGTGTGCGGACAGGCGAAATGGACTCACCTAATTGCACTTTTCAACTATACGGCAAGCAAGCGACTCAAATCGCTCAGAAGAAGTTGGTACCTAGTTTGGAAAGGTCGGAGCAGATATTTTTTTGATGTGCCTCGAGGGTTCCACCGCCAATTTCCAGCAGCTTTGCATCACGCCATAGTCGTTCCACAACATATTCGCCAACATAACCAAAGCCACCCAAAACCTGAATAGCCCGATCTGCAATAGTCTTAGCCATTGGGGTAGCAGCTAACTTTACGCCGTCGGAGTCGAGGCGGTTGCCAGATGACTCTAGCTTCATGTTCATGGCAGTGTGGTAAACATAGGCACGACAGGCCTGAAATTCAGCATAGCTATCCCCAATATAGCGCTGAATTTGCCCAAACGCATTCAACGTCTTTCCAAACGCCTTGCGCTCTTGAGCATAACGCACCATCACTTCCAAACTACGACGCGCAATCCCCAAACTCATCGCCGCCAAAGTTACACGCTCAATCTCCAAATTGCGCATCATATGATGCATCGACTCACCCGGATTCCCCACCAACCTCTCGGCCGGCACATAACAATCGTCAAAGCAAAGCTCCGCCGTATTCGAGGCGCGCATTCCAGCCTTATCTCGAATCTTCTGCCCAACCGAAAAGCCCTTATCGCCCCGCCTAAGCAAGAAAGTCGAAATCTGTGGCCGTCCCTTCGCATCAACTCCCGTCCGAGCATACAGCCAAAGCACATCACAAGATGTCTTTCCCTCATCTATAGTTCCATTCGTAATCCAAAGCTTGCGCCCATTTATTACAAAACCATCGCCACGCCGCTCCGCATTGGTCTTCATTCCCAGCACATCGGTTCCAACATCCGGCTCAGAAAGCCCCATCGCCCCAATCCATTCACCAGTACAAAGCTTTGGCAAATATTCCTTCTTCTGCGCATCCGACCCATTCACGGAAAGGTTGTTCACACACAACATTGCATGAGCAAGATAAGCCAAACAAAAACCAGGATCGCTGGCTGATAGCTCCTCGTGCGCGATCACTGCCGCCAAAGCATCCATTCCAGATCCACCACACTGCTCCGGAGCCGTGATACCTAACAAGCCCAACGCCCCTAACTTACGAAACAGCTCAACATTAAAGCGCTCCGCTCGGTCAAACTCTAACGCCTGAGGCTCAACCTCTAGCTGAACGAATTGCCTAACCGTGTCACGCAGCAACTTATGCTCTGAAGTCGGATCAAATAGTTTCATAAATACTTTGACGTTTTAACGTGTAGCCATTAGGACTGTTTATACCAAACTGGCTAACTAAGTCACCGCTGCCATTCAGGGCAGCGCAATAAAGGCGACCGAGGCGATGATTGTCGGGACAAGCGCCCCCAAAAGAAGCCCTAACGGAGATATGCCACCCTCAAAGTACCTACTTAAAATGGAATTTCCCGCAGGATTCGGCGCATTAGCGATAATCGTAAGCCCACCCCCACTCACAGCCCCTGCCACTACCGCATAGCGCAGCCCCTCATCGAACGAAGGCACCAAACTCGCCAAATAGGTAATCGCCGCATTATCGTTAAAAGCTGATAGTAATCCAGCGCCAACAAAAAGAGCGGTCTCATCGAGGCGCGATATAACGGGCGCAATCCACCAGCCTTGCAAACCACCATGGATCACCAAGCCAATTAAGAAAAAACCAACCAAAAGCGGCGATCGTAACGAAAATTCGAACTGATGATGCTGAGTAGCCTCCACAAAGGCTATAAAGAAAAGAAAACCAAGTAGCATCAAGTTTGGACTGTGCGCATTAAGGACAGTCCAAGTAAGAAACACAAGATGCACCAAAATCACCTGCCACGGCACGCGCTCCTCCACACCAGCAGGTCTGCCCGCAAGCGACATGGATCGCAGCTCCCCCCAAAAACACGCCAACATGGTCCCGTTAGCCAAAAGAATTGCCAACACAGCCTTCCAGCCAAAGTGACTGATCATGTACAGCGCATCCCAGCCCCACCGACCGGCCACCATAATCACCGGCGGTGCCGCAAAATGGGTAAGCACTCCCCCTATAGACACATTAACAAACAGCAATCCAAGCGTAACGTATTTTAGGCGATTAGAGGGCTTAAGCGAATAAAAAATGCTCCCCAGCAACATGGCTGAAATAGTCATCGCTGCAGGCTCGGTGATCAAAGACCCTAATAATGGCCCAACCGTAAGAATCGAAAACCACCAGGCTGCGACAGAACCCCCGCCGCTACGCGCCACTCTTTCTACAACTGCCTGCGCCGCTACCAACACCGGACGTGTGCCAGAAATTGCCATCACAATCACAACGAAGATCGGCTCAGTGAACTGAACCCTAAAATTAAGGTAGTTTTCCAACGTACCCCATCCGCGTAGCCCTACAATTGCGACTAGAAGCGGAATGGCCCAAATTCCAAAAACCGCCTCGACCTCGCCACAATAATGCATCAACACTGCTGAAAAACTCACCGGCTCCTTGTCCTTTAGCTCAGCACTATTGGCTATTCTTTGCCGATGCTCGGCCTCCCAACGCTTAGCAATCGCAAGAAACCTGGGAGCGAGAAACGTATGGATAATTGCCAAAAGGAAAATGACAGTGGCAACTAAATTAAATGGATCCTGCTGAATCCTGTGAAATAGCACCTCACCTAAAGTGCCCAAGCTAGCATCGCCATAAGCATCTAGCGCTAACGGGAAGTTACTGAAAGTCTCATGCGCACTATTTGCCATGCAGCCGCCAAACTCCTAAATAGAGAAGTAACAAGCCTCAGGATGATGGACGATAATAGCGGAAGTCGATTGCTCAGGGTGTAATTGATACTCTGAACTAAGCGTCACGCCAATCGCTTCTGGCTTAAGCAGCTCACAAATATGACGCTGATCTTCTAAGTTAGGGCAGGCCGGATATCCAAAACTAAAGCGCTCGCCGTGATATTGCTGACGGAAAAGTGACTCCGTCGTGGGTCCGTCCTGTGCGCTAATTCCAAGTTCATGCCTAATCTTTCTGTGCCAATACTCCGCCAGCGCCTCGGCCGTCTCAACCGACAATCCGTAGAAATGGAGATAGTCACTATATTGATCGCCTTTGAACAACTGCTGACATATTTCGCTCGCTCGTGCACCTGCGGTCACAATGTGAAATGCTACGACATCAACACGATTGCTACTCTTAGGCAGGAAAAAATCAGCCAGACATAGCCGCTTTTCGCTCACCTGACGCGGGAAAGTGATACGGCAACGCTCCTTCCTCCCAGACTGATCTTCATAAATTATCAGCGAGTTACCCTCGCTCTGGCATGGGAAGTACCCGTACGCTACGCGCGGCTGAATCCAATCACGATCTATCGCCCGTTGACACCAAGTGTGAAAAATTGGCTCTACATGATTTTTAACAAATTCTCTGTAGTTCTTTGTAGAACGCGTACCACGTCTATACATCCACTGATTTGCAAATAATGCGCGTTTATTGATGTAGGTGAAGATTTCAGCCAAGTTTAGATCCTGCGGACCCAGATGACGGAATCCCCAAAATGGCGGTTTTGGGACCTCCTCCAGCACCGGGATAGAGCTTGGAGCCACTTCACGCGATTTTACAGCGATGCGCTCCTCACGCTCTGCCCGCATTTCTCCGAATCGCTCGCGACGAGGCTCTTCAGCTCCAGTAAGCTTTTTGTCATCGGTCTGCCCAGTCAGCTCATCCATAATTTGGAGACCGCTGAAGGCATCAGAACCGTAATAGACTTTGCCAGTTCCATATGCCGCCCTCAGATCAACTTCGACGTAGGCACGGTTCAAAGCAGCTCCGCCACATATTACCGGTATCGATATACCCTTGGCGGTCATATGCTCAAGATTCTCTTTCATTACTAGCGTAGATTTTACCAATAGGCCCGACATCCCCACAGCATCAGGTCGGTGCTCCTGCACTGCTGCCAAGATTGTTTCTATAGGCTGCTTAATCCCAAGATTAATTACCGAATATCCGTTATTGGAAAGAATGATGTCCACCAAATTCTTTCCAATATCGTGCACATCTCCTTTTACTGTCGCTATAACCATGCGCCCTTTTGAGGGGCCGCCAGATTTGTCCATAAATTGCTGCAAATGAGCAACCGCGCGCTTCATTGTTTCCGCTGACTGCAACACAAACGGAAGTTGCATCTCTCCGCTAGCGAACAGTTCACCAACTGTCTTCATGCCCTCCAATAGAATCTTATTAATTATCTCAAGGGGGGTATATGTTGTTCTAGCTTGATCCAAGAGGGCCTCAAGTCCAATCTTTCTTCCATCTACAATGCGACGTTTAAGGACCTCCTCAATCGTGCCTACATCCGAATCTGCGCTATCCACATCCCGACTTTTAGCGCCTTGGAGCTTCTCCACAAAAACGAATAGCGGATCATAGTTCTCTGAGCGCCTGTCGTAGATCAGATCAAGCGTCAACTTGAGAATATCTTCGGGAATCTTGTTTAGCGGCAAAATTTTCTTCGAGTGCACGATACAGGCGTCTAGCCCTGCTTTACGCGCTTCAGCTAGGAACACAGAGTTGAGAATCTGACGCGGATAAGGCTTTAGTCCGAAGGAAACATTCGACACACCCAGCACTATGCGTGCTCGAGGAACATGCTGCTTAATCAGGCGGATTCCCTCTAAGGTGTCAACTGCTGCCTTACGCGAATCTTCCTCTCCGGAACCAATCGTAAATGTTAGCGGATCATATATTATGGCCTCAGCTGGAATACCGTGCCGCTCCGTACATAGTTTGTGGATTCTCTGTGCAACTTCAAGCTTGCGCTGCGCAGATTTAGCCATGCCTTCTTCGTCAATTGTAAGCGCTATAAGAGCTGCGCCATAACGGACTGCTAATTCACAAATACGATCAAACTTGCCCTCCCCATCTTCCAGATTAATGGAGTTAATAATAGCCCGCCCACCCAGCAACTTTAGGCCAGCCTCCAAAACATCAAGCTGGGTTGAGTCGATCATCACCGGTGCTGTGATTTGAGAAGCAAATCGGAACAACACTTCTGACATATCTAGAGCTTCATTCCGCCCGACGTAGGCAGTGCAAACATCTAATACGTGTGCCCCCTCCTCGACCTCACCACGAGCCATTTCAACTATTCCTTCCCAATCCTGCTTCAATAGCAAGTCGCGAAAGGCCTTCGAGCCATTTGCATTGCAACGCTCCCCAATAATCAGAGGCGTAGTATCCTGGTCTAGCGCTACCGCCGTGAAAGTTGAAGCTACGTGCGAAGAAAAATCATAAGGGCGCTTCATCGGCGCTAGATTACCTAGCCGTTCGTGCAGCTCCTTGATATGACGAGGCGTCGTACCACAGCAGCCACCCACCAGCGACACGCCATAGTCACGCACAAATGTTTCCTGATAATCGGCTAGCATGGCGGGGGTCAAATCATATACCGCCTTACCGTTATCATTACGCGGCAAGCCTGCGTTAGGCATTATCGCCAGCGGTCGCGAACTAGTGTGTCCAAGGAAACGAACGTTTTCTTGCATTAAGTCCGGCCCGGTCGCGCAGTTCATCCCAACTATATCAATCGGCAATGTTTCCATCACCGTCAAAGCAGCGGCAATTTCGGTCCCGACCAGCATCGCTCCAGTAGTTTCAATTGTGACGGTCGTACTAATTGGCACGCGCCGTTGTGCGAGCTTCATTGCATCGACGGCGGCGATAACTGCACATTTGAGCTGCAGGATATCTTGGCAGGTCTCAATTTGGATCAGGTCGACCCCCCCTTCAACCAAGCCCCGAATTTGGTCAAGAAACGAGGCATGCATCTCCTCGAATGTGACATGCCCTAAGGTAAGAAGCTTCGTGCCAGGACCAACTGACCCAGCCACAAATCTGGGCCATGAGCGGGAAGAAAAGTCATCAGCTACTTGCCGCGCCAACTGAGCTGAGCGTTTAGATATGTCGAAGGCCTGATCGGCTAAACCGTATTCGGCTAAAACCAAGCGTGAGGAGCCGAAGGTATTAGTCTCAATAATATCGGCTCCGGCCTCGAAATAAGCCTCATAGATGCCCTGCACCACCTGTGGTCGCGTAACATTCAAATACTCATTACAGCCATCCAGGCCGGCGAAGTCATCCGCTGTTAATCCGAACGACTGGATCATGGTGCCCATGGCACCATCACCGATAATGATTTTTTCGCGTAAACGCGCCAAAAACTTCGAATTCAAGGAGCATCCTTAAGTGTTAAGTCCTTGCAATAGTACAACACAACTGTCGTGGAAAATAGCCTCGTTGACTTACGATGCTGAACAACAAACACAGCAGTTCCTGATAACGGAGAAGGATAGCCTCGGCCATTAAATAGCCTCTAACTGAACCCCTTTGATAGCAACAATTCACGCAGCTTATCCGCTTCTTGCTGTGTTGCTAGACGTGGGCTCTGGCGAGCGTCAATAATTCGCAGAGCGCGACCAAGCTCTCGCACCAGATCTTCCCGCTTAGGAGGCTTTACCAAAAAGCCGCTCGCTCCAGCTTTAAGGCAATCAACGAGAGTATCAACTGTGCCATACGCTGTAAGCACTACAATCGGTAGGTGTTGTAACTTTTTATGTAAGCGCACCGACTCAATCAGCTCTTTGCCTGTTACACCAGGCATGCGAATGTCAGTGATTACGCAAGCAAAGCGGCTCGGGTCTTGTTCCAATTCCTGCAAAGCCTCCTTTGCGGATGAAACGCCTTTGACTTCCCCCAACCCCAGGCTTTCAATGTAAAAACAAATAATGTCTCGCGGAGAGTCCAGATCCTCGACAACCAGTATGCGCGTCGGCCCGTCGCCGGCATTAGGTGAAACTCGCACTTGTGCTAGCACCTCACGAAGCTTCTTTTCGAAATCCGCCCCACCTGCATAGTCCGCGCCCAGCAATTGAAACTCTTGCCACATCGCGGCATGTTCAGAATCTGGATCGCCCACGATATAACGCGCCAAAGGCCTACGCTTCCAAGCTGCTAGGGTTAAATCTTGATGCACTTCTATATTGAATCCTGCGCCAACCAAGACTACGTCAAAGTCTTTTAAGCTCAGCCACTCTGCAGCTAATTTAGGATCTACAGTTGATTTAACACGCAGCCCAAATTCCTTCGCGATCGCTTCGGCCCCAAAATATGTTTTTGTATCGGTAGCTAGTAGTAAGAGATCTGGCATGTTCGTGCCTCCGCTACTGTGGTGAAGGCAGCTCTTTAGCGAGAGCCTCAACTTTAGTCACGAGCGCCCTGACTTCCTCTACATCAAGGATCAAAGTTTCCTTGGCGCCCATAAGCATCGTCTCAAGCTTGGCTGCAACCTGTGCCAAGTCGCTCAAACCGAAAAATCCAGCGCCACCCTTGATCGTATGAAAGGCAGCGCCGACTCGAATATAGTCATCAGCCGTGAAAGCTCGATTGCTAAAGAAGGTTTGCCGCGCCCCATCCAAATGGCGAGCCAATTCCACCGCGAATATCTTGTACGCGTTGCCTAGAATAGCTTGGTCAATATCGCTCTTATGCATCACCTATATAGATCGACTAAAACTCAAGAGTTCTTGAGCGTTTAGACGGCCAAGCGCTAATAGGTTAGCCCTAGCCAGCAGCTAAAAAGTAGCGTATTTCTTGTGAGTTAGACGCCTTTACCCTAGAATAGCGGGAGGCCTTTTCCGGGTGTTCACACTTTTCGGATACGGTCTCGCGGATGTTGAAGGAGCTCCTGGGGCGGCAGTTCTTCGACAGTCTTATTAAACATTACCTTTGAGACTATGAAAAAATTCATCCCACTACTGGTTTTGCTCGTCGTCGGCGCAGGTGTCTGGTTTGTAATGAAAGGCGGAGTATCTGACGACGCCTCTCAAGCGACACAAGGAATGAAGGCCCCAACTAACCCACCACCGGCGTTGGCTCCAATTCCTGGACAGGTGGGGCAAGCTGGAACGGCCGGCGCTAGCGCAGGAACAGGCGCTGAGTCTGAAGACGAGGATACTAGTGACGACGAGCCACTTGATGAACGCACAGCCGCTGAGGTGTATAAGAGCGCTGATGAGGCCCTTAACGCGGTCAAAGCAGGCTCAGCTGAGTATGACGATCTAGTGTTATCCCGCTTTACTACTCCAGGCGAGGACTGCACTTGGTGCGATGGCTTTTACAAATCGCTTAAAGACCTGATCAACTCCCCAGACTCCAAGCCTGAGCAGCGTAGCTACTATTCAGAGATACTTGCGATTAGTGGGCGTGTCGATAACATATCGACACTTGTTGATCTAATTAAAAACGCTAAAGGCCCGGAAGAAGCTCAAATTTACGCGGAAGCCTTAGAGCTCGCGCAGGGCAAAGAGGATGTTGTAAATTACCTTGGCGAGCAGATGCGCAGCAAAGAATCCACGCTCCGAGATGCCGCGATTGCTGCTGTTACCAACCAGGGCTCACGTCAAGCTGCAGAAATCTTGTACAAAGAAGCCGTTGAATCAGGTAATCCGGATGGGCACTACGAGCAAGGGATTGGACTTGGAGAGCTTGTTCCATCGGATGAGGCCTTGCCGTATTTACAAGAGCAGATGTTAAAGCACGACCAATACTCGCATTTAGCAGTTAAGTCACTTCTCAACTCAGGCATAAGTGGTTTGCGCCTGGTAATGGATGCTCTTACAAACTCCAAGAACCCAGAAGCTGATGAAGCGATGCTAAAAAATGCCATCGATCATGTGAACTATGAGGAGGAAGTCGAAGCTTACGCGAAGAAACTTGTAGAAACTTCCAAACAGCCTTTAGTCGCTAAGTTCGCCAAGCAAATACTTGACGACTTTGCCAGCCAAAACTCAGACACTGAGGACGAAAGCGCTGGGGACGAAGCGGAAGAAGCTCCGATGTCAAAGATGCCTTAAGGCAAAGCGCCACTTCAAACAGAAGCGGAGTTTAGCGCTCCGGCATTGCCCTGTTTGAAGTCTCGTTTATTTGTTTAAGCGCTTTTTGGCGGTCCCAGCTAATGACGCCTTTGCAGAGCCAGCGCTGTCCGTTGACAGCTGCGAAAACTTCCTAGACCAAAATCCAAGTATCCCTGATAGTCACTACATAACTTGCTGATATCCCCAGAGGTTTTTGCCCTAGCCTGACCCATTCGACCCTGTCTATTTACTTGATTCACAAGAGTATTTTGCTCCCAATCGTTTGGCGTTGGCCTTAAGCACCCGATACCCAAATTATGTGAAGGTGTCGCTTGCGATACCAGAACGCCCCAAGCGATCTCGAAACTGCGGCGGAGTACCCTAAGCAGCATATCGGGTCGTCGCGCGTGGCGTACTGCGTATAGTATCGACCCCTGCGTACGAGCTGGAAGACTCAGGGCCACTCGAACGCAGTCAACGACGGACGACATGTTTAGGCAGCAATGACTATGACTCCTCCTCCTCGACCACTTGCATCTAGACAAACCGCAGAGCAAGACGACACGCTCGGTGGCACTGCTGAAGTTTTTGCTTCGCGCATGCAGCGCCGCCTCAAAGAGCAAGAAGCGCGCGAGTCTGAATCCAAGAAAGCTCAAGCGACGCGCCAGACACTTTTGCTGGAAGCCATGACAATGGTGCGCAAAGCTCTCAGCTCAACTTCCCGCATCGCCCTTGGCGACCGGTTCCATTTTTCAGTTGATGTTTCCGATTGGGACGGGTGGCCACGGGTTGAGCTCGTGCTGGCAGACCGCTTAGCCCCCAACAAGAGTGACCATTCCCTCGTAATTACGGCTTTCGATAGAAAAGGCAGTGGCACCATTCAAATGGGGCTGCGCTCCGGAGAAACTCTGGCACGCATCCACGTCGATCAAGCCGCTGACATGGAAAAACTCCCATTATTATTGAAAAAGACGGTGCGCGAATTTCTAGATATCGTCGCAGATTACGTCCTTAATCCTAAATCACCCCAGGAAATGCTTGAAGTGCAAACAAAAGCGATTGTGCACTCAACATTTGACGCTAATGCGCAGAGCGAAACGAAAGGCTCGCTAAACCACGAAGAGTTGTTTGGCGAGGAGTCGGAGGAAAACTCGAACCAAGTTGACCGCGTTCAACAGCTTACCCCGATTGATATGTAGACCAGCCAGGCACACACATTTTTCAACGCCATACTCGGGGTGCGTGTGAACGATGGCAAGTACTGTTCGCGCACTCAACGATGAGCACTGGCGCGAACGAATCAGCTAACACTTCTTAATTATTGATAGCATAGGGCTCTCAATTATCAACTCTTTGCAGAGTGCGTTTCTCAAGCAGGGTTGGCTATCAATCGCCTTCCTGAGGGAAAGCAGGCGGAAATCCCGGGGGTGGATTTGCGTTTAGCATATTAAAATTGGGTTGGGGAAAATTTGGAGGAGACCCAGCCTGAATGGGTGTGGGTATTACAAATCCCGGAGCCACAGGCCCAGATGCAGGCGATCCAGAATCTGGAGAGCCAGAAAGCGTCGAGATATCAGAAAGTACTTCCTTTAATTTACCGGAGGCCCCACGCTTTGGCAGGTGCGTTTGACTAACCTGTGGCGCCGAAACAGCTTGCTCCGCCGAGGCGCCATCCTCTTGAGTAAAAAGCTTGCCCTCACGGAACACCAGCTTGCGCGAGCCATAGTGCCACACTGTCTCTCTGCGCACTTCGTGCTCTATTCGGCCAGTAGGTGGCCCCCAGGCCCTCAAAACATCTGCATCTGTCATGCCGATATTGAGCGTAACCCCGCCTGGGGCCCTCCAAGAAACCTGCGCAGCACTCGGAGCCACAACCGAGGCTGTTACCAGGGCCAAGATAAGCACTGCTGCCGATACGCTGTCTCTTTTCATTGAAAGTAAGTATACTCAAACACACTGATTTTTGACATATAGCTTCAGTCAAAGCTCAAAAAGTTTTGCCTGATTTCTCGCGGTTAAGAGCTGGGTTTCTGCGTCTTTGATAGCGCAAAAATCGTTATATACTTCTCGATCCCAATTCCAGTTTGCGTAATAGTGATTCGCGATAAATATGCAGATAGTGGCGATAGTTCTAAAAAGGGAAACCTAGCTCCATGCCCGCAGCTGTAGACGGCATATATAAGCGCTTTGCTCCAATGCTCGCTCTGGGCACCTGCGCTTTCCTCCCCCTGAAGCTCTCACTTGCCTACGCATGTCTTATCCCACTGTTGATACTTTTTGTCCTAGCGCGCGGCACTCAACTTTTTGACCTTATGCGTCAAGACAAGGCAGTCGCAACTCCACTGATATTCTTTGTTGCAGTGGCTAGCATAAGTGCCATCTTTGGTTTTGATCCACTACGCAGCCTGAGTCGGCTATTAGGATTGTTGGCAATCTTAGGTGCGCCCTTAGCTTTTTTTGACCTAGTGCGAAGTGGCAAGCTTTTAACTCAACATGCCCTTACCGCTCTCATCGCTTCACAGACCCTTGCAGCGGCCTACACTGTGGTAGAGGGGGCCTTCCCATTTACGATGCCAAGACTATTCATTGGCCCAGTTACAGAGTCCGGACAACTAGCGGTGGCAATTTTTGCTGCGCTGGCCCTGAACTCCTTGACTCAAAAATCAAGTTGTTTGTCATCTCTGCGCCCCCAAAACGTACTGCTGGCTCTACTGTTCTTAGCGGCCATGGCTGCCGGATTCCATCACTCTCCGCCAGAAGCTTGGCAATCAGCGCTATTTTTGGTGCTTACCTTTGTAGCTTTACTCTCAGGCTGGGTTTGGATGTGGTGGCGTGAAAGAGGCTCACTACAGGAGCTAGTTGCGAGCCTCTCGCTGCCGCTCATGTCTGCAGCCCTACTTATCAACTTGAAGCGCGGTCCTTGGTTCGGCGTTTTCCTTGGACTACTTTGTTGGTTGTGGTTCTATCGTCGCCGCTGGATTTTGCCTTTACTTGCCACGGTCATAGTCATCATTGCGACCATCGAGCCGGTTCGAAGTAGACTACAACACTCCGAGGATCACTTTTTTATCGTTGGCGGTAGAAATGCAATCTGGCGCGTAGGTTACGACCTCGCGATTCGCTACCCATTAGGGTTAGGTTTTGAGAATTCCGCGTCTCTTCGTAATTTTTCAGAGGAAATTCCTTCGGAATTAAAACATTTCCACAGTAACTTGCTTAATATTTTAGTTGAGACTGGCTGGCTTGGCTTAGGTTGCTACTTATGGTGGGTTATTAGTCTTATTACTTCGAATTTATCGACTCGCGCGCCAGCATCTTCGGCTATGCTTGCAACTTCACGTGCTCTGGGTTGCGCCATTTTAGCATGGCAGGCGGCTGGAATCGTCGAATATAATTTCGGCGATAGCGAAGTGTTCTTGATGGTACTGACACTAATCGGATGCATTCGCGCTACGCGCTCGGAGCAATTTAAGCAGCAGTCCGGTCTGGCTAGCGAGGATCAAAAATCAGAAAGCAAGATTTCCCGCCCTATCCGACCCGCTTCATGCGCTTAATTAGCTCAATGTCATCTTGAACGCGCGCCTTGATATCACGAATGTCGCGCGACAAGTTAGACAACTCGTATACGTTGGTAGCGTTCTTAATGCGGTCTGCGATCCAAGTCATGTTATAATTCCGGGAAGAAATAAGCGCGCTGGGTTTGAACGTAAGCGCACGTCCAGTTTGATTAAAGGACTGAAAAAGCGCATCGCGTGTTGCAACCAAATCACGAAGATTATGCAGTTCGGTCGTCATTACACCACGCAACGTGTCAACTGCTCTAAGTTTGGCCGACGAAAAGGAAGCCCGCTCGTCATTGTCGCTAGAGCGATCTCCAAAAAACTGGGGTTGAGCTGCTGCCTTGGGAGTACTCGCCTCGCTATGAGCCACTGTTGTGGTTGAGCTCACAGCAGGCGCGATACCTGGCTGTTGGACAGGATCAGCCTTAACAGCGAGAGCAGCCAGTTTTGCAGAGTCTTGCTTCTGAGATTTAAGCGTCGACAACTCTGCACTTAAAGCCGTCTCTCGCTCCGCTGCTGCATCAAGCTTTGTCTGCAACAAAGAAATCTGCTTTTCATACCCTTGCAGCGCCTCGGACTTACCATTCAGTTGAGATGCACTGCCAGCTAATTGTTGTTTGAGCTGCGTGCTCTCGCCACGCATAGCAGCGAGCTGGGCCTCGCTACTATCAGCGCGAGCTTCAGCCCGCGCTAACTGTGCGCTAACATCTTTTAGCGTTTTGTTCTGATTTATCTGCTCACCCTGCGCAATCGCAAGTAACTGCTGAGTTCGACTGAGCTCAGCTTTAGCCTGGCTAAGCTGCTGTGCTACTGATTTAACATCACCGCTACAATCAACTTGTGGGCAGACAGGTTTTGCAAGCGTTGTGCGCATTGCAGCCAACGAAGCTTGATGCTCCGTCTCACGTGTATTTAATAGCTTCTGAGCTTCCTGAAGCTCTTGGCGACCCTTCTCCGCCACACGCTGCGCTACATCTGTATCGAATCGCGACTTCTCTAGCAGCTGGCGTAAGGAAGCAATTTCCTGGGGGCTCCCATCAGTTGAACTAACCTGCGGACACTTTGGCGGCTCCGGACACACTGGAGCAGTTGAGGCTAACTCGCTGCGGTCTTTTGGCATCGGACTGGTGAAGCCGTTACTCCCAGCCACAGGAGCTTCCGGCTTTAGCTCTTTTCCCTTTAGCAGGTCACGCTCAGCCACTACTTTCGCCTCGCCCTTGCCAGCAGAGGAACGATCAATAACAGCCTGCTTTTCACTTAACTCAAACTCAAGTCCATTCACCCTACGCTTAAGCTGTTCAACGCTAAGTTCAAGTTCAGCGATATAATCGACCAGCTGGTTACCCTGCGCATCGGTACGAAAAGCTCTCCCATCAGCAAGCCGACCACGGGCCGGATCCTCATCCTCTGCCCACGCTACTGGTAAAGCGCTGGCGATCAAAGCGGAGGCCACAAGCAGATGGATGTGTTTCATATGTTAAGCACCTTAAGCAATACTTCTACAGAGCTTCCAATATCTTGGACCCAAAGGCAGTCCATCTCAGAGACAGTGGTTGCCTTAGGATCACCTCAGACGCTGTTCTATTACGACCAGCTCACCTTAAGCAACGCCAGATTCAGATTCCTCTAACAGCACTGAACCCCAGCTAAGTCCGGCACCAACCACAGCCACCACGATACGCATACCAGGTCGAATCTTATTCCAATGCATGGCCAAAGTTGCCGGTGCTCCAGCCCCGGCCTGATTACCTATAAAGGACACGTTGTGCCAATGGTTCTCTGCCGGGATGTTTCTATTGGTCGTAATCTGCTCGAGCATGGTGCGATTGGCCTGGTGCCCGATAAATATGTCTTTGCTCCAGTCGAGGTTAAACTTTTCCTCTAGCCGCTTTACTAAGCGCACAGTTTGTCGAACTGAAAAATCTCTAACTGCCCTTCCATCTTGGTGGAAAAATCCAAAGGTATCTACCACTACCGCCTGATTCCTCGTTGGATCAGCAGTAAAATGGGTCTCTACAACTCGAAGTTTGCCTTTATGCTTAGGCGATATTACCCACGCCGCAGCTCCATCCCCCCAAATCGCGCCATCGGAGCGATCGTTATAGTTCACACAGTGGGTTAAAGTAGCGCTAGAGAGGCACAAAATATACTCCGGCAAGGTGCCTTCGCTAAAATTGTTCAGAAAGTCCAAATGTAGCGCGAATGCCGGACAAGCTGTGAATACCTCGTATGCAACGCCTGGGACTCCTAGGTGGTCAGCAATACGCTGGCCTTCAGTCGGAACTGTGAGCTCCGGAGTACAGCAATTACACACCAACATTCCAATTTTCGAAGCGTCAATACCAGCTTTCCGAAGAGCATCCTCAGCAGCTAATACACCAAGGTCAAACGCCTTATGACTTGCCAAGCTACGGGCCTTGCGCGGCTGCTGGTTGCGCGTGTCGCGAATGTATTCAATCGGCAAAGAAGAAAGTCTCTTTTCTATGCCAATTTTATCCAGAATCCACTCAGCATTTGTACCAACCTGTAGATCCTCCAAAAACTTGTTGGAGACTTCGGTGCTAGGAAAACTGCAACCCATGCCCAGAATGTGCAACATAAGCTAGGCCCCCACCCTGAGTTGTACCCAAGCATTATTGTGACCCAGACCAGCAGAAACGAGCAGTAAGTCCTGAGCTGCGCCGCTAAGGCCATCCCACAAATCCGACAGTGCAATCGCGAATGACGCACCCAAGCAGCACCCATTTTGGGCTGACTGCACATGCACAGCGCCATAAGATCCTGCCCCTAGTTCCTTAAATCGCTGCGCACACTTTGCCGATAACTGCGCGGGAATAAATGTTAATTTTGTAGGAGTTGGCAGTGACTGTAGCGCCAATTTTGCAGTATGGAAGTTTGCGCTGGCAGCAAGTTCAAACATAGCTGCAAAATCAACGCCCAAGTGCGCATAGGTATCTACCGACAAAATGCGCTGGTGGGGAGCCGCCTTCCAGACTGCACTAGCGGCAACTTGCAACTTACCTCCGATACGAGGAGAAATGACTAGCGCTCCAGCGCCATCACCGAACAATGCTCCCTCGCGCCCCTGCTTATAATTAACACGCGTAGTTGGACAGCTTGAGTACACAAGTAAAACATAATCAGGCAGTGCCTCAGGGCGCCAGTGCCGCAGCTGGTCCAGATGGAGCGGTAGACTTTCCATGCCACTGCAAACATCAAATGCAGGGATTCTTAGACCAAAACGCCCAGCCAGTCGCTGACCTTCTGAAGGGGTTGTCTCAACAGGGGTTTCCCCTGCTCCGATTACTAGGCCAACCTGTTCTGGACTGATACCCGCGCGCTGCAGCGCCTGCTGCGCGGCTGAAAAGGAAAGGTCTGTTGGGCTTGCAGTTGCTACTTTATACGAGAGCGAAGTGTCGAGATTTCCACTCTCAAGAATATAATCTAGTGGCAGCACAGTGGCGCGCGAGTTGATACCTATCTGATGCTCTAACCAGGAGGCATCAAATGCGCTCTGGCAGCGCACTAAAAACTCATTACTTATACTTCCAGCCGGATGTGCAGCACCCGCGCCTAAAATGTGTAACACTGGGGATTCCTTAATCCACTTCAGTAAACTGCCGCCTGCTTAGGGCTGCCACATCCAGTCATCTCTTACTGGTTGGCACTGTAAGTAAAGCAAAGTGAGTCGCTCTACCGTATTACCCTCTTATAGTTCAGCGGGAAGGTAAAAGATTACCCTGATTTCCATAACTTATCAAACCGACTACGCTAGTGATGGCCAAAATGCTCGGGCCCAAGGCCTTGAAATTCTTGTGCTTTAGAGCTACCCATGATGAACTAGCCGACCGATGCAATTTCGCTGGTCTACTAAAGTTAACCTTATTGGCGGTCTTCTAATCGCAATCTTTTTGCGGCTGTCTTACTGGCAGTATGAGCGGCATCAGTGGAAACTGGGATATATTGCTTCGATGCGCTCCCGACTCGAACAGAGCGAAATCAATTTGGGGCAACTGCCCAACACGCCTCAGCAAAATTGGGAAGAATTGGTATTTAGAAAGGCGCGTGCTGAAGGGAGCTACGATTTTTCGCATGAAGTTATACTTCGTAACCGCAGCTACGGGTCGGCCATGGGAGTTCATGCGCTAACTCCGCTACGAATCAAAAATAGCAATTCATACGTGCTTGTGGACCGGGGCTTTATCCCCCTTTCGCACTCAAGCTTAGAGGCGCGCAAACCTTTCCAAGTTCATGAGGACACAACGTTTGTGGGACTTATAAAAGCTGGAGCCAGCCCCAAGTTCTTGGCACCCAAGGACCCTCCATCTGGCCCCGGATTGCCCTGGGTTGATGCATGGTTGCGTGTTGATATACAGGCCATCGAGAAGCAGCTTCCTTATAAACTACTGCCAATTTACTTGGAAATTATGGAGACTCAAGACGCTAAGGCAGTGGAACAAAAAATGCTTGATGCGCGTGATGGTCGTGAGGAGATGTTCATGCTTGCCCCTAAAGAAGGCCTAATGCAACTGGCGCAGGACGATATCGCTCCTGGCAAATACCCGCTTCCGGTATTCGACACCATAATCCCGCCTGGGCGCCACTTCGGCTACATTTTTGAATGGGCAGCCATGGCCCTAATGACTCTGCTAGCCTGCCTCGTGCTGCAACTGAAGCGTAACCGGTGAAGTAATTGCCTGAGCAGCCCCCAAACACCGCTGGCACGGCCAGGCGCTATTAAATTACCGGGATTTTTTCCCAGTTTTTTCGGGCAGCTAGCAAAGCACGTCAAAAAAGTACTTGGGATTGAGTGTCATATCCGCCAACACTGGCATAATACGATAAAGGATCAAAACGCGCTGGTCGCTTCCAATTGGTGGCTGCCTGGCGTTCGGTCTGTGGCGGGGAGTAGTAATCCAACCTTAGCGCTAGAAACTTATGCTGCAAGGACTTGCAAGACCCGAGCGTGGCCCCAACGGCTTTGACTCGAACATTCAAACATCTGTTAACTCCGAACTTCCTCAGGCTCGGGAAACTCTCTTTGTGGGCGCGCAAAAACAAAGACGGGTACATGAAGTTACAGTCGATCCAGCTATCTATAGTCCGAATTCATGGCTCCGAACTACAGTCGAGTCGATTAAAACTTGGTCAAAAGACTTGCCCCTTAGTTTACATCCTGTGACAGATTGGGCGCGCAAAGCGACACGCAGAGAGCAGCGTGGAGACTCGGATGCGCTCCTAACAACTGTGACTGGCGAGGAGTACAGCATGAAATATGCTCTGCGCATCTATTCGCTGCAAACTCCGGGACCACTCACACCAATTAACAGGCAATTTGTCGACTTGAATCTACATGCGATCGGAAGTAACTGGGGAGCAGAGAAGCTGGAAAGTTTAATTCAAGTAGACTGCTACTCGACGAAAAAGCAGCCAATCCTCCCAGCCGACAGGCAATTTGGGGGACTAAGAAGCTTTAGTAACTCCACCTATCCACACTATCTAGTAGGCCTGCCAGCAACTACTGCTGATGAACAGGTGCTGACACACTGTAGCATGCTAAATAGAACTGCCCCCTGCTTGTATATAGAGGGATTCGCGCGTGGATATGCCATCGGGAACAGTTCCCGATTTGAGGTTCAAATAGCAAGGAATGATTTGGTAGTTTCCCCAGAGCTTAGCGCTCTTAGCCATCCAAAGAACCGAGAGCTTTTACTTTTACAACAAGCGCTATTTTATGCCCTCCAACCACAGCTACTAAAGACTGACCGCAATACTTGCACTGATGACGAGTCAAGGGTTCATTGGAAAATCCAAACCAGTGGAACTTTCGGCTCTCCTCGCTGCCTTGCTCAGGTTCAGGGTTCTTTTGTGCGCCGTGATTATCCGATGCGCGTAACAGTGCTTGATAGTTCAGGCAAAAATGCGCATTTCTTTAGACACTTTAACCACCCAATCCTTCTCCAAACCTTCGTTGAAGGCTTATCGCATGGAATTCATGTAGGGGATGCGCTGGCGCGCCCAATTCGACATTGGTGGGAGAAAACTTAGTGCCCGTGACAAAGCCCTGTGAAATGCCAACTGGCTCATCTTGCGAGCGAGGCATTCTAGGTCATTTTGTTACCTAACTTTAAGCTAAAGGCATTTACTTGTGCTCTTTGGAAGCGCTGCGAGCTTACTCTTGGAAGTTTTGAAAATCTTCTTAGACTTCGAGGTCATGCCGAAGGCTATCTTATTCGCCTTCACAAAATTCTTACTTGATAGCGTTGTTCTGTTCTTAAGCTTTGCAGCCACCTTTTTGCAGGCTGCATAAAGACCAGCAGTTTGTGAAGTGTATGAGTTTAAGGATCCACTTAGCGAGATTGGAGTACAGGCCGTTGTATTGGCGCAATTTACTTGAACACTAACTGGAATGGACCACACGCTGCCCCAGGCTGTCTCATATTGCTTGCTCACCTTTTTCTTAGTCGAGAGGTAATCTTTTTTAGAAATAAGGCCAAAGCTATAGGCCATCTTATTGCCATACAGCGCTAAATTACGGAGCGAATGCGAAGCTCCATCAAGCGCAAAAAGCAGCGGCGTTGTTGTAATTTGTGTGCAGCCAAAGCCCACCGGCGTTCCACCCGCACTCACCGTGCCAGAGGGGTCAGGTGTGTCAGTTGGAGATGGTGCAATCGAAGCAGTCGCGCTTGGTGCAAGCGTTGGAGTATTAGACGGCGCCACCGATGGAGTGAAGGTAGCTGTTGCTGTGGTAGTGCCAGTTGCCGTTGCAGTTGATGTGCTTGTAGCGATAGCTGTCGCAGTTGGTTGAGGCGTAAGCGGCTCGGGAATAGCTGTTCCTACGGGCGTAGCAAAAACTTGGGGCGTACGCGTCGCGCTAGCAGTGGCAACAGGCGTATTGGTGACAGATGGAGTCACTGAGGCCGTAACTGTGTTGGTCGGCCGCGGCGTAATAGTTGGCGTGACTGTCGCTGTTTCTGTAGCCGTCACGGTGGGCGTTGCTGTTGGACGCGGAGTAGCTGTCCCAGTCGGAGTTTTAGAAGCTGTTGGTGTTATCGTCGGCGTTTGGGTCCTAGTGGGGGTAGTAGTCGACGTAGCGGTGGCTGTTGGGCTCTCAGTGGCTGTCGGCGTTGGAGTCTTAGTTATAGTCGGCGTAGCGGTTGGCAAAGGCGTCTTGGTAGGCGTCGGCGTAACTGTTGCCGTGGCAGTTGGAGAATCTGTTGGCGTCGAAGTTGCGGTAGGTGTCGACGTCGGGCTGCGTGTCGGAGTAGGACTTAGCGTCGGGGTAGCACTCTTTGTGGCTGTTACTGTAGGCGTTGGCGAAACAGTAGCAGTTTCTGTGGCAGTCGCTGTAGGACTAACAGTAGCTGTGGCTGTACGCGTAGGTGTTGGAGTCTTTGTAGCCGTGCCAGTAGCAGATGCTGTGGCTGTCGGCGTATCGGTCGGCGTGCTTGAGGCAGTTGGACTAACAGTCGGTGAGCGCGTAGGTGTCGCGGTACGAGTCGGCTCTGGGGTGCGAGTAGCAGTTGGAGTTTTACTTGGTGTGGGACTGGCGCTGGCGGTAAAAGTTGGTGTCGGGGTGCGCGTAATTGTAGGCGTCATTGTTGGCGTGGCTGTACGCGTTGGTGTTGCTGTCGTAGTAGCAGTGACAGTAGGTGTAGGAGTAACAGTTGGTGTGGGAGTAGGACAAACCGCCACACCTTGCCCATTTATTAGAGCACAGGCCGCTTCAACTTTTCGCAGTGTGACATCGATCGAATCAAAATTCCCTCCATCAACTGTAAGCTTTATGGCCCCAATATTTGCGAAGTTTACGGGTAGGCCTCGCGGATCAAGCTGGCGAAACTTACTAAACGGAAGGCCGACTAGACCCGGGTTCGGAAAACCATACGGACGCTCAAGCCGAATGACACCCCGCGCGCGCCGCTCGCAGCTCGGATCGGCAGCATCCCAAACAGTAAATATAAGATCTACGTAGTTCTGACCGCCGGGGTAATCAAAACGTTGCACTAATACTCGCAATCCATCCTGCAGGTCGACATTCCCAAGAGCGACTCCGCGCAATCCTTGGCAGTTGTGCTTTGTGGGTGCAGCTGGATCAGGATCGTTGTTTGGGTCGTCGTCCCCGTCCCAAATGATGGATGTTTGCCCATATGCCAAGGCATATGAGTCATGCGCATAGAGTGCGTCTGAATTGGCTGGGCTGAAAGTACGGGCCGTAATGGAGCCGCCAGTTGTTAGAAAAGCCTGCAAAGAACGCGTGCCACCAATCGGGCCAGGGCCGGCGTAAATATTTACGGCTGGATTTCCATCAGGTGGGAAATTATCGATCGCCTTTGAATCCCCTTCAAAACTATCAATCAGCACCTGCGCGTGCGCAGGTAGACCCGTCGCTGCGATGGCGAGCGAGACGAAGGCGCCTCTTATGAATCTAAGAGCGTTCAAAGCCTTTCCAGTTTTTGCTAAACTTTTCCAATACTTAGCTCATTAGCCACGCCCCCTTGAACGCGGCCATAGATAATTTGATGCGATCAGTGGAAAGCCCGACGCGGTCAGGATTTGAGTAGCGTCTAGAAGCTCGCTAAACTGGATGCGGGCTATGGTCTGGGCAAATTTTCCTTAATGAGGTCGCTAGCTTGTCGCTGGGGACGCTGTTTTTTTGTAGCTACAAATGCCAAACCAAGTACCATCCTTCTATCGCGGTCCTGATGTCCCCGATTTTACTCGCCCGCAGCCTGTAGGCCGAGAGCAAGAAGTTGAACGGCTTAGAGGCTCTCTGCTCCCTGACTCCGGTTTCACAGTAGCAACAATCGTTGCACCAGGTGGAGTTGGAAAATCCGATGTTTTGCGTTCCTGTATCGGGGATGAAACTTTCCTAAAAGACCAATGCAAATTTGATAACGTTTTGTATTGGTCCTTTTATAGTCAAGGCTCTTCTGAGCGCGTTGTCTCCTGCGATTCGTTTTTTGAAGCGGCACTGGACTCCCTGGGAGTAACTGGCTTTGAGCAATTGCCCCCGGCCGCCAGAGCTCATTTGCTTGCAAACACATTAGCATCGCGGCGCATACTGGTGTGTCTTGATGGTCTCGAGCCACTGCAATATAGCGATCCGCTGCTTTTAGGTAGAGTTAAAGACAACGGCCTGGCTACATTTTTACGTTTAATAGCTGAGTCGCCAAACTCCTCGAGTAAACTACTCATCACAACAAGGCTTGCTGTAACAGATCTTGCCTGCTTCGAGGGGGAAAAGCGTGCAGCTAGCTTTAACCTGGACTGCCTGTCGCCAGCAGCATCCATTGCTCTACTAAAGGCACAAACAGCAATTACTGAACCAGCACTACTGCTTGAACTCGCAGATCGTGTGGGCTCTCATGCATATTCCCTGCTATTGTTGCGCAATATCGCCTCGCAGTTCTACTCGGGAGACTACGCTAAGCTAGTACAGGATTTTTCAAACTTTCCACGGGATCCAAGGGTTACTCAGCAAATCGAGGCAGGCAATGTGGGAGCACATGCTTTTCATGTCTTCGCTTTTCTCTCCTCAAAGCCTGAATGTTCTACTTTAGTGCGTCTAGCTGGTCTATTAGGGCTATTCGACCGACCGGTGCATGAAAGTCGCCTAGCCACATTGCGCACTAATCAAGATGTTGCGGGTGCGCGCCTAAGCGCTCTCCCGGAACAAGATTGGAATGACCTTCTTACTACTGCGCGAAGCTTAGGGCTATTGTATCCAGCCCATAGCAAGCATCCTGATATAATTGATGGCCACGCACTTGTGCGTGAATACTTCGGCCCGGCGCTCCAAAAGGAAGATCCTGTCGCCTATAAGGCAGGCTGCATGGTGCTTGGAAACGAACTTGCAAGAGCTGAGAGTGCTCCATTTTCAACAGACAGGTTTAGCCAACTATACCAAGCTGTCCGCTATTTCTGCATGGCTGGTGATTTAGACAGCGCATTTCATGCGTTGGATTTAGCTTGGAATAAATCAGCCCCATCATCACAGCATTTTCCCGGCACTCGCACCTACGGCCTACATGGCCTAGAGCTTGTGGCAATGTCTCACTTTTTTGGTCCTGACTTTCTTAAGTTAGGCCCTGAAAAACAAGCACTTCTATTTGTTGAAGGTGGAATAAGATTTAGAAATTTAGGGCGCATTCAAGACTCAATTAATGCATTTGAGAGTGCGCACACTTTAATTCAAAGCAGCGGATTGTCTGCCCGCCCCGAATTTGCTCAGGGACTTTGCGGATTGTGCGATATGTATGCTGCCCAAGGTGATCTATACCGCGCCATACGAGCTGGAGAAGCCGCTGTAGCTCACGCGGACCAAGCTGGAGCCCCGTTCCAACGAGCCCTGGCTCGTAGCCGCTTGGCAGAAGCGCTTCTTTTTGCGCAGCAGGATGAACGTGCTACTCAGCTTAATAGTGAAGCGTTGCAAATATTCGCTGAAATGGGACAGTCGCCTTTGCCAGAGTCGCAAGCGCTTTACACCGCAGCGTTGCTAGCTTGTAGAATGAGCCAAGAGGGGGCATTCCTAGCTGCTACAGTCCAGCTGCGTAAGGCCAAACCCGAAGCTCCCTCACTGCTTGGGCGCGCAATCCGCCGGCTTGCGGATGCAGAAGTACTGACCTCTCTTGCCGAGCGTTCACTTACGAATCCAGGACATGCGCTGGCGCTCGCAGATATAGCCTGGAAGGTTATCCGCGAGGGATTGCCACTCGCCGACCAAGCTGGCTATGCAGACTATGTTGTCCCAGCGCTTAAATGTGCAGCTCGAATAGCCAAGCTAACCAATAGGCATCAAGAAGCAAGTGACTTTGCGCAACGCGCCGAACGCCTAGCGCAACTTCACGGTCTCCAAAAATTTCTTATGCGCCAAGCCTAAGATTTTTATTCCGCTAGAGGCCATCATAAGCAAAAGCGATACGCGGGTGGCGTAGTAGCGTGAGCTCCCGTAACGAGCTAAGAGAAGAATTTACAAGGCATTTCCTTGCACTCTATGGTCGGGCCAGCCCGGCCTAGAACTGGTTTCATTAAGGTATTTATGAAACCAGTTCTAGGAAAATTTCGCATTCAGCTCAGCTTAGCAAGCATTGCAGGAAGCACATCATCACAAATCGCAGATAAGGGGGTGTAAGGGCTGTTTATGACCAAGCGAATATTAGCAAAACTTTTCCTCCTTAGCGCTTGTCTTGGCGCGCCGCTCAGCGCCTTCGCAGATTGCCAGGCCCTATCGGGATTGGAGCAACTTCGCGACTCAATCAATCAGCATATTCCCCAATTTCAAGGGCAAGATGAAAGTGCCAGGATCCAGGCGGCACAGGAGCTAAGCGACTCGGTTAACCAGCTGCTTTCTGAAGAAGCCTGCGGCGCTGAAAGCAGAGCCCGCGCTGAGGCTCTAGCAAGTAATATCGCAGAGTTTCTGCGCAACGCAGTTAAAATTTGACTAAGTCTTAGATACCTGGATAATGCACCTCATTAGGTGTGTGGTGGTGTCTTGAGCAATCCCCACTAAAAATGTCCGAAGTTGACCACTTTTTATAGGTGGGATTGCTATGTGTCTTGGCTACGATGGGTTTGCCATTCGGCTAATGGGGTTTAGTAGGTGGAATGTCCAATCGATGTACTCTCCGCTTGCTATGATTCCGCCAAACGACTAGTTGGTTGTTAGGGTAAGCCTCATCGTCATCAAGATACAGTAAAGCTGGTAGCAAATTAGGCTTGCTGCTCTAACGGCAGTGGAAGCGCTTAAATCATTGAGTTTTGCTACTAGCTATTAACTCATCCCACTCCAATGCGTGCCTCTAATGACCACATGTCTACGTGGCACACGCTCACAATTTGGTATGTGTAGATGGAGTTCCGTCGTAGTCATTTGAATTATGTGCGCGAAGTAGCCGCCTATACTGGCTCGCTTTGGTGACAATTCGAACCTGGGTCTCAAGTGGGCTAGTCTTTTGTAGCACTAGCTTCAGATGACTACGATGAAAGTTTTCTATTTGGTTTTTCTTCTTGATGGAAATTAGCCTTAGTGTTGCCATTTTTTTGGACAATGCTGAAGCTTTGGTCCTGGATGTTGAATAAAACGTGATTGAAGCATCTTCGCGTTTTGTTCAGCATCCAGGCTCTCCGCTAGGAGTCCCTGGAATTCACGATTAAAGCGGCTTGGTGCACTGTCGACGCATCTTTTCCCTCAAGCGTCGACCTTCATTGCCGATCGGCGTAAAAGCCGAGAAGTTCCCGTACCCTCCGTGTGCCAAGCCGCTCCTATCAACGCGGCGCGGGGTCAAGAGCATAGCGACGACACGCGGCTCATGCTCTCTCCTGAAATGCAATCGACCCCGCGCCGAGCTTATGACGACCCGCCCCCGGGTCAGATAAAAAGCTTGTGCAAACAATAACCAAACGCCGGCTTCACGGCGTACAGGCACATCGCTTTTTTCATCGTGCTTCCCCAGGGATAGTTTTTCACTTCCCCCCCCCCCCACTTCGGCTTGGCGACACGCGCGCCAATGTCCCTGGGGAAGCCGATGTTTTTTCTTTTACAAGAAAGAAGAAAGGATTTTTATAAAACTTTCGTCGTAGTCAGCATCTCTTCAAACTTCAAAGTCACAGCCAATCTCGCAGCTTCCGTCATGGCCGGGCGACATGCACTACGTGCCTGTCAACGAAGCAACCCCTACTCTTAATAGCTCCTGTTACTGCTACCTATTAATTATATTTCACATTTTTTCGCTAAAGTTATTTTTCTTTAGCATTTGCAATAGGTGCCGATTCTTCACTATTAAAGGACCTCTTACTGCAGCGGCCCTTGATGTTGTACTAGCATGGCGATCTCTTTAGGGCTAAATTTAAGTGCGATTAGAGCGCAGCGACTCCTAAACTACAATGGAGACCGTATCGCTCAAATTTTTGAACGCCTAGCTTCGGGTAAGCGCATCAACCGCCCAAGTGACGATCCTGCTGGCCTTGCCATTGCCACTCAATTAAATGCTCAACAACGCGTAGCGTCGGTAGCGATAAGAAACGCCAATGACGGCATTTCAGCTGTGCAAATTGCAGATGGTGCGCTATCTGAAATTACTAATATTTTAACGCGCATGGCAGAATTAGCTCAGCAGTCTGCTAATGGCGCATACAATTTAAATCAACGCACCGCACTACAGTTAGAATTTTCCGCTCTGGCTTCGGAAATTGAGCGCGTTAGCAGAACCGTAGCTTTTAATGGATCTCAGCTGCTAGACGGCTCATCGAATTCCGATATTCAACTGGGGTTAAATGGTGGCGCGAATTCCAGCATCGCTTTACCTAGGGTAGATGCCACGCTAGCCGCTCTGGGATTAGCTGGCACCGGCAGTTCCACTCTTACGTACTCTATTACTGCCAATTCTAGTCTCATGGCGCGCTCAGCTGCCCTGTTCGCCCTTGACGCTGTAACAGGAGCGATCGACAGCGTCAGCGTTTCACGCGGACAACTTGGTGCTACTGAATCTCGCCTAGAGGTTGCCATAAATAACCTGACTACATTAAGAGAGAACCTTGCTGCTGCTGAAAGTCGCATAATGGACGTTGATGTAGCTGCCGAAATGGCTGAGCTGACACGTCTATTAATTTTGCAACAAGTTGGAACGGGGCTTCTGGCACAGATCAATCAACAGCCAGCGCTGGCTCTAACACTTCTACGCAGCATGAGTTAACCATGGATCTATAAATCAACTTCAATACCACAAATGGTCTGCCTCATTTGGTTAAGCCCTTGGGCTTTGATTCCAACGCGATCATTTGCTTAATATAATCCGAAAAATATCCTTGATAGCGGCTGCGCAGCTCACTCCGCTTCCAATCCAGCCCAGTCACATGCTTTCGGCACTCTGAGCTCCCGCAGCGACAAGAAAACTCGTCATAGTTCGAGGTATCCGTCATTGCATAGTCGTAGCATATCTCCTGCCCTGGAGAGATTCTCCACATGGCAACAAGCGTACGGTCGCCTAAAATACCAGCGTTTGGCGAACAACTATGGTTTACATAATCAGCGGCACTTAGAGCGTCCGGCACCAAATAGCTATCTAGTCCTATCTGCACGCAGTTTGCCCGACGCTGCGGTGGCAAATCAGCCAACTTCTGCATATCAAAGATTGAGCCTGCCCAAACCGCGATAACTTCGCTGGGATGTATCTCAGAATTTGCAAAGATTCCAAAACCGTTGAACTTAGAGATGCGCTGCTCTGCCTTTTTAACTAACCACGAAGAGGTCATATGCCTGACATTAATTCTTAAACTGCAAAACTACCGCCTTTTCGCGAAGTAAGCTGGGAGATTTGCCACTAACTTCTAGACGCCCGGAAATCCCTTCGTAAACAAACCCGGGATGGCTTAGATCGGCTGATTGACTAATCGCTGCTGCTAAAAAGCCAACTGCATCATATCCCTCGGCCGCGTATACCTTGGGTAGATAGCCATAACGTTTGACAAACTTGTCCTTAAAATCACCATTTGCTGGCCGTGGGTATAGTCCGTAGGCACGCGCAAAGCGTTTGGGATCCTTGGCTAGCTTAACAGCTTCATCCAGGTGCTGAGTTGTCATAAGCAGCGGATAAAAAGCAAACTTCTGTAGCTCAGCTGCAAATGAATTTAAGGCGCCATAGTCGGTTAGGCAAAAAACTAGATCTGGCCTTTCTCTGCTAAAGCGTAGCGCTGCCGCGCGCAAGGTATCTAGGTAACCACCGTAATCAAACTGTCGATGAGAAGTAATCCTGATTCCTCGCTGCTTGGCGGTTGCCTCAATCATATTGGCGTGCAGAAGACCGAAGGGAACATTCGGAACTATTAGTCCAATTGAGCCTACCTTGTGCTGATCAAGAAATTCCTCGAATGCAGCACGGGTTGCAGCAATCGAAAGTCCGTTAGTGAAGACATAACGATTAGCAAGCGCCTCATCGCTAAATATCTCGACAGGATTTGTCGGTGTAATAGTTAGGATCTTGTAGCGCTTCGCTAGTGGGAAAACTGCCTCAGCAGTAAAATCCCAGGTACCCACGATCGCTCCCTGTATATGATTGACTTCAACAAGTTTTGTATAGGCAGAACTAGCTTGAGCCGCGCTTGTTCCATCATCTTCAACAAATAGCTGGATTTTTTGACCCTTGGCTTGCGCCTCTTCGACAGCCAGCCTAGCCCCATCAAGCCAATTTTTCCCCTGTTCAGCAGCCGGACCGGTTAAACTCGCAACTGCTCCTAAGCTAATACTATCCTCTGCCCACACCACACTGGCACTAAGACACAACCATAGCACCAAAACTCTAAGCCATAGTTTCATAGCTTAACTCCTTGAATAAGTCCTTCTAGCCCCATGTAAGCAGAGCAGCCGCGCTCTACAACTTTTTGGCGCCACTCCTGATCAGCGGGACAAAATACCTCTAGCAACTGGGCCTTACTTGAATGCCTAAGCGCCAACTGCTGCCCTGCCCTACGGGCTCGATGATGCCAGCGATTTTCATCGCGCATGGCCTGAAGCACCTTTAAGGCAGAATAAGTTCCAAATTCTTGAACAAACGCTAACACACGCGCCCTATCCAGGATTTTAGGAAGCCCCTCCGTAAGCCCACCGCTTGTAACGTAGGCCACGGATGACTCGGGCAAAGAAAGCGATACACGATCCTTAAAGCGTTCCCGCAGTACTTCTACATCTGCAGCATTACTTGCAGCATCGACTAGCAAAGTATCATCACCGTACTGACCAAGCCCGGAATGCACATCAATGGCCCCGACCAAACGAGCTCGCTTAAGTTTCTCCTGCAAAAAGGCAATTATGGCGCGCGACTCGGCAGCCAGCTGCCTACCACCGAAAAAGATGCCCTCCTCAAATTCATACTGGCCACCAGCCACTGCTTGACGCATGGCTGGCATACCGTGCCAGGCTATAAGGGCAAGCGCTCTTGCTAGAAAAAACTCACAGCAACCAGAGCCCTTGGGGTTAAGGAAGGAATTTAACTTTTTATATGCCTCTGGAGCACCTGCAAATTTCTGCGGCGAGAATATGAAGTTTCTATTTAGATCAACATTTTCTGCATTAGCTTTACGCAGATTCTTCATGCCCCAAGGATTAAGCGCATGCACGAAGATGCGACGCGCAGAGCTACCCTTAGAAGCCAGCTTATCTAGCACAGCAAGTTGAATCGCCGATCCCACAAAGCCCTCAACCCCGTGCGTACCGCTTATGTGAACTATGGCGCGATCGGACGAGGGATCCCCAGCTTCAGCAAAGCAAACAGTGAGCGCTTGCCCAGCTTGCTGAGACACCTCAACTTCGGTCAGGGCAAAACCTGACTTAATTGCAGCCTGCTGAAAGGCGTGACGAGACACGTCAAAATCAGCATGGAAGTATGCAAGTCCCATGTGCTTAGATCCTTAACCTTATTGCCCCAAATCCAGTATTTTATGTCCAAAAAGCTCGTGCCATCTACGAATTTTTCTTAAAATGCCCTTAGAGCTGCGCTATCTTTCCCTTCAAGGCGTATAACTATGTTAATAGCGCTTTCGCTAAGTCGCACTGGCTTTTAGAGAACATTTTTTTATGAAACAAAATTCCTTTTTCACAGCTTGTCTTTTATCAGCCATGCTCACCGCGCCCGCGTTTGCAGATAGCCGTAACGTGACTCGCTCGCTAAGTGGTGGCAGCGGTCGGGCAGACATTATTGCAATCGAAAAGGCTAAGACTATCCAAAACACAGATGAAACAGCGCGCGCCATGCCCAAGCTAGATGGCAAGGAGCAAACCGAGAATAGCTCCAAAAAGACTGTTCGCAGAGTCGCTCGCTCAATGAGTGGCGGTAGCGGAATGGCTGACCGCATTAGTGTTCACAAGGAATAGCTGAGCGACATTCCGAACCAAAATTCGTTAACGGTATTATCATCTAATCCAAACGTGTAGTTCAAACTTGGAGTAACATCTATATCTCCCAACTTTAAACTGCTGGATACTCCGGTAGTGATCTGCACAAGGCCGTTGTGCTCGTAAATCGCTTCAGAATTTGATGCAAACCCAAATGCAGCAAATGGGGTTACAGGATAACTTTGGCCATTGCTAGAGCTCACATCGAAGGCGTGGCTAAGTCCTAATTCATAATACTGGCCATCTACTAGATCATAGTCATGGTACGCGCTGAAAGTTGGAGCCAGACTAAATGGGCTGACAGAGCTATCGTCCCATACCACTGTAGCGAAAAATTCCTCTGAAGCGGGCAACTCGTCAGAGTTATCTGGATAAGTATACCAAACATGCCCAACCTTTATGGTAATAGGATCCCAGCTGGCCTCATATGCAATTGTATGATCAATTTCGAAAAACTTATCCACTTGCCGGTCGCCCTCAGCAGAAATGTGTGACCAGGGGGAATAGCTAAGCGTGCCGTACCCGGTGTCGTATGAGAATAAAAGCGAGGGCTGAATCGCGGCGCCATCGTAGAGGTTAAAACCGCGAAACATGTAGTCTGAGAAAAAGCTTACACTCGCGCCAACTGACCAGCTCTTGTCTTCAGCTTGCACTGGTAGGGCTGAATAAATTAGCGCTGTAGCGGCAACAGTTAATACACGTGGAAACAACTTCATCTTAGATTGTCCTCCCCCAATTCATCCTGACCTGGATGAGGAAGACAGCTATTAGGCTACTAGACGGGCACTAACTTGCCGAGCCTCTACTCCTCCCCCAGGACTCCTTATTGGTCGACTCAATCTGTTGGATAGCTTAGATTTATCAGCATTTATTCTCCAAAAGCTGCCATATCGCTTATTAGCTAAAACCGCGCGGTCTGGGCGCTAGCAATAAATTAGTGCGGATTAGTACGCAATCCCCAGCAATTAAGGACTTAGCCGTCTATAATTCCACCGATCACCAACCGCCAAGAATTCAATTCTGTCATGCAGGCGACTTTCGCGACCCTGCCAAAACTCAAAACGCTGCGGCCTTACAATGTAACCACCCCAATGCGCGGGGCAATCTATCGGCTGCCCTTCACAATCTAACTTGGCCTTTGAATACTTAGCCTCTAGCTCTGAACGACTTGCAATCGGAGAACTTTGCGCTGAAGCAAGCGCAGCAAGTTGCGCTTCACGTGGCCTAGCGGAAAAGTACTCTTTAGAAACATCTCTGCTAGTTCGACTTACTTGGCCTTCGATGCGCACTTGGCGCTCAAGTTCGTTCCAATAAAATAGCAGCGCGGCTCTCGGGTTAGCTGCGAGATCGCGGCCTTTACGGCTGTTATAGTTGGTGAAAAAGACAAACCCGGCGTTTGACCAAGACTTGAGCAGAACCGCTCTTAGACTTGGCACAGCGCTGGCATCTGCTGTAGCCAGCATCATGGCATTTGGTTCGATCAGAGCGGCCTTAACTGCCTCGTCGAACCAAATGCCGAACTGAGTGAAAGGATCCGCCGGCAACCCATCATCATTTAGGGCTTTAAGGCGGTATTCCTTCCTTAAATCTTTCACATGCTACCACTGCAACGAGGCTGCAGTCTGATACTCAGTAACACGTGTCTCAAAGAAATTCTTTTCCTTGCCTAGATCGATCGTTTCGCTCATCCATGGGAAAGGATTCTTTGAGCCGTAAAGCGTCTTTAAGCCGATGCGCTCCATTCGTCGATCGGCAATGTACTGTACGTACTCACGGAACATCGGCGAGCTAAGACCCAAAATTCCTCGCGGCAAGCAATCCGCTGCATATTGGAACTCAAGCTCCACTGCCTGCTTAATCAGATCCACAATATGGGCCTGGAATTCCGGCGTCCAAAGATGGGGATTCTCCTCCTTAATTCCGTTAATTAGGTCTATGCCGAAATTAAGATGGATGGTCTCGTCGCGCAGGATGTATTGGAACTGCTCGCCAATTCCCGTCATCTTGTTCTGACGATGGAAAGACAGAATCATTACAAAGCCGCTATAGAAGAAAATACCTTCCATGATAATATAGTAGCCGATCAAATTCTCGAGGAACTTCTGCGCCCCCTCAGGAGTATCAGTAGAGAAGCCCGGCTTTAATACATCCGCCGTTAACTGCATCTCAAACTTATCCTTGCTGTGGATTGTATTGATCTCGTTGTACATGTTGAATACCTCGCCTTGGTCAAGCGAGAGAGACTCAACGATGTAGTGGAAGGTATGAGTGTGCACGGCTTCCTCGAAAGCCTGACGCAACAAATACTGGCGACACTCAGGGTTTGTCACATGCCTAAAAATTGCCAGAATAATATTGTTTCCGACCAAACTCTCAGCTGTACTGAAAAATCCGAGATTGCGCATAATCACGCGGCGCTCATCGGCAGTAAGCTTGTCAGCCTTCCAAAGCTCAATATCCTTGGCCATAGGAACTTCTGTTGGCAGCCAATTGTTGGCGCAACCATTAAGATAGTGCTCCCAGGCCCACTTATACTTGAGCGGCATAAGCTGATTGACATCAACTGCATTGCAATTAATTAGGCGCTTGGCGCTACTCTTAAAACGTTTCTTCTCTCCATCCGCGATACGGCCTGCTTCCTCATTCGATCCAGCATTTGAAGAAGAGCTGTTATCATCATCAAAATTCAACATGACATTACCTCGCTTATATAAAGTCGCTTATTATCTAGTGCGCTAACATACCTGCTGCCAAATCTCGAAATCTGGCAGCAGGTGCAAACTAACCCGCTCCGCCCTATTGGCAGCTTTCACAATCGCCATCTAAGCTGCACATCGCCTTTGGCATGGCTGGCTTAGCAGCGGCCTCAGTACTTGGAGCAGCCTCGGCACCACGCTCAACCTTAATGTTGGCAGAGGCAGATTTGTTCTTCATCCAACGTGGCTGAAGGCCGCGCTTATTGATGTCCGTAGTGGACTTCTCAATTTGGGTAGCTCCTAGCGAACGCAGATAGTAGGTAGTCTTGAGTCCCTTTCGCCATGCCAACATGTACATGTCATTGAGCTTCTTTCCGCTTGGCTCAGCAATATAGAGATTGAGAGACTGGCCCATGTCGATCCACTTCTGACGGCGGCTTCCACACTCAATTAGCCATTCTGGCTCAATCTCGAAAGCAGTTAGGAAGAGTCTCTTTACATCTGAGGGGACGCGATCAATTTCTATGATCGAACCATCAAAATACTTCAAGTCATCGATCATATCCTCATCCCAGAGGCCGAGGGATTTTAGCTTGTCCACCAAGAACACACTTTGCACTGTGAACTCTCCTGACAGGTTTGACTTGGCATACAAGTGCTTGTAGGCAGGCTCAATCGACTGCGCCACCCCAGTGATATTGGAAATGGTGGCCGTCGGCGCAATTGCCATGGTGTTGCTGTTACGCATGCCATACTTTTTAATCGCCTCGCGCACCGGCTTCCAATCCATCTTGGCGCTCATATCGACATCAACGAAGTCTCCGCCGCGCTCTTCAATGAGAACCTTCAGGGTATCAATCGGGAGCATGCCGCGGTCCCACTTTGATCCCTTAAAGGTTGAGTATGCGCCTCTTTCCTTGGCAAGTTCGGTGGATGCCAAAATTGCGTAGTAAGAGATCATCTCCATACTCTCATCAGCAAACTGCACGGCCTCCTGACTGGCATAGCTAATACCAATCTTGTAGAGGCTATCTTGGAATCCCATGATGCCAAGACCAATCGGCCGATGTCTCAGGTTAGCATTACGCGCCTCTTGTGTTGGATAGAAGTTGATGTCGATAACGTTATCGAGCATACGAACCGCTGTCCGCACTGTTGCGGCAAGACGCTTTTCATCTAGATGTGCACGGGACCCGGCGTCCTCACTAACGTGCTTGAGAAGGTTGATTGAGCCCAAGTTACATACTGCCGTCTCTTGAGCTGAGGTATTTAACAGGATCTCAGTGCACAGGTTTGAGCTGTGGACAACGCCAACATGATCCTGAGGCGAACGCAAGTTCGACGGATCCTTGAAGGTAATCCACGGATGACCGGTCTCGTACAAATAGGACAACATCTTTCTCCACAAAGCCACGGCCTCGATGCGCTTGAAGAGCTTGATTTGACCATTCTCGGTCATCTTCTCGTACTCTTGGTAGCGCTTCTCGAAGGCCTTGCCATATAGGTCGTGAAGATCTGGTGCATCATTGGGGCTGAACAAAGTCCAGCTACCATTAGCGGCAACACGCTTCATGAACAAGTCCGGAATCCAATTGGCTGTATTCATGTCATGCGTACGGCGACGCTCATCGCCTGTGTTTTTGCGAAGCTCGAGGAAGTCCTCGATATCAAGATGCCATGTCTCTAAATAGGCGCACATAGCCCCTTTGCGCTTGCTGCCTTGGTTAACCGCAACAGCTGTATCATTGGCAACCTTGAGGAACGGGATAACGCCCTGGCTTGGTCCGTTGGTGCCTTTGATTAGGGCGCCACAGGCGCGAACATTCGTCCAGTCATTTCCTAGACCGCCAGCCCACTTTGAAAGCTGCGCATCGTCAGCAATGCACTTAAAGATATGCTGCAAATCATCCTCAATGGTTGTGAGGTAGCACGAACTCATTTGAGGATGCAGCGTGCCGGAGTTAAACAAGGTTGGGGTGCTGGACGTGAAGAAAAAGCTCGACAGTAGATTGTAGAACTCAATCGCTCGATCCGTAGCTTGCTCACCTTCATTCAAGGCTAAGCCCATAGCTACACGCATCCAAAAGATCTGTGGCGTCTCTAGCCGGCGACCGCCGTTGTGGATCAAATAACGATCGTACAAAGTTTGGAGGCCAAGCAGTGTGAATTGGTTATCGCGATCAAGCTTAAGCGCCTGCGCCAGTTTGTCTAGATTGAAGTCCATCAATCGCGGGTCTACCCGCTTCACCTCAATTGCTTTCTTTAAGTATTGTCGCAGATAGTCGCGGTGACGCTGCTCAAGCTTGGCGTCATTGGCTTCAACGCCCATGGTCTCGCGATAGATTACGTCAAGGAGTAAACGCGCAGCTACAAAGCTATACGCGGGCTCCTTTTCAATCTTAGCGCGCGCAGCCATGATGTTAGACTGATCGATTTCATCGGCACGAATGTTTTCGTAGAAATTCTTAAGGGACTCCTGCAGAATTTCCTCGCTCGAAACCAAAGAATCATAGCCACGACAAGCAAATTGAATACGACGACGCAAATCGCGCTCGGTTAAAGTAAATGCGCTACCGTCCTTCAAAGTTACGGTAAACTGTTTACCTGGCTCACCAGCATCGGCCGATGCCTCAACCACTTCTGTAAGCGGAATTCCTTTTTCAACTGCCTCTTGTCGACGCACCTCGGCTCGATGTGCACGGTAGATGATGAAGTCCTTGGCCACCTGATAGAAGCCCTCGGCCATCATTTGACGCTCAACTTCATCCTGAATTAGCTCAATGTGCAAATTGGTGCCGTCTTTTGCCAGCTGCATGGCGCGCTGCACCACTTTATTGGTCAAAAGATTTACTGCGTCAATCACATCTTGAGGAGTTCCGCCTTCGATACGCAGAGAAGCGCGAAAGGCTCGCTCAATAGCAGCGGCGATCTTCATTGGGTTGAAGCGCACCTCGCTCTGTCCGTCTCGACGGGTAATTCTAAGATTGCGCGGAGAATCTTCTCGCAGCTGCTTACGATCTTCGCGATACACGATGTAATTACGAACTACCTCATGGTGGCCACCCTCCATTAACTTGGCCTCTACAACATCCTGGATGCCTTCAACGGTTGGACATGCCACTTTGCCGGCATCTTTTAATACTTGGGCGACAACACTTTCAGTAACTGATTGCACATGGCTATACACGTCCTGCGGCAACGGGGCAGTGATTGGCAGGTTCAAAGTAGCGCGGAAGGCAGCCTCTACAGCTGTTGCGATTCGATCGCGGCGAAAAGGAACCAGCATGCCGTTACGCTTAACGACAGTTATCCGCTGAGCGGCCTGAGCTACATTTTGTTGTTTGGACAGCGAAACGTC
Source organism: Oligoflexia bacterium (assembly GCA_019694465.1). Taxonomy (GTDB): domain Bacteria; phylum Bdellovibrionota_C; class UBA2361; order UBA2361; family JAFLCA01; genus JAIBBV01. The sequence goes on from JAIBBV010000011.1 coordinate 59,054, forward strand.
GACAGTGCTTACTTCGCGGGTGGCTTTGGCTTTGCTGCTAACCCCATTACTTACTACTGACGATACTCCTGCTTGTGACTCCATTGCCAAACTCTCCCCAAAGTTAAACCAAAGACACTTTCAAAAAACGAACGAGAGCTGCCACCTGGCGCACGACTACACCTCTCCGCACCGGAGTTAAAACTAACACCGTTTGTTTAGATTGGTTAATCTTGTAGACCGAGCTCTGCAACCACTATATGTTGTGTCTCGCAGCGTCTCTAGTACAACGTATATGTGCTATCGCCCCTGCTGTCTACTAGAAACTTTAAGTCAGCTAAAACTTTCTGAAGCACTTTGACTAAGATCGCGGAACGATTCGTAAGAGATAAAAGTCAAATTTTCAAATCACTTTCTAATTGATGCTTTCACTCTAGGTTTTCAACAGGCCAAGAACAATCCACAGGCCGATGTGAAAGATAATTACCTGAAATGGTTCGAAGAACAGTGAAGGGCGATTTTCGCCTGTTGGTAAATTGTTAATAAGTGCGTAGCAATCAACTCCACTCGCCCTCTTACTGACCTTTGATCCAATTTATTTGCTAGTCATCGAGTCGAATTTAGAATCAGACGCAGCACAAGGCACTATGAAGTTGCCTTGTGTATTAAGGTGCCAGAAAAATCGCGCTTGCAATATGAAACAGCCTTGTAGAACGACTTATCTGGAAAGACTCTAGTGATCGTCCAACGCCTCCTCAAGGGGCAAATGCCATTGCTTTGGGAGCTCGCTGGTCATTTTCACATATGCCGCATCGCGTATTTGACGCAGCACCACAAAGTTAACCTTCTCTGTCTCTAAGTGCTGCAAGCAGGTCCTTGTGGCCAACATCGTTGAGCCAGGTGGGTAAGCTTCCTGGCTAAGCTCGACGCTGCTTAGGACCGTAAATTTTTTCTTAAACTCAAGCTCAAGCAGCATCCCAAGTCGCTTTTTGTTTGGACGGCTATTAGGGATCTCCCGTCCATCTACGCAAATACTTATTTCCTGGGTGATTAGCCCTGGATCTACCCTAAGAAGCTCTACCACCGCATTTTGTTTGTGGGCAGGCAGGCCAATACCAACAAAAAGGCCAAAACAAATCAGGCACAAACTAAAGCTAAAGAAGGCAAAGTGTCGCAGTCGCAGCATCGGCAAGCGGTATGCCAGGGCCTCCCCTGCAAGCACGCTTCCGGCTAAGGCCGGCAAGCTCAAGTAGCGCGATTGACTCTCAGATAGCAGGACGACTGGAATTGCTAGCACCAGCAAAGCAAGCCAAAGCGAAGAATCCGCCCCGCGTTGCACTCTAGTTCTAGTCGCGACCAATAGTAGGATCCAGCTTAACGGGGCATAGTCCAGTGCCAGCACTCTGGCCCAATTAAGTAGGTTATTAAAATATCCATCTGCCATGATGAATGGTCGAAACAGCTGATTGTCGATAGTTTTGGTAAGAACTGCTGGCGAGAAAAATGCCAGCCAACTTAGGCCTAATATCGTTCCAACAAATAGCGCCGGTAGCATCAACTTACGTGGAAGGCGCTCCAGCATGGCTGGGTGCCTAAAGCTGCTCACCAAAAGTGGAACAATAATAAATGCTAGATAGGGAGGCTTTGACTGCAGCAGCAGCATGACTCCAGCAGCATAAATAACCGCATCAAAGCGGGACACGACAAAGCCTCGTGCCGCTAAAACAAGCGGCCTCAACGCCATCACGGCGCCCATCAGCACCATACCCTCGAAGTTCAAGTCAGCTATGGCGCGTATGAAAACGCGGTTACCGCAGTACAAAAGCAATGCGAAGAAAGCTGCTCGTGGGCCATTCAGCCTTGAAACTAAATCCCATAATAACAACAGCCCAAGAAACACAAAGAGCACTGCGGGAGCTTTGGCGCTAAATGTACTAAAGCCAAAGGTTTTAAAAGATGCAGCTACAACCCAGAACAACAGGGGTGGCTTATTGCCATAGGGAGCATCTTTAAACTCATCGTACAAACTAAACCAGCTATCGCCGCCAAGCAGCAAATTGGCTATATGTGCGTAACGTACCGAATCAATTTGAAGGCTTCCCTGGTGTAAATGGCTAAAGCACATCGCCGCCAGAAAGCAGATAACGGAGAGTACGAGCACACGACTGGCGCGCGAGTGTGACAGCCGCCGCCGAGAAAAGAAGGAAGGATAAGGGGTTAGGACTCTCATCTACCTGCCGGTTGACACTACAAACACTCTCCCTTTACGCTAAAAAGAGAGGAACTTACATGGATCAACGGCTACAAAAGGACATTGAATTCACACATTCAATGTTGAACTTCATTAACGCTGCCTTTCAAGGCCGTTTCACTTTCTACAATATTTTGGATCAATTATGTTTTCAATCGCTGCCGATTGAAGAGATTGAGCGCTCCCAACGCGTCCTAGACAAGGTTACACGCTGGAAAAGCCAACTATTTGGCGGGGCCCTGCTGTTTTCATCCGCGGCCAACAGCCCCGAGTCATTTGAGGCCCAAAATGCGCTCGAGCTACTTGAGAACTTAAGACCGGATCTTACAGCCTTATCTCAACAGTGCGCAGCAATCTTGGGTGACAATCAAACTCCGTCGAAGCCTGAAAATGTAAAATTGCTTATCGCTGCCTATGGGCGATTTGCATATTCACGGGAGCACTACATTAAAGGATTTTTAGAGCTTGGGTCCTTGATGAAGCTAATCGATATCCTTGAACGCTTTAATCCACTAGCCCTTCCGGCACAGCAAGACGTCGCGCGCGCTAATGAGCTTGTAACTGCCTACAAACCACCATCACAGGTGAACCCGCAATTTTTTGGATACCTACAAAGCTTGTGTCTACACCTGCCGAGCATCTTCCTATCAGCAATTCACGACATAAATTTACTGATTTCACCTTATAAAGGGGGGATTTCCTACGCTGGTTTGGGCATCCCTGCGCAAGAAGGTAAGCAGTGGCAAGATTATGGGTTTTCCCCGTCCCAAGCCGGCTACTGGCGTGCCTACTACATGGGGCCCGAAGAGGCCGCCAGCTGGATGAAGTGCGGATTCCAATCTGCCCAGTCAGCAGCAGACTGGCGTGCTCTGGGTATTCCTTCACAAGTTGCCCCATATTGGCTTGCAAGGGGCTTTAATCCATTCCAAGCCGTACCCTGGTTCCAGGCCGGGATTGATCCCGATCAGGCGCTAGAACACATACGAAATGGAATCAATCACCCAGCCCAACTGCGACAGGGCAGCTAGAAGTGTCGGTGGTAATCAAATAGCTAGGGATGGCGAATCGTAAGCCCCGAGCTAAATCCGTGGCGGACATGTGATATGACAAATCTGCAATCCGTTTTCGATTACTTGAGCTACAGCTGCGGTTAGTGCCACACGATGCAAATGCACTTCTCCACCTTTAATCACCGGAGCCGCATTGTAATAGGTATTGTACAATATACAGATCTCAATAAGCAGACTCACCATCAATGAAGGCTCGTCTTGCTCAGCAGCTGCACGCACACGATTCGGAAACTCCATTAGTTTTTTTACCAGCTCGGCCTCAACCGGTAAAAGCTCAGCCGCCGACAAGGAACTTGGCTTGGGCAGCTCGCCACCATACTTACGCAAGATGCTACGTGCTCGGCAGGCCGAATACATTAAATAGGCGCCGCCAGATTTTTCAAACTCCTCGACAGCCTTATTTAGGTCGGCAAATACCTCAACACTAGATTTTCTAGTCTTCTTTACGTCATTTATAATGATCGATCCCACCCCTAGCTGACGACCACTTTCGCGCGCCTCTGCTGCCGGGATTTCACCAGACTCAAGCAGCTTAGCCTCAAAATGCGCCACAGTTTGCCCAAGCAAACGATGCACATTTGAAGCTCCGTCACGACTGGAAAGTTTCTTCTTGGAACCGGCATCGACATAAAAACCAAAAGAAGTGTGTACTAACTCAGTCTCTCCCTTTATGCCCAACGCGGCAGCCGCTTCAAAAACAGGCCTAAAATGTTCCTGCTGCTCCTGCCCTACCACATAAATCACGCGCGACGGTTTGAAGAAGAGCGCGCGATACATAATGGCGGCCAAATCGCGCGTAGCATAGATTGTGCGTCCATCGGACCGCAAAACAACAAGCCTGGAATGATCTGGGAACATAACCACTGAGGCCCCAACATCCCTCGTTACCGACTCAAGCGCGCTCTCAAGCTCCTGTTCTGTCATCTCTTCACTGGCATGTGCCGCCCTCAGCCGGGCAATCTCAGCGTCAGCCAAACTCTGACTAAAAGTCAGCACAACACCAGCTGCACGGGCCGCTTCCAGCAGCTTTAGCCCACTTGCGGCATAGAAACTCTCACCGATCACGTAGTCGTGGCGGATCCCGAGAATGTCATAGAATGATTTAAAATCTTCAAGGCTCCAGCCAACCATCTTTTGCCACAAGGCTACCTCGGTTGAGTCGCCGGCCTCTAGCGCCTCATACCGCGCATTGGAGGCTTTGACATAGTCGGCCCAGGCCTGCTGGTACTGTGCCCGCGAAGTAACTTGCCCAAAACAGCGCTGAACAGTTTCTTGGCTCGCAGCATCCCAGCTTGCCAGTTCAGTAGCCAAAGCCGCGCACTTTTCTAGAGTACGGTACAATTGATACAGGGCTGCCAGTCGATCATTTTGGAGCTCCGTACTAGGAAGTAACTTTTCCCAGCGCCGATAACCCTCAAGCAAAAATCCAAAACCGCCCAAGTCATTGATGTGATTTAGGCGATGAGCAGTGGCTCCATTCGCCTCATACAAATTGCACAAGATCTCGCCAACAATTGTTGAACGGATATGTCCAGCATGAAGCTTCTTAGCCGCATTAGGGCTGGAATAATCGACTACGATACTCTTTCCGCGCCAAGCATCCCCTTCCCCATACTGACCGCCGTAGGTCAGAACTGGCTCGAGTGCATTCAAAAAGTAGCTCGCGCTCATTTTGAGATTCACATACATGCCTTTGGCTTCAACTGAAACAATTTGGCCCTCTCTGGCCAACTTGCAGTTTTGAATTGCAGCAAGAATCTGCGGCACATGCTGCTTGATATAGGCTCCAGCGCCGCCAGGCGCTGAAAGCAATGACCTTACCGTAACGGCAAAATCTGCGCCGAACTTGCCGCGCTCCACAAACGCCAAGTTACACTCACGTGGCAAGCCAGCTGCAGCTAAACAATCTGCCAGTGCAATTTCCAAGCGTTTAAGGGGATACGAGTCGGAGGCAATAAATCCATGCGCTTGCCGCTGAGCTTCAACTTTCTCTCTGCTGCTCAGCGCAGATGAGTGCAAACGTTGATTAAGCTTCCCAAGCTCACCAGGCCCAAAGACAAAGTTCTCTTGATTCAAAATGCTATTGGTCACGCTTCACCTCGAGGCGGAGCATACTACTATCAGAGCGCCAAGTTAAGCTCTCCAGCGCGAATCGATTGCGCTAAAAGCTGCATATTACTCGAAATAGCCCTGTCCCTACGGACAACCGGGAAAATAGTCTGTACTTGCGCGACCAGTCTTTCGCAGACAGGGCTTAGGCGACGCTCTGACTTTGGCCAGGGCTTGCGTGGACCTGACATGTTGGAAGGGAAGAACTCGCTAACCTTGCGAATAGAAGCAGCCTGAGAACAAAAGGCCAACTCAAGCGCCAAACATTCGGCCAGCCGGGGTAATGTTTGCCACACCCGTGCGGCGAGTCCCGCGCTCATACTTACATGGTCTTCCTGACCAGCATCGGTCGATATTGAAAAAAGATGACTCGGCATCGCAGCACCCCAAATAACATTTGTTAGTGCTGCCGAGACATACTCAGCCAACATCATACCCGATGAGCAAGCCTTATCAGATTCACTTAACGTGGGCGAGACGCAGCCACTCCCAAGCCCTCTATTGCGCGCCTCGTCTACAAATCTGGCACAACGCTGATTGGAGAGCTTAGCAATTATGGACATCGCTTCAATCAAGTGAAATAGCTTGGTTGCTATTGGCATGCCATGAAAGTGCCCGCCGGAAACGATACACGTATGCGTTTTTCGTTCACGCTTTTTCTCAGGCAAAATGAGTGGATTGTCCGTTACGCTGTTGGCCTCAATCAGAAACGACTTTTCAGCCTCACTTAACAGATCGTGACAGGCGCCTAGAATCTGCGCCGCGCAGCGAATATTATAAGGATCTTGGACTGCTCCATCGACTGCATAATCACGATGAAACTCTCGAATTGGAGAGTCCTGGCAAAGTTTCCAAATCCAACGCGCTACTTCCTTGGCCCCCGGATGCGGCCTTAGCTCATGCAAAGCAGCCAAAAATGGATCATCCGACGCCAGCATTACCTGAGTTACAAGAGCCGTATTCACTGCTGCTTGCTTGAGGAGCGTCCACAGCTCAGACAAAGCCAAGCAGGCAAAAGCGTTCGAGAATTGCACTCCATTGGTAAGCGCGAGACCCTCTTTCATTTCAAGCGTAATCGGCCGGATGCGACACTTCCTCAGCGCCGCAGAAGCAGCCGTAGGACGGCCATTAGAATCAAAGACCGATCCCTCGCCGATTAGAGCTAGTGCGATGTGGGATAAGGGAGCCAAGTCCCCACTTGCACCGACTGAGCCAAATGTTGGAACAAAAGGAGTAATCCCAGCGTTGAGAAAAACTAAGAGCTGTTGCACGAGCTCAGGGCGCACGCCACTGTAACCCCGCGCTAGTGACTGAGCACGCAGCAACATAGTTGCTCGCACTACCGGAGGTGGGGCAGCTTCACCAATTCCTGCTGCATGAGAACGCACTAAGTTGAGCTGTAGCTCAGCAAGCTTTTCCGCCGGGACGGACTTGGCCACATTATGCCCGAAACCACGGTTAAAACCGTAGGCTGGCTGACTTGAGGTGCGTAGCTGGTTAACTATCTCTGCCCTACGTTTGCGTAACATCGAGGCCGTCGCTGGGCTTAGTTTTACATTCGCTCCATACGCTACGGACACTATTTCATCTAAAGAGAGGTTCTTGCGGTGATCTATACTCAGCATAGAATTTATTCTTAGGGTGCGTTTTGAGTCAGTCTAAGGTTATTATATAGCGGTCGCCAATCAGTTTTATGCAAACTAGAATCCCAGAGTCTTGATTGTGTCTCCATACAGAGAGTTAAAAGCAGCGCATGGAACCGCCCTATCCTGTCGCGGTTGGCATCAGGAAGCAGCGCTACGCATGCTGTGCAATAATTTGGACCCTGCCGTTGCTGAACGCCCACAGGAACTAATTGTATACGGAGGCTCCGGAAAGGCAGCCAGAAATTGGGAGTGCCTTGAGAAGATTATCAGCACCCTAAAGCGCCTTAAAGACGACGAGACGCTATTAGTTCAATCGGGCAAGCCAGTTGGTGTTTTTCGTACACACGAAGAAGTCCCGCGCGTGCTCATAGCGAACTCAAACCTAGTGCCGCGCTGGGCAACTTACGAGGAGTTTCGGCGCCTCGAAGCTCTTGGATTAACCATGTACGGACAGATGACCGCTGGGTCGTGGATATACATTGGCACCCAGGGCATTCTACAGGGAACGTATGAGACCTTTGCCGAATGTGCCAGGCAACATTTCGGTGGCACTTTAGCTGGGCGCTTGGTAGTTACGGCGGGTCTGGGTGGAATGGGTGGGGCCCAACCTTTGGCTGCTACATTCAACGGAGCAGCCTTTTTAGGCGTCGAAGTAGATCGCTCACGTATCGAGCGTCGCGTTCAAACTGGATACTGCGATAAATTCACCTCTTCATTGGATGAAGCTCTACAGCTTGTACTTGAAGCTAAACAGAAGCGCGCCGCCCTCTCAGTTGGGCTACTAGGTAACATTGCTGAAGTTCTGCCTGAGCTTGTACGTCGCGGAGTTATTCCGGACGTTCTGACTGATCAAACTTCAGCCCATGATTTACAGCGTGGCTACATTCCAGCAGGTCTTTCACTGCATGAGGCGGAAGGCCTTCGCAACTCAAAACCTAAGGAATACGAAGCACGTGTGCTTGACTCCATGGTCACTCATGTTCAGGCGATGCTTGCACTGCAAGCGCGTGGTGCGCGCACATTTGATTATGGCAACAACTTGCGGGGCCAAGTTGCCGACCGCCGTGGCCTCAAAGACGCTTTTAAGATTCCAGGCTTTGTGCCGGAATTTATCCGCCCGCTATTTTGTCGTGGCTCAGGCCCATTTCGTTGGGCAGCCTTGTCAGGAGACCCTGCCGATATCGCTGCGACTGACAGCGCGGTCTTAGAAACTTTTCCCAAAGATGAGGCACTTCAACGCTGGATAGGTAAAGCCCGCGCAAAAGTTCATTTTCAGGGTCTACCTGCGCGTATTTGCTGGCTTGCTTATGGAGAGCGCGCCGAGATGGGCGCCAAATTCAACTGGATGGTGAAGAACGGCAAGGTAAAAGCTCCGCTTGTGATTGGCCGCGATCATCTGGACTGCGGATCGGTGGCCTCACCTAATCGTGAAACTGAGAGCATGCTAGATGGCTCAGACTCCATAGCTGATTGGCCACTTCTTAATGCGCTTCTGAATACAGCCTGCGGGGCGAGTTGGGTATCAATCCACCACGGTGGCGGAGTTGGAATTGGGTATTCCATTCACTCAGGCATGGTTTGCGTAGCCGATGGCACACAAATGGCCGACCGTAGGTTAGAGCGCGTCTTAACAGCTGACCCTGGAACAGGAGTCATGCGACATGCTGATGCTGGGTACGCTGCTGCGCAAGAAACAGCGCGTGGCAAGAAAATTGATTTACCGATGCTTGCACCTTCCGAGTGAAAAATACTTATGCCGGTGCTTAGAAACATAGGTCTTCTTGCTCGTTGCCTGGACTTAGGAGGCCAAGCTGATATTCAAGAAATCCGATCCGCAGCTATAGCTTGGCGCGGCGAAAAAATTACTTGGATCGGTCCCGAAGCGGAGATACCGCAATCTGAAGCAGCTGAACAACGCTTCGATGCGCACGGAAAGCTAGTAGTTCCGGGTCTTATCGACTGCCATACGCATTTAGCGTTCGCGGGTTGGCGCGCTGACGAATTCGAGCAGCGCCTAGTCGGCCAGACCTATGAGGAAATTGCCAAGCGCGGGGGAGGTATCCTTTCCACTGTCCGCGCTACACGCGCCGCAAGCGCGGATGAATTATTGCAACACTGCCTGCACATTTTAAGAGAAATGGCCCGCCTTGGCATTACAACTGTTGAATGTAAGAGCGGATACGGACTTAGCTGCGAGAGTGAGATTAAAATCTTACAAACCTACAAAGCGCTCCAACAAAAACAGCCACTGACTCTAGTCCCCACCTTTCTAGGAGCCCACACTATTGCGCCAGAGTATAAAAATGATCGCACTGGCTACGTTGAGCTAATTGTTAAAGAAATGCTGCCAGCTGTAGCAACCCAAAAGTTGACGCATATTTGCGATGCATTTTTGGAAAGCGTGGCTTTTAGTGCCGCGGAAACGGAGCAGATATTTGAATGCGCCGTTGCCCATGGGATGAGGGTAAAACTGCATGCCGATCAGTTGAGTAACCACAAGGGCGCAGAACGAGCCGCTAAGTTTAAGGCCCTTTCCGCGGATCACTTGGAGCACGTCTCAGATGCTGGAGTAAAGGCCCTCAAGGCATCAGGAACAGTTGCGGTATTGCTTCCATTAGCCTCCCTCTACACCCAGCAGCCCCCGCTAGCTGCTGAAAAACTACGCAGCGCTGGCGTGCGTATCGCAATTGCCACAGATTTTAATCCTGGCACAGCACCCTCTTACCATCTCCCCTTTGCCATGACCTTGGCTTGCCTCCTGCACAAAATGACTCCCGCTGAAGTACTAAAAGCGGTTACCATTAATGCAGCGCATGCAATCGGACTAGCAAATGAACTAGGATCCCTGGAGGCTGGCAAGCGCGCTGACTTTGCGTTGATCGACGCTACAGATGTTAACCACTGGCTCTACCACTGTCGCGCAAACGCATGCTTAGCAGTTTACAAAAGTGGAAATCGGCTTAACTTGGCATGAAAAAGTTTGCGCAACATTTTACTCCCCCCAAAATTCAGCTACCAAAGGCGCGCCCGGGCGATCCACGCATTGGTGAATTGCTAGGAACACGCCAAAAGAACACGCCGCGCCTAGCGCTAATTGGCTTTCCTTGTGATCAGGGAGTACTTAGAAATGGCGGCAGACTTGGCGCCGCGCTGGCTCCAGATCAGATACGCGAAGCTCTTTTTAGAATGACTCCAGATGCAGAATTTCCACAACAATTTACTACCCTACTTGAAGAATCAGCCGATCTTGGAAATCTGTCCTTATCAGGGCGACTCGAGGATGACCAAGAGCTTTTAGGAAGCGTGGTCTGTGAGTTACTAAAAGAAGGCGGCGTTCCAGTTATTCTTGGCGGTGGACACGAAACAGCTTTCGGGCATTTTTTAGGCTACGCTAAGGCTGGCCTAAATGCGCACGTAATTAACATCGACTCTCACCCGGATGTCCGCGAAATTAGTAGCGCAGGCGCTCACTCTGGCTCAGCTTTCAGACAGGCGCTGGAGCACTCCTCGAAACGCTGCACTTCTTACTCAGTCTATGGGCTGGCGCCACATTCTTGTGCGGCTCAGCATCGTGAATACCTGGAGCAGAATCGCTGCGCCTATCTGTGGCGTGATGGAGTGAGCACACAAGAACTGTCAAAGATTTTTGGCTCTCTAAAATGCCCCTGTATGTGCTCGTTTGACATTGATGCTCTAGATCAAGCGCATGCACCGGGTGCCAGCGCGCCAGCCGCATTTGGCTTGTCTATTGACACTTGGCTGCACGCCTTCGAACTCGCCGGAGCTACAGCGCAAGTGCGCTCAGTTGATCTTTGTGAGGTTAATCCAAATTTTGACACAGATGAGCGAACCGCGCGCGTAGCTGCTTTAAGCATGTGGCATTTTATGAAAGGCCTAGCGAGACGGCAGCAGGGGCAATCCAAACCTCGGCTTGGGTTTCGCTAGAGATGGCGCGCGCAAAAAAAGTAACCCACAGACCTAACCGACTTTCCTCATGAAATTTGCATCATATTGGCGAAAATAGATCATAGATACCGGAGAACTTTAGGGCTCTAGGCGGCCCGACCTTAGCTGCTACACCTATTGGCTGCTACAACCTATTTACAGAATATTATTTTCTTAAGCTTGGCCCAGGCATTCTTCTTCAGGTAACTTCGCGCTAAGCCCTATCCTGCCTTCGAGAAATGGGGCGCTTTTCAGGCAACTGCTCAAGGCGCGTCTGGCGCTCAATTTCCTGAGCTCCCATCTCAGTAAGGCGTACCTCGCCCAGGGTATTTCCTGCCATGAACCGGTTATATAACTCCTGTGCCTCTGCGACGCTCAGATCCTTACTACCAGAGCCAATGAAGCTAATGAAGCCCCGCTTTTGAAGCTGCATCAGGGCGCGAAAAACATTACTTCGATCGAAGGTTCTAAGCGACAGCTCAGTAGAAAGAGTTAGGTCCGCTTCTCCTTCACGCTGCTTCAGCGCCAGGCGAATTAAGAGTAGCTTTATGGAAACAAGCGCGGAGTGAATATTAGCCGCTGCATGCTCGGTTTCCTCAGCTACCCAACGTAAAAGCTCATTCTCAAATTCTTGATTAGACATAAGCATTCCGCCAAGAAATTGCAGATAACATGCCAGAACCACGAAAGAATGATTGCGTACCCGTCACCATGAAGGCCTACTATCAGCACCCTTCACTAGGGTCATCATGCAAGCGATTTCAGAGCAACAGCGAGGAATCTTTCGCTATTTCTGCCATAAGCACACAAATGCTGTGCTAGTGAATATCGGAATTTTTTTAAAAAACCTCGCTCAGGAACGCGCTTTAGTCCTTAAAAACCAGTATAAGTACTATGCGAAAATCTCGTAGAACAATGCTACTTGTGCTGAGGTGCATATGAGTCCAGTCGTTACTGTAAGTGGAAGAGAGCCCCAAAAAGCTTCAAACATAGAAGTTGAAGTTAGGGGCCAATTCGTTCAGTTTGAGATTGACGCTAGTCTTGGGCAAAAGCCTGTCGCGCCGGAAGCACAAGAACTCAACGAGCAGGTTCTAGATGGTCAATTCAGAGAGAGACGTGAAGCGCTAATTGCAGGACTTGCCGGGTCCCAATATTGCAAATCTAGAGATGGACTATTTATAGATGCGAACAGCGCAAGATTTTTTGACCGATTTGCCGAAGAACTTGCTGCGCTTGAACGGCTTGGCTACCCGCCTTTTGCCGGAGCTAGAGCAGAGGACCCCAAGCGCAACTTCCCTATCTTCGATGCTCAAATGAAGCCTGTGCAAGGAGCAGTACACAATGACAGCTTCGCTAATGTAACACGGCAGGCTTTGGCATCAGCACTTTTTCTCGATCGCTTGCTTGATCTGGCAAACGCCCGCAGGGTGAATTTACTGCAAGGAGCGAACTTTTTGCCGGGGTTTAGCCGTGATGAAGTAGTATCCATGTCGCTGTTATCAAAGGCGCTTAAGCCCTGGGAGATTATCGATCGAATCGCTCTAAAATCTGGTGCACTTGATGCAAGTGTTCGACCGGATGCGCATGAGCGGCTACATGCACATATGCAAAGACTTGTTTCTGCTGGTCTAATCACGCAGGAACTCGGAGATAAAATATACTTCGTTGCGCGACACACCGTTGGGCGCGAAGGAATGTATGCATTTTTGCAGCGTGGTCAGGGCCAGCAATTCTCAATCAACGGAAATCCTGAGATTCAGCTAGTGCGAGCATGCGATGATATTCGTGTTTTCTTGCCAGGCGGTGCCTCTGGCGAAGTTCATGTTGCAGCCAGCCCGGACCAAAAAGTAATTGCTATTTCTGGGCGCCGTGGAGCAGGGCTTTTTGGAGATGTGCTAAGTTTTTCTGCACCCGGCGCACCTGACATTCAAATTACAGCGGCTCAAGCACAGGATATTATTTCCTCCTGTAAACTAGCTGAGGTAGCACACCTACTTGGACTACATGACCCAAGGGGACCAGTATGGGCGGTAATTGATGCTGTTGAAAAGCACAGGTTGCAACAGGCCCAGAGCCAGTAGCAAGGTTGCCAGACTTACGCTACTGAATTGCATTGCAAGCTGAGCAATCTGAACTACTTTGTTATAGGATCCTATACGCACTTCAAGATGCAGCTCCTGCAGGCACTGATTGCGACAGGTGGTATCGCAATGCATGGCGTCGAGCAGCCCTAAAAACATCATGAATGCTAGTGGGTTGAGCTACTCGATGGAGGATTTACACAGCCTTTGTGGGGCACTCCCACTTCCCCCCACTTGTTACAGTTATCCATAGTGGTAAACTATTAAATGGGGGGCTAATCCATGCCCCGAGAGCAACGAATCGAGATGCCTCAGAAAAAGACCGCTAATAACACTTGCACGTTGGATGTCCTACAAGAAGGACAACGCGCGATTGTTTCTGGTGTATGCTGTCGTAACCCCGCTCTTTGCAAAAAACTTCTTTCGATGGGACTGGTTGAGGGAGCACAGATTGAGCGTATCTGCTGTGCCCCACTAGGAGATCCGATCCAGTTCAAGACTCGCGGCTATAAACTCTCTCTACGCTGCCTTGAGGCCCGCGATGTTGAGGTCACACCGCTAGAAAAATAATTGCCAGAGGCCTAACGCCGATGTCTTCCGAACTGCAGCAGCCGATCAGTGGAGACAAAGTGCCTGCGCTAGAAATCCTCGTAGCTGGTAATCCAAACTGCGGCAAGACCACGCTTTTTAATGCGCTAACTGGTCTACATTACAAAGTCGCAAACTATCCCGGCGTTACTGTCGAAAAAAAATCAGGCCAGATTACTCTGAAAAATGGCCAAAGCATTCCCATCTCTGACCTGCCTGGGATATACTGTATTTCCCACGCATCCTTAGACGAGAAAATTGCAAGTGATGCCTTGCTTGAGGCAGCAGACAACAACAGCGCATTCATGATCATTGCTGTGGTAGATGCCAGCAACTTGGAGCGCAACCTATACCTGACATCCCAGATTATTGACCTGGGCCTACCGATGCTGGTTGCCCTCAACATGGTGGACGTGGCTGAGAAAAACGGGATTAGCATTCGGGATGAGCTCCTATCGGCCACTTTGGGCGTGCCAGTTGTGCGCACAGTAGCGCGCCAAGGCAACGGCACTCAGCAACTTAAAGTCGAGCTATCCGCAGCCATTCAAAAAGCTTCAACTGCCCACAAAACATTTGCATGGCTGCCTGAGGACTCCCCGATCAGGGAACGTGCGCAGGCACTGGGTTCACATACCCATCCGCAAGCGTCAGCAGAACGCAAACTGATGCAGGGCCTAATGCTGCTTTCTGATTCGATTGCAGTTAAAGACAAGTCATTGCGGGAGCACGTACTAGCAGCCCGCAATTCGCTGCAAGAGGTAGGAATCGATTGTTCAAGCTTTGATGCCACCCTACGCTACCGCTGGATAAATGACATAGTGCGGCGCTGCTGCGTTGTAAGCGATCCAAAGCGCCGACGCCTATCAGAGCGTATTGACTCCATTATTACACACCGTATTTGGGGCAGTCTTTTCTTCCTCGCCCTGATGGCGTTTATCTTCCAGGCGCTTTTTCTGTGGGCCAGCCTGCCAATGGACTTAATCGACAGCGCCGTTTCATGGCTTGGCCGCTCAATCGGGGCGCTATTACCAGAAGGTATCCTAAAAAGCCTAATAGTCGATGGCGTAGTGGCTGGTGTAGGCAGTGTGCTTGTTTTTGTTCC
>JAIBBV010000012.1 GCA_019694465.1 Oligoflexia bacterium
CATCTGAGCACAGGCGTATGAAGCCTAGAGTTGTTGCATGTAAAAGAGGGCATCGGTAAGTCACAACATGTGACTTACCGATGCCCTCAATCTTGCCTAATAGGAATAGCCTTAGGCTGCCTTTGACTTAGCTGTCAAAGTCTTCTTGACATAAGCTGCAAGACGGCTCAAATGACGGCTGGCACTACGTGGATGAATGATTTTTCGACCGGCACTCTTGGAAAGAATGCGTTCGGCTGACTTCAAAAGCTCTAAGGCCTTTGTCTTGTCTCCGCTGTCTGCGGCTAAACGGGTTTCCTTGATAGCAGTACGAACTGCTGCGCGGCGCACGCGATTACGATCGCGACGCTTTAGACTCTGACGATGGCGCTTTTCTGCTGACTTATGGGTAGCCATTTATTTACAATCTCCAATACTCAAGATCGATGAAGCGCGGAATATAACAATAATTCCAGAGCATTACAACAAAGGGGGGCTATAAAATCGCTTGATTTAAGGGCTCCTTTGCCGCGTTTTTAAGGCCCAGCTTGCCTTTCCGCTGGGCCTTAGTTCTGGGCCAATTTCTGTGTAAGTTTAGCTAGTTATAAAGGCAGGCAATCTAAGCTACTTCCTTCTTACGGGGGAAGAACTCCTCACTCCAAGCCTGTGTCGCTCCTTTCTGCCCCTGGTAATGCCCTCGGCCCTTCTCGCCATACGCTACGTCTGGAGCAGACTCCATTGCCATAAAAATGAGCTGTGCGCAGCGCATTCCAGTCGTTAGTGTACGGGGATAGGGACCCAAATTTTGTAGCTCCAGTGTTACTTGACCTTGGAAATTGCAATCAATCCAGCCGCTCAGACTATGGTTTAACCACAGGCGCCCCAGCGAGCTTTTTAGCTTTAGATCGGCTACCACATCGCGTGGCATTTTTAGAAACTCGCGTGTTGTGGCCAGGATAACTTCCCCAGGGAATAACGTAATAGAATCAGCTACGATGGACTCGGGGTCACGCGTTGGGCATACCCAGCTATTGCCTAGGGTTACATCATAACTAGCCGGGTTAATCTGCTCCGGGTTGAAAGGCAAAATACCACCGCTTTCTGCGAACGCTCTAATCCAGTGATCTGGTTTAATCATATTTCCTACTGCTATAAGCATGAGACGGTATTAGTCTGGCCCGTGTAACCGGGCCTTGTAGCCGACGAACTCATCCTGGAAGGGTACTTCCGAGACGAGTTCTAGCCAAGCAGGCCCAAAAAAGCAACGACGTTCATCGCGCATGGATTCGGATACTTCGGCATTATTCAAGAACGTGCTCCTGGTTGAGGATGATCCGGGGCATGCCTTATTGATAAAGCGCGCTATGAAGGCGTTTGTCGCCGAGATAACGCATGTTGAAACAGTTGCTCAGGCCTTAGCGGAGCTGCAGGAAAGAAAGCCCGAGCTCATAGTAACCGACCTCAATTTGCCTGATAGTGGTGGGCCCGGACCACAGCGCCTTGATCATGTCAGAAAATTTCTTGCGCTTGAAGTGTCTACGCCGGTGATCGTGCTTACCTCTTCTACTGCGCTCGATGATGCTGTCGATGCTATGCGCATGGGGGCTCGCGACTTCATTGTCAAAAACTTCGATGGCGACTTTAAGTCTCTATTAGGCCTGTCGCTGTCGAGACTGCTCACGATGCTACTAATTGAGCAGGACAGAGCACGCTTGCAGCGCGAGATGCTAGCGCTGCGCGAATCAATTGAAAATGGAGCTGATGGTTTCGCAATTATTAGTTCGCGTGGTGAGCTGCTTTACTCTAATCGCGCCTACCTGAAGTTTGTGGAATCTTGCGGTGCTGCAGCGGCGGGACTTTTTTTTGAAAACTTTACCTCCAAAGTTGCTAAGCATGAGCAGTTAATTTCTGACTTTCGTCGAGCACTGAGCACTCTTACTGAAGGCGCAGTATTTACCACCGAGGTGACTTTTGTTCAGGACAAACAGCATGCCTTCGGTGTCAGCATATCCGGTATTAAGTCGAGTGAGGCAGGCCATCCGCAATTTGTAGTTTGGGTACGAGATATTTCTGAGCAGTTGCGGCGTGAGAAGTTTCAGCGCGAGATATTGTCGACGACAACACATGATTTAAAAGGACCCCTTGGGGCGATAATGATTTCAAGTGAATTGCTGCTCGACTTAGTCGGACAGCGCCCCGGAAAGGAAAAGGAGCTTGTTCTACGCATCGCTTCTTCCGCCCAAGGAGCCATCAACCTGATCGACGAATTTTTGAGCGCACGGCGCATACAGGAAGGGACATTTATTTTGAAGCCCCAGCCGCAAAGTTTAGCGGCGCTGACTAGCGAAGTGATTGAGAATCAACTGCCGATTGCAACCGCTAGGGCGATTTCTTTAGAACTGGGCCAAAGTGAGGGCGATGTTAGCGTTCCGGTCGATCGTATCGGTTTTCAACGAGTCTTGGGTAACCTGCTTAGTAATGCACTCAAATTCACTCCGCGCGGGGGCTCGGTGCGCATCATGTTGCATGGTAGCGCTGAGGAGGTCCGCCTGAGTGTCCAGGATACAGGTAGCGGCATGGAGCCATCGGAGGTTCAACGCTTGTTTCAACGCTTTTCGCGCCTTGAGAAGCACCAGCAGATAGCGGGGACAGGCTTGGGCTTATTCGTTGTAAAAAGCATCGTAGCAGCCCATGGCGGAAGTGTATCAGTATCTAGTAAGGTAGGTGAGGGTACCCGCTTTGATGTAACCTTTCCGCGTCGCCCACCAGTTAATGAGCGCGGAGAGCTGATCAGCCTCGATTTTGCTTAGAAGGTCCACGATGTCGCTTGTTGAGAATGCAGCATACGTTGCTGGCACGGGCCTGGCCCTGGTGGCTCTGGTTGGCCTCAAGCGTGCTTTAAGAGGCTCCCCGCGCGCTACCGGGAAGGCATTGACTGCATGGGCGAAAAGCGTGAAATTTTCTACTCAGCAGCTAACAGCGATGCGATCGCTGTGGCACTGGTATAGGACCAAAAAGCAACCAGCCGCAGACCCGCTCAAGTTGCTTAGTACGGCCGATGTGGCAGACCTTCTCAAGAAGTGCTCATTGGACTATAAGCCGGAGCGCTTGCGCGCGCCTAACGAAGAGAAGGCGCGCCAACGTTTCGGAGCTGAGTTGGGCCAGCTGGGTATGGATGATATTCATGCCCAGGTTGTGGTGGGTATGAGGTATGGCCAGTTAGGCCCAGCTACTGATGGTGGGCGCTGATGCCTGCTGACATATAGTGAGGCGTAAGGATTTTTACAAGCACAACGAGGAAACTTATGAGGTATATGATTAAGCAGGTCGCAACACTGGTTGTATTGATGTGCTGCCTGAGCGCATGCGCTCCACGTGGCGAGACAAAGAATTTGGATGAAATTCTGGCGGCCTCCAAGGCACGCTATTCTAGGGTATCTTCCGCCATGGCGCAGCAAGATGTTGGCGCCGCCCTCAGCACAGTTTCAAAACACTTGGAGGCACTTGTCTCCGGTGATGCAATGCATGCCGGCCAGGACTTAGGTCAGGTAGCTGATTTGCTATCACAACTTGTATCCAAGTCTGGCTATACTGTTCGGCCGGCAATGGGTGAGATCATGGCGCAATACAGAAATTTGGCAAGCAGCAGTGGCCATACTCAAGTAACAAGTGCGCAGCTTAAGCTGTTGGCCGCACGCACCTATGATTTGCTATCTGGCGAGCTTGAAACAACCAAGTTTGGTGTTTAGGAAAGCGCTGAACAAATACAATTGCGCTGCTTGAGATTCCCGGCCTTGCCGCTATAAACATGGCTAGCGCTGCATGTTGGCCGCGCTTTGCTCGACTACTTCGTATTATGAATTGAGCTTGCGTTCGAGACGCGCGATGTCCAGTAGTTCCCCAAGCTGCATTAGATCGTGCAAGCTTCTGCATTCAGGCTGCAAGACTTGCACCAGCGCAGATCTGGTAATCTTTATTAGCAGAAAGCATCCGCCATTCTTAAGAGTGTATATATCAGCCTTACGGTGCCTAACCTCGACTTGCTCTTTGTTCTCAAACTGTAGAACCGGCGGCTCTAGCTCGGCGAAAGCTTGAATCAGACCAAACGGAATCATCGAAGCAAACTTAGGGTGCGGCACTAAAACGCGCACTTTGATGTCGGCGGTCTCGGAGGAAGTGTAGGTGCGCTCTGCCATGATGTATTCGCGCAGCGTTTCCTCTTCCTGAGCTCCGGCTATGAAAGATCCGGTACCAGGGGCAATCCATGTATTGAGCAACCCGGGGCCCTCTTGAACCGAAAACACTTTGGCAAATTCCGAGCCAGGCTTGAACCAACGTGGGCCGTATAGGTCCTCGTTGCTGCGCTTCATTTCAAATTTCTGCATCTCGGGCGAGTTCATGAGATCGCCCAAAGGGTCAGCATAGGCCAGGCTGCCCCAATTTAGCGAAATTACTAACGAAAGTGCCAAGATCAGTCTCATATCCATATTATGCTAAGAATGTCTTTCCTAAGAACCTAAGGCGCCAGGCAGAAAAACGCCAGAGACCCCAATAAGAGCAAGCAACTGGGCGCGTACCAAGCCTAAAAACTCTGTAAAAAGGTGTGAAGATTTTGGCTTATCAGTTGGCGTCTTAAGCGCCATCTTCTTTCTGTGGCTCGCTCTCACCGGGTTCATCGTCAGCACGAGTGGTCTTAAGCCGTTTGCGGAGACGACCAAGGCGAGTGGCAGGTCCCTTGCCGCGCTCGATGCAAAACTTTTCAAGTGCTTCCATCAACCCGTTATCCCCGCCTTTAGCGAATGTTTTGGCGAGTTCGGCTGAACGGCGCAGGGTGCTCACTGCGCGTGGTATTTCGCGACGTGCAGTTTCAAATTGGAGTGCTTGGCGCATTACTGTAGCTGCCTTATCCAAACTGGACATCATGATTGCCACTAGCGCTTCATTGCGGTCCTTGGCCTGTAGCACAGCGTCGGCGATTGGATCACCTTTAGTGGCCATCGCGATCGCGAGTTCAAGCGTATCGCTGGTAAATGGTTTGCACAGGTACCCTCGTGCTCCCATGATTAGAAGATCGAATACGTCATCGACGTTTGGTTGATAGGAGGAGGGAATTGCGATTGTTTGAGAGTCAATTTCGAGCACCTTCTTTAGGAACTCGGTGGTGGGCATGTTAGTCTTTTTGGCGTCGAAAATTATATGCGTAAAGCGGCGACCCTGAATTTTTTCTAGTGCTTGTAGATGATTGGGAACATCGCTTACTCCGCCATACCCCAAGTTCTTGATGGTAGTGCGCATGTTATTGCGATCATTCGGTTCAGACTCAACGATCAAGACCGAAGCCTTGGATCGTTCGACCGTGGTCATTACTACGTTTGTGTCTTCGCCTGGAAACATGTTTGCTCTTCTTTCGTTTTCAATAGCAAGTTAAGCCGATGCCTAACGCTACTGATTTCCACTCGATCACGCTCCGCATCGTAGACGTCGATGTTGATTCGACTACGAACACTACATTTGGGCTTCGCGTGGCACGAGGGAAACCCCTCTCCCTAGTACCAGTTATCGTCCAGACGCTGGAATTCCTTAAGGCCTGAGGTTTCGGGTTATGTGGCCACTGGGCGATTTTAGCTAGGTATAACTACCTATAATCATTATGCCTATTCCAGTAGTTTTGGGCCCCCCTGACAATCCTATCGCTAGCAGAGATTAGCAAAATCGCCCCAGCTAATGTGTGGAATATAGGCCTGATTTAGGGGCAGGGGCGGTCTACGCGGCTATTCAGCTGATGCCGCTTGTACTAGCGCTGCTCTTTGTTCTAGGGACTGTCGCTCCTGGCTCGCGCCAAGTTGTGCTGTGAGCCGGTAGAGCAGGTTAGGAGCCTGCTGTGAGTCAAATCCGAGTGCACGCATTAGGTTTAGTGCAAAGAAGTCAGCCTGCCTTTCCTCCTCCAGCGGCATGTTCACTACGTGTCCACTGGGTGCTGAGAAGCCGCGCAGAGCAGCTAAACTTGGGCGTTCGCGCATAAATTGTAGTCTGATATGTCCTAATTCATGGGCCAGCACAAAGGCCAATTCATGCGCATTAGCGAGATTATTGATGAGGCCACGAGTTACAACTATTTCCTGCGCGTTCCGTGCGTATGCGTTTGATCGTGTTTCTTGAGAAATGCTTAGGCGCGGAGTGGGGAGGTTACTAGCTAGAGATAGCCGGGACAGCACCACCCGTGATTCGCTTAACCAGGCCTGATCAGCTTGGGGTTGGCAGTAGAGAAAGTCTTCCGCCCAGGCGCCGGTGGTTAAACTTAAGGCCAGTGCTAAACCGGCCGCCACAAGCGCGACTTTTCCTAAGGTCGAAGTAAATTTGCCAGCAGGTGGTATGTGGCGGCCTTTCAAAGAATACAAACTGCACCTAACTTCAAAAAACCTAGTGGCAGTCTCATGTGTTCCCGACTGAGAGTGCTTTGTCGCTAAGTAATCGGGCTTGTAGTACGAACCGGGTGTACTCCTAGACCAATCCAGACGCTTTCCATTTAGAGCCTTTTAGGACGCATCGCGGTGCTGGGCTCGCTGGCGTTGCCTCCGCGAGATTTATTTGCACCTAAAGAACTAATCGGATTGAGTACCTAGGAGCTAATGTATTGAGTGCTCCACCCGAATGAATATTCGGTAGGGAATGCTCAGCGGAGAGGGCAGCCATCAATCAGTCGAAGAATTGATCTTGTGCCACCTGGCTTGTCTCGGTCAGATAGGAGCCGGAAGCTTGGCCATGGGCTGGGGAGATAGCAGTTTAAATGCGAGGTTGCTGTGGGCGGTGGTCGAAGGGCTCGAGAACTAAGAGCTGAAATGAAGAAGGTACTGGGGCGCTTGGACGACCGTTGGTTGCAGGCTGCTAGTAGGGAGCTGTGTGCACAGCTTACCCGCCTTGTCGAAACCGAAATTCCGCGCGACATAGAGCATGTCTTGGCGTGGGTTTCATTTTTCCCGGGCGAGGTGGATCTATCTAAGTTTATTACCGAGCAACTAGACAAACGTAATGTGTACTTGCCCAGGACGCTGCCTGACCACAGCATGAACTTTATATCAATTGGCAAAGATTGGATGGGACGGATGGAGTCTGGGCATTTAGGAATTCCTGAGCCCGGTGAGCAGTCTGGGAAATTGTATGAGCCAGCTTGGTCGCATCAGACGCTAGTAGTGGTGCCAGGCTTGGCCTTTGACTCACAGGGTAGCCGCTTGGGCCGAGGTGGTGGATTCTACGATCGTTTCTTCGCCCGCCCGCCCATGATTGAGTCGGTTAAAGTGGGCGTTTGTTGGAAGTTGCAAATAGTAGAGTCCGTTCCGACTGAATCGCATGACATGATGATTGACTGGATCTGTCATGAGGAAGGCTGGGTTCGCACTGGGTTTGAAGAAGACGACTCTTTTGATCAGGAGTAGACACGCGCGATGTACGGTCAATGGATTATTCCGATTATCGTAGCGCTGTCCTTGGCAGCTGGCGCTGCGCTAGGTCAGTTTTGGCGTATCCGCTGGTTGCGTATGCGGCTACGGCGAGAGGTACACCGTATCCTCGATGACGCCAAGCGCCGTGGGCAGGCAGAAATTGCCGACGCACAGTTGCAGGCACAGCGGCTGTTTCTAGATAAAAGCCAGGAGGTTCAGAGTGGCTTCGATGATTTACGTGAGCAGTTAGGCGCGCGCGAAGCGCAGTTGAATGAGCGCGCTGTGCAGCTGGAAAAAGTGGAAGCGGCGCAACAAGAGCGTATTACAGCGCTTGCAGCTCGAGAGCGCGCGCTGCTAAGTCGCGAGCAGGAAAGCGAACGTTTGCGGCGGCAGCTGGAAAGTGACTTGGCGCGAATTTCTCGAATGGACCCCGAGGAGGCGCAGCGTCAGGCGTTGGAGCAGGCACGGCTAGTGATCGGTCCTGAAGTGGATCGTTATCGTGAACAGCTATTGCGTGATGCCAGCGAGACTGTCGACCGGCGTGTGCGTAGTATGCTGGCAACCGCGCTGGAACGTTGTGTGCGCGATGGAGTCGCCTCAGCCACTTCTGTATTGCTGCCGCTGAGCGATCCGGAAATGAAGGGTAGGGTGATTGGTCGAGACGGCCGTAATATACGAGCGTTCGAGGCGATTACAGGAGTTGATGTACTTTTGGACGAAGTGCCTGGAAGCGTGATGTTGGCAAGCCATAACCCAGAACGGCGTGAAATCGCACGTCAGGCTTTGCAGCAACTCATCGGTGACGGGAGAATTCAGCCTTCGCGTATTGAGCAAGTCGTATCCGAGACTAAGGCTTCCCTGCAGGAGCAGTGTTTAGAGTGGGGCAGGCAGGTGGCGCAGCAGGCACATTGTGGCGACTTGCATGCCGATGTGTTGAGGATATTGGGACAGCTAAAGCTTCGTGCTAGCTACGGGCAGAATGTGCTCGCGCATCTGGCGGAGTGCGCTAGTTTCGCCGCGCTGGTAGGGGCCGAGCTGGGATTGGCTGCGGCTGATCGCGTCAAGCTTGTGCGTGCAGCTCTGTTACA
Organism: Oligoflexia bacterium; assembly: GCA_019694465.1. Taxonomy (GTDB): domain Bacteria; phylum Bdellovibrionota_C; class UBA2361; order UBA2361; family JAFLCA01; genus JAIBBV01. Next base: position 8,507 of record JAIBBV010000012.1, read on the forward strand.
TGATATCGGCAAGGCACTTCCGGATAGTAGTGGTGAGCCGCATGCCTTAGCCGGCGCACGCTTTTTAGCTAAGTATGGCGAGGACGCACAAGTTGTAAATGCCGTAGCTGCTCATCATACAGAAGTGGCGGATGAGTCATTTCTCGCCCCTTTAGTGCGAGCTGTCGACGCGATGTCAGCTGGTAGACCTGGAGCGCGACGCGAGGACGTACAGGCCACATTGAAACGCATGGATCAAATGGAGGAGCTCGCTAAGCGTGAGCCAGGCGTGCGTGAGGCCTTTGTTCTGCAGGCTGGGCGTGAGTTGCATGTAGTGGTTGATTCGTCTGTGCTCAGTGATCAGGAGGCGCAGAGCCTCGTGCAACGGCTGGTACAGTCTATTGAGCGTGCCATCAACTTTTCTGGTCGCGTGCGAGTGTCGGTAATTCGCGAGGTAAAAATCGAAGCTATCGCAACTTGGCAAGCACGCTAAGGCCAAGAAGCTCTGCTTTGCTGCTGTTAGCGTAATCAACGTCCGGCCGAGGAAAGCTCAAGCGAGCCTTGACGCGAATCATGCGAGTGGGCCGGCTCAACCTGAGTAGCACTAAGTGCCTCACGGATAGCGCGCGCTAGTGTCTCAATATCAAAGGGCTTCGGAATGACATGAGTTTTTGAGCTTTCGGGATCCACATTTGATCCGTAACCAGTCATCAGAAGGGTACGTGCTCCAGGTGCTTGACCCCGCAATTGATGCAACAATTCAATTCCGCCGATTCTTGGTAGAATCATATCGACTAAGAACAAATCAAATTTGTGCTGCTTGCTTTGCTCGAGTGCCTCTTGTCCGTTGCTGCAAGTCGTCACTTCATAGTCCAACATTCTTAGCATCGTTGCGACGAGGTCTCTGACGTTCTGTTCATCTTCAACCACTAGTATTTTTTCATGACTACCGCGAGCAATCTCCTGTGCTGGAGCTGCCTGTTTGTCAGGCTTGGTCGTGATTGCTGAGCTTGCAACATCCAAGAGTGGGAAGTAGGCGGATACAGTTGTGCCGCGATCGGGATGGCTTTCTACGGCCAGGAACCCATCGTGTGCGCGCACTATTGCATATACTATTGAAAGCCCAAGTCCACTGTGCCCCATGCTATGCTTGGTGCTGTAGAGCGGGTTGAAGGCTTTAGCTAGAACATCGGCGCTCATGCCACAGCCGCTGTCTTTGACTTGTACGCGAGCAAAATGGCCAGGCCGTGCACCAACCACAAAGTTAGCCGCTTCCTGTTCGATGTGCTCTTCAGCGATCGATATTTCTATCTCGCCAGGCTTGCCTTGATAGGACTCGCGTGAATTTGTTACCAGGTTTGTCAGTACCTGCATTACCAAGTTTGAGTCGCAGTTTATGAACAAGTCCTTGTCAGGCTGCTTCAAGCGAAGTTCGTAGTTCTCGCCGATGATTTTTTGGAGTAGGGAGACTTTGGCAGCCACAACCTCGCTGACGCTTTCACGTTTCATGTGGCCAGGGCTTTGGGTTGTAAACTCCAACAATTTATTTACCAGCTGACCGGCTTCTTGCGAGGCCTTGATGATGTTATCGAGCGCGCCATCCTTAGAGTCTGACTGTGCTAGGCGCCGAGCGAAACTGGCCTGCCCAATAATAGCGGTGAGAGTATTGTTAAATGAGTGTCCCAGGTTATTGAGCAGAGAGCTAAGCGAGGTGAGCTTTTGCCCTTGCAGCAGGTGTGACTCAACGGTGCGGCGGTTAGTAACGTCGCGTAGCGTTACGATAATACTGTCGGGGCCATCATTTAGTGATGAGTTCTCGAGGGAATCTGGTTTGCGGGAGGCCAGTTCAAGGTAGCGTAGCTTGTCCGGTAGTTTATTTAATTTTATCTCACTTACTCGCGGGCCGCCTTCAAAGCTTGCATCGAGCAGCTCAAGCACAGCTGTGCGAACAGCCGGGTTCATATCCACCGCCTCGATGCGCTTGCCAAGCACATCGTTGTTGGAGAGCTCTGACAGCTGACGGAATTTGCGGTTTACGAAGGTGATCGTGCCATTACGATTCAATGCGCATATTCCCAGGTCAGGCGAGAAGCCACTTGGGCTTTCGGGTGCGGCAGCGCGGGGTAGGGTGCCTTCGGTTTGACCGACCAAAGTGCTCGAGGATGAGCTGACACTAGTTTCCGTTTTTGTGCGGGCCCATAGATCGCGTGGTAGATTGGCGAAGGTCTTACTGCGTGCGCGGGCCGGATTACGCAAATCGAACAATTCTTGAGAGTCGATACCGATTCGACGCGCCAAACGCCAACCAAGGTAAAGCGGTAGAGCAACGCAGATGAATATTAGTGTGGCTAGAGCCTTAGGCGAGGCGCGGAAATGTTCACCATCAAAAGTAAGCCCGCCGTTAACTTGTATCGAAAGCACTGTAAGCATAACCACGCAGGCTACGATTGCTAAAAAGTGCGCCAAGAGGCTAGTAAGGGACACTTGTCGCGGGCGGTGCGTGATGGCACCCCAGACAGAAGTGTTAAGCAGTAATGCTCCAGCAATCATGGTGAACAGGGTTTCGCTGATCACGGTAAAAATTAGATTGCTGTTGCCTTCAAGGAATGAATAGTGATTGCCCAGCAGTATGGCGGGAGCGAATATTGTAGCCCATAGCGCTAGAGTGACTACGAACATAGGAATGCGGTGCCATTGGCGCGCGCAATAACTAATCGCTAGGCAAAGGAATAGAATGCGCAATGCTTCAAAATGATCGCCACTAATAAACAAAGCGATTGGGAACGAGCCCAGGGCGGTTGCGACCATAGTAGATGGAATGCCTAACGCGCCGGCACTGCAGAATAGAAAAATATTTCCAGCAAACATCACTGGGTGTCCCTCAAGGAGGTACACGCAAGAAACATTGGTTAATAGCGCTGCGAAGCCGAGAATTGCGGCAGAGCGAAGGTTGCGATCAAGATAGCGCATGTTGGGCACGGTTTAAGCTCCTCTATTCAGGAGTTACCTCTTACCACTGACACATGAGTCAGATGAGCGGGCACGCATTCGCGGTTTAGCGTTTTCGCTTGCACACCGGAAATATCTAACCCGCCGCTTCCCAAAAGCAGGTAGGGAGAGATTAAAAAAGCGTTACACCACGTTCTATAGATGCTAGTCGGCCTTATTAGGGAGTGACTTAACCAATAAGATTAAGCAAATACCGATTAGGAATAGGGACTTACTCGCGATGATAGAAGAGCGTTTGTTTAGCTAGAACGCTTAATGAGGCGATTACAATTGAAAAAAATCAGCGAATTTAATGTTATGCCGATGTAATCTTATACAATGGCCACTGTAGCTCGCTGTGGTATAAGGTATGTGTTGTTTATACTGCACGTTGCAGCGTGACTTTTTTCGTGGTTTCATCGCGTTACGTGACGTTTTTCCGAGGGAATTTTCCATGTTGAAGAGAACTGCTTTATTGCTCCCGTTGGTTTTTTGCGCTGGCGTAGCATCTGCTCAAGATCTGCTTCCAGCAGATAACGGGATTAGCTCGTATCACTCATCTCCACGCTATCGCGAGAGCGAGTCGCATCCGTTGCGCATCGCAGCGTATGTGTTGCACCCGATCGGCTGGTTGGCGCGCGAGGTTGTGTTCCGTCCTTTCAGCTATTTCGTTTCTTCCACCGAGACTACCCGCAGCATTTTCGGTTATCGCGAGCCATTTGATTATCGTCAGCCAGATTGCTTCTCGGCCGATGATAGCACACCAGATTGCCGCACTTTGATGCCGTTTAACTATGATAGTCCAAGCACAGACGGCCACGGCACTGCGGCTGCGGTTGAGCCTGCCTCCGATACAGCTTCAGTAGGGGCAGCAGCGGATCGTCAAGTATATTTCCCTGATGTGAATTTCGACTTCGATCGCCATGCCTTGAATGACTTGGGTCGTGGTCGTGCTCACCAGTTGGCCTCCTTGCTCAGCAAGGAGCCCGGGCTCAAGGTCGTTTTGCAGGGCCATGCTGACTACAAGGGCAGTGACAGCTATAACCAGAAGCTAGGAATGGACCGAGCTGAAGCGTTGCGACAAGAGCTTGTTGCGCTTGGCGTACAAGCAGATCGTTTGTCGACTGTAAGTTTCGGTGAGTCCAAGCCAGTACTTGGAGATCAAGAGAACTGGGCGCGTGCGGTTAATCGTCGCGTTGAAGTTCATTCTGGAGACGCTGCGGCTCAGTAATTTGCTGACCGTAATTACTCCTGAAAAAGCCCGCTTAGGCGGGCTTTTTCATATCTGCTGTACAGGCTTTAGTGTCGCGCATTTGTTGCGGACAGTTCGATTAGTGAAGTTATATAGTCGGGATGTGCGCTAAGCTGCGCGGTCTACTTCGATTGCGGATTTACGTCCTGAGTCAGCTTGCTCTTGTTGCCCTGGGTCGGCAAAGCCAAGCCACTCAAGGGCTAGGCGCACTGGCGAGCGCTTGGCCTGCTGTAAGCTAATTAAGCTACGAATGGTCTGAGTTTCGCTTAGAATTAATACCTGGTCGCGATCGCTCTTGTCTTCAAGTTTTTCTACACGGGCCTTAAGCCAGTCGCGTTGGCCCTTAAGGTCGGCCACTTCCTTGTCTTTGAGGTCCAAGATCTTTTCTTGCAGCTCAATCAGATTCTTAAGACGAGTGTTCTCTAGCTCCAAAAGCTCATAGGCGCGTGTGCTAGGCGTGGCAGCGGTTCCCGGCATCTCGCTGGGTGGGGAACCTGGGCTAGTAAAAGTGACTTGCGTGGGCTCACTGCTTGACTGGGGAAATGCGGACGGATTGCTCGGTCTAATTGTCTCTGCCTTAGTTGTCGCAGCTGTCGCCTGGGTAGTAGAGGAGGCTGCTTGGGGCTCGGCCTTGGGCGAAGGCTGCACGCGCGTTACGCTGCTCTTAATCCCGAAGAGCTTCTCCAACTCGTCGCGCGAATAAAGGCGCAATCCGTCGGGGTCAGTCTCTATCTGTAAATAGCCTGCTTCAGCAAAGCGTCCCAGAGTTGTTGCTGACATGCCGGTAACAGCGATTGCTTCATGCTCAGAGATGAAATTTTGAAATCCCATGGCCGTGCTCCTCACTTTGCGCTTGCCGAGCTGTCCTTTGACGACATCTCACGAATTTCAAGTACGCTCGTACCTCCCGGCATGTGCATGGCGATACCACCGGTAATAACTGCACGAGCTCCATTCGGTAGATTCTCGCGTTGCTGAACCAAGCGCAAGGCCATCTCAATTTCTGTTTCGTGCGTAGAAGTAGGCATGCAAGGGATCGGTTGTATGCCCCAGTACAATGCCATTCTTTGTAGGGTAGTGGGGCTGCTGGAGACGCCAAATAGGGGCTGCTGCGGTCTATATTTAGCCATCAAGCGAGCTGAAGTGCCAGTCTCTGTGCAGGCGATCAGCGCGCTGGCGTTAACTTTGTTGGCCGCGGCGCAAGCTGCATAGGCCACCGCATCGGGCACGGTGGCTCTATCGGCATCGCGTAAACGCAACTTGTATTCTTCAAACGCGAAAAGGCGTTCCGCCTCTAGCGCAACTTTTGACAGATATTTAACAGCCTCAATCGGATGCTGTCCGATGGCGGTCTCTTCAGATAGCATCACGGCATCCGCACCACTCATCACAGCTGTGGCGATGTCGGATACTTCGGCGCGAGTAGGGCGAATGCTGGTGATCATAGAGTGCAGCATTTGAGTGGCAACAATGACAGGAATGCCGCGGTAGTTGCTCTTCTCGATTAAGCGTCGCTGCGCGCCTGGTAGCTGTTCCAGTGGCAGTTCGAGGCCCAAGTCCCCGCGCGCTACCATGATTCCGTCAGATGTCTCAATGATTTCGTCGATGTTCTGTAGGGCGCTCTTACGCTCGATTTTAGCAATTATTTTTAAGTCACCGCCTTCGCGGCGGTTGATTTCACGCAGGCGCTGAATGTCGGCCGCATTGTTTACGAAGGAGACAGCAGCATAGTCAACTTCGTGCTCAATGCCCCAGCGAAAGTCGACTATGTCTTTGTCAGTTGTGGCCGGTAGATCTATATTGCTGTCTGGAAAAGCTATTCCCACTCTCGAGCGCAGACGGCCGCCCTTAAGGGCCGAGCATATCGCAGCGCCATCGCGAATTTCAGTGCACACTAGCTCGATAATGCCATCCGCAAGTAGCACAGGCTGGTTTGCTTTTAGAATTGTGCTTGGATCAAGTCCTTCAACAAAGATTGTGTTTGCGCTGCTGGCCGAGCCATCTGACGGGCGTAGCGTCACACTGGCGCCGTCGGGGAGAGTTGCAAAATCTCCATCGATCTTTGTAATACGAATTTTTGGTCCGGATAGATCTTGCAAAATCGCCACAGGCTGCATCAGTGCAGAGGAGACTTGCCGAATTGTCTTCAGAGTCTCAAGGTGTTCCTCATGCGAACCATGAGAGAAGTTTAGCCGGAAAACATTTGCGCCAGCTTTGATCAGCGATGTAACAACTTCCGCTGACTTGGAGGCAGGGCCGACGGTGGCAATAATTTTCGTTTTGCGATGGACTCGCGCGGTCTCGGTAGTAGGGCTCATAGAAACAACATTAAAAGCATTGCCGCGTGAAATCTTATGCGGTGCAGAGCATTCTGAACGCGACGCAACCCAGGATAATTCACGCAACGCATGGCGCCAGTCACGAATTACGAGGGTGGGTCAGATATTAACAGTCTGGCCAAAAAATTCAAGCAAGTGAGGCACTTACCTTATAAGCGCCGGTAATCCTTGTATTCCTTGAGCATCTGGCGCGGGATAAGGGGCTGGACCTAACTAGCGTCCTAAACGGCAACAAATCTCGGAACCGCTCCGCAGCACTAATCATCATACAGGTAGACTTAGTCCAGGCAAGAAGCCTTGGAAAGCCAAGTAACCCAGTCAAAATACCCATGATGGGCTTTGATTACGGGTGCTGGCGCAGTTGTTTGGAGTGATGAGATTTCCCATGCTAGAGCAGACCATGGCCGACAAGGATAAGAAAAAAATTAAATATCTAAGCAAAACGGTCAAGTTCGCCGGGAAGAGTATGACTCTATATAGCCTGGACGGCATGACCTGGTCTTCTCGCAAAGACGAGTTGCACCAAATTCTAGCCCGTCAAGAGCAAGAGCGGGCAGCCTTCAATCAGATGATTGGCGACGCGGCCACTAAGGCCAAGAGCGCGGAGACGACAGAAGAGGGTGCGCCTGAGGAGTCACGTGAGAACGAGGAAATTATGGAAATGGACGACCTTGATGTAATCGAGGACGTTCCAGTCGTTGACACACCTCCTAAGGGAAAGGGCAGAGGTGCTGGTGCTAAAGCAGAGAAGGCAGCCGCCGCTCCTGCTGCCAAGGAAAAGCCTGGCAAGCAAGGGCGACCAATTGTTAGCCCAAAGGCTCGCGCTTCATTGAAGGCTACACCAAAGAAATCATCTAAGCCGAAGGCGAAGCGTCGAGTAGCCTAAGTTGTTGGCTTAGCGCTCTTCGCGCATCCCTGAAAAGTCGCCGCGAATAGCGAGGCGCACATCATCGTTCGACATCAATTCAAAATTGAAGGTGGGGAGATCTTCTAGCTCATTGTATCCACGCCATACACGAATATGGGCAGTCCATGTGCCGCTGGATGGCTCGCGCTCAACGCGCAGTGACATACTCGCTGGCACGCGTCGCTTGCGTGATCCTTGTTCCACAAAGACGCGCGCCTGAGCTTGCGCGCGGAATACTCCGTCGGCCTCGGCCTCAAGTAGAACATGATCGGCCTCTACCTTTTGCAGCCAGGGCCGAGCTGGCGCCTTACGCACAATTTCCTCGGGAGTAAGAGGGCTGGGTTGCGGAGTTGTTAGCTCAAAACTAAACCAACGCGGCATATCTTTATCAAGCGGCATGCTCCATGCGAACGAGTAGTCGCTAGTTTGTTCCTTCCCTCGCACGTGAGGCTCTGCTACGGGTGCGGGACGTTCGCGCTTAACAGCCGTGCTGACTTGGCTATCGGAGCTCTCTGCGTTCAATAGCTTTTCGTCGATTTCAGCAAGTTTAGAGGTCTTATTTTGAAAGTACATCCAGTTGGCGACACCAAGAATAAGCGCACCCACTACAATGGGAACTAGAATGTCTAGCGGCAACTGTGAACCAGAGCCCTTACTTTTCTTTGGTGTACCAGAAATTACAGTTACCCCGACAGGCGTACTTTCAGCACTGCTCGGCACGGCAGCGCTGGCTGCTGGTTTTGGTGGTGTGGAGGGAACGGGCGCGCCAATCGCCGTTGGCTTGGGTGTTACTTGAGCTGCAGGCGGTGCGGCTTCTGCCTCCAGCGCCATCGATAAGCTTGGGGCCGCAGGCGCCGGTTTCTCTGGCTTTGACGAATGTTTAGCAGATTTTGGTGGCTCTGGTTCAGAGCTACTTAAAGATAGTGAAAGAGCTTGTGAGGAAAATGGGTCTTCGCTTGGAGCCGACTTTGAGTTGCTGGAGCTAGCAGCGCTAGCCTTTTGTTCCTGCGGACTGTCCTCCAGTTCAATCGATAAATCAAATGTAGGTTCCGGCGCCGTCGCCACAGGTGTTGGGGGCGGCGGCGGGGTCGCTTCAGGGGCGGAAAACTCAAACAGCGGCTTGTCATCTGCTACTACGGCTGCAGCAGGTGATTCTGTTTCGGGTTGTTCGGCTGCAGTTTCAGTAGCAGCTTCCTTTTCCAATGTCAGCAAAAGGTCGGTAACGGACTCGGCGCTGGGGCGGACTTGTTCAGGAATAATCGGAGCCGTGCTTTCTAGTGGCGACTCTGGTGTAACATCGAGTGCATAATGCTTTTCATTCGTATCCTCGTCTGGCTCACTTGCTGGAGTTGACTCGAGACTCGCGATTAGATCATCTGTGATCCCACCAGAGGATTCCATATCTAGGAAGTAGGCATCGTCGTTCTTGCTAACCGTGGGTTTGACGATCAGAACTTTCCCACCGGCTTTCTTTAGCGCAGTGTAAATCGGCTTTAAGTCTTCTTCAGTCTCGGCAGTCTTGAGCGTCCTGGGGGAGTTTTGTAGCACATCCATCGCCTCTACAACGCTCATACCCAGGTCAGCTAGCAGAGTTGTGCGCAGACGTCGTGACGTCTCGGCTGAATCATCAGCCGGGCCTTCGAAAACCAGTTCGAAGTGTTTGCCGCTGTCCGTCACGCTGTCCCCACCGTAAGTAGCCACACCCCGTAGAGGATAATCGGCATTTCGCTGCCCGAACTTGCACACCAAGCTGTTCAGCTCGTGTCGTTATTAATATTAGTGTTTTTAGGTAGTTAGGGGAAGAAAAGAAAGGTGAGTTGGAAAGCCCGCTCAGCGCTACTCGGGCGCGAGCTCTAACACACACAAACCCTTTGCGCTAACAAAGGGCCCCCACATCTAGAGGCTCCAACTCACCTTACATGAGAATTATTACTCATTTTTGAGGCAATGTAACCTTACATGAGCAATTTTTTTGCACCCGTATCAATAATTTAGGCAACACCGCCACACAAATCGCGATTTTATCTTAGAGGCCTTTTGAATAATGGCACGCTTTGCCCAATCTGGGCTTAAGAGGGGATTTGAAAAACTATGAGCAATTTTGGGGACTGTGTCGCCGATATGACAAGCCTAGAGGCGGAGCGAGCTATTTGTTTCGCTGCTGCTTGCGCCGCCCGCAGTAGTAGATCTGTGTTTTTGGAAAAATTCATGCGCGGGCTGCCGGCGTCCCTGGCCGCCCAATCCGCCAGAATAAATGAGCGCATGCTAGACGAGGCGCTTAAATGCGTCGAAAAACATCAGGCAGCAGGTATGCGCGTTGTCAGCATTGGCGAGCAGGCATATCCGCCGCTCTTGCGGCATATTCCAGACCCACCACTCGTCCTGTGGAGTAAAGGCGGAGACTTGGCCGCACTCGCGGACATCCCCAGCGTTGCAGTTGTCGGCTCACGCAATGCTAGCACCGCTAGCTGTGCTCTAGCGCGGAGAGTGGGAGAGTTTCTTGCCAGCAGCGGCGCCTGTGTCATTAGCGGCCTAGCCTTTGGTGTTGATGGGGAAGCCCACGCTGCTAGTCTTGGCGACCGACACCCCGCTGTCCCAACAGTAGCAGTCTTAGGGCATGGCTTAAACGAGGAGATCTATCCGCGCGCGCATCGCAGACTGGCTGATCGCATCATGGAAAATGGGGGTGTACTGCTCAGCCACTTTGCCCCCGAAGCTAGTCCACTACCAGCAAACTTCCTAGACCGAAACCGAATCATAGCGGGACTAGCTGTCCTAACCATTGTGATACAGGCAGGCGAAAGAAGCGGAGCCTTGGCAACCGCGCGCGCAGCCGCCGAGGCTGGCAGAGATGTTTTGGTGGCCCCAGGAGCTATGGGCGATGGAGACTATAGCGGATCTAATCGCCTCATTCGGGCAGGCGCCCATATCCTGACCGAACTAGCGGACATACGAGATCTGGTGCCCGACCTGGCTCCTCAAGTTGAGCTTACAACAGGGCAGGGCGAGCCTAAATTGAGCGATCTATCACAGCAAATGCTCGGGATCTTTAAGCAGCAGGGGGAACACACCTATACCAACTTACTTACCGCACTAGGCTGTGAAGCTTCACAAGTCTCACTAAGTCTTATGGAACTTGAACTCGCAGGCCTGGTAGGACAGGCCCCCGGCGATCGCTACGTATATCTGCATAAGGAACTGCCATAAATTGCCAAAATGCTCGTAGTCTCGGGCGCTTGCAAATCAGGCGCCAGTTAGACCATAATCGCGGGTCTTGGCGGCCTTCTTGGCCCGCCATTGCGCCAAATGGTGGCTGTAGCTCAGTTGGTAGAGCGCTGGATTGTGATTCCAGGTGTCGTGGGTTCGAGTCCCATCAGCCACCCCACTTTGAAATTTCCTGAAATGTCCTGAAATTCTTTGATTGATTTTAGATTACACGTTTATACGTGACGGCACTTCGAGCGTACTCTAGCGGAGATCCTGTTGCTACATCTTTTCTTCGTGCGTACTCAAACGCTTGCCGCCACGCATTGTAGACTCGCAATATTTACCCGGCGTTATTTTTCCGATTGCGCCATCTTACGAATTTGGTCTCCGTACAAGATCTCAGTGCACTCGGGGCAAATTCCGTGCGAAAATAGTGCTTCGCTTCGGGTTGAAATATAGCTTTCTATTTGTTCCCAACCTCCTTCCTTGCTGCGAATTTTCTTGCAACTGGCGCAAATTGGCAAAAATCCTCTAAGAATTTTTAGCTCAACGAACTGACGTACTGCATACGCAACAAACAAAAGCATTACAATACGAATCAATGAATTAACAGAGGGAATGAGACCGAAAGGATTAACTCCCCACGCATAGAGAGTGCCCGCACGAAACAATGTTAGTACTATCGACAGCAATATGGCAGGGGCAAGACTGCAATATCGCGCCATTCCGGCGACGGGAAGCATGAAAAGAATGGGAAACTGAATATCTGGTCCGGTAAGAAAATCCAGGAACCCAACCACGGCAGCGGCAGCCCACCACATCGATTGATAGGTCAGCCACTTTTTTCTAGGAATTATCTCCATCTGGTATCATCTCAGGAAAGTGCGGGCGTGCATTATTTACGAGTTCACACTAAACGTAACTTTGGCGGCTAAAATGGACTGATCTTATTCAACCCACCCTAGCCGTCGTTTAATATTACGGTCATTGATTTGAATTAAGAGGAGTTAGCCACCGTATCGTATACGGGGAGAGCGGACTCTAACAAAGGTCGCTTGATGAATCGTTCCATCTCGTCTCCGAAGCTGCTTAATTCTTCAATGCTTACTTCAACTATGTGGGTGCAACCACCGAATAGTGCTTGTCGTTCTGGATGAACCCCCGTTACGCGCTTAGCTATCTCCTCGCTCAATGTAAAACGGGCTGTGGAATCGGCACGTGGTATAAACACCGCGTACTCTTCTTCAATATTGCCAGACAGTGCAATCTCTCCCGGTACAATTTTTAAGGTATCAGCAGGGTCGGAGCTAAAAAGAGCGCAAAAGTTAACTCGTTTCTGGCTTCGCCCTTTTTCTTTGTTCTCTTGTCCCACATTTATTCCCTTTTCATTGGCATCAGCCGGATTTGACTCGACAACCCACAGCATCTCTTCAAGCAACTCCAGTACCTGAATCAATACATAGCGAGTAACATGGTCAAACGACATGCCCTGAACCGAAAGAGCATTCCGACAGACCTCAATCGACTGCACAAGATAAGTTAACAGTTCGGCGTGAATTCCTGTCCAAGTTGTAGGGGACCATGTTGCGCCAGGTACCTCACGAAACTCGAAAGGTGACTCAGCGATTGGGATTGCCTCTGCTGCCCCCGTAAGTCGAAGTAAGCGATCAGAAATTCGGCGGAATGCGTGTTTAGCCAAGCCTTCTAGCTTACCAACAACCTGCAAAGCCTCCCGGTCGCCTCTTTCCGTCAAGACAGATTGAAATTTCTGGAGTGCATTACGAATATTCAATACTGAGCTTCTGACCTGCTGACACGAAATAATTATTGTGTCTTTAGCACGGCGTCTTGGGCGCATGCGTTTAAGCAGCTTATTCATTGTGTTTTTCATATATCCTCCTGGCGATTAAATTCACATTATTTTGTCCTAATTGAATTATCGGGCATCCAAACAGTGATCACAAAGATATAATTTGCAAGTTACATATAACCTATGGTTATATAATGGAATCATGATTGCACCTACGCTTCAATTAGTTTTCATTATTACTGTTGGAACCCTTTGCCAGATCGTTGGTTGGCGCACTAAAATTCCTTCAATTCTTCTCTTGCTGGTTGCTGGCATTGTCGCGGGTCCTGTATTTGGGCTTATTCATCCCGATGCCCTTTTTGGCTCATTATTAAATCCACTTATTGAGCTGGCTGTTGCCGTTATATTATTTGAAGGCGGCTTGAGTCTCTCCCAAGCGGAGTTAGGACGAGTTGGAGGAACTGTTATACGACTTATTTCTCTATCTACCCTTATAACCTGGCTACTGCTCGCATCTCTTTCATATTTTCTTCTTCACTTGGGTGGTCCTGCATCATTACTGCTCGGAGCCATACTAGTGATTTCGGGTCCAACGGTAGTGATTCCACTACTGCGTCTAATTCGTGCCCGTGCCCCGGTTGAACCGATTTTGAGATGGGAAGGCATTCTTATTGACCCAATCGGGGTAGTCTTGGCTGTGCTTGTGGCAGAAGTATGTGAATCAGGTATCGGAGTTTTTGCACCCTGGCACTTTGCAAGTGGAATAGCTCTTAGTCTAGGCATAGGCATCTCCCATGGATGGATCGGATCCCAGATCATAAAGAGGACCGTTGGAAAGCATCTTGTTCCTGATCAGTTTGTTGTGCCACTAACTCTTGCTGTCGTATTTTCTCTTGTAACCCTTTCAAATGCGATTCATGAACAGTCCGGACTTCTTACCTCAACTCTGATGGGGCTATTTGTAGCAAGCAACAACAAGGCATGGGTTCAGACAATCGAAGACTTTATCGGTCATACGCAAAGGATGTTTATTGGTGTTCTTTTTATTATTTTGGCTGCTCGCTTGGAGCCGACTTACTTGAATTATTTGAGTTTTGACCTCTGCGTCTTTCTTTTGATTGCGATTTTAGCGGTCCGACCACTGTCAGTGTTCATCTCAACTTTTGGCACAAAATTATCTTTTCGTGAGAAAATCGCTATTTCATCACTTGCTCCACGCGGCATTGTATCAGCTGCTCTTGCTTCTTCTCTGGGTGGCGCACTAGTTGAGGCAGGGATACCAGGGATGCAAAATATTCTTCCATACACCTTTGCCACAATTATCGGAACAGTTGCGTTCTATGCCCTGCTCACTCCGTTAATCTTTGATTTACTTGGGGTTCGACAGCAAGCAGCTGAAGGCGTCCTTTTTATGGGAGGAGGGCGCTTTGCATTTGCGCTTGGAAAAGTTCTCGATAAGGAAGGCTTTAAGGTAGCATTTGTTGATAGCAATGAAAGTAGCATTCAGCGTCTACGAGCTGCCGGGATGAACTGTTTCCATGGAAACATTTTGTCAGATAGTGTCCAGGAAGAGATTAATTTTGATGGTATTGGTAAACTCTTAGCGTGTACTTCAAACGATGAAGCTAACTCACTTGCAACAGTTGAGTTTAAGCACACCTTTGGCTCAGCCCAGGTATACCAATTGGCGTCTACTGATGCAGATACCTCAAGAATTGGTGGGCGGACGTTCTGTTGCAAAGATCTAACATTTGAAAATGTAGAAGAACTTTGGAGCAAGGGATATCGCCCTTTTTGCCGTGATGTTTCTAACAATGCGCCGTCTATTGAGTCTCGACCAGAGGATATGCCTGAATTCTTAATTGCGGAAATTGAGAATCAAAGTCTTTTTTTTCATGCGGATGATAAACTTCAGCGACCGACAAAACCGAATAAGCAGGTTGTCTTTGGGCTTCAAAAAAAAGGTGGTACTTAGATGCTCAATCTAAATCATTTCTATTACTTCTACATGGTAGCACAGACGGGCAGCGTTACGGCGGCTTCTGGAGTGCTCCGTATTTCTCAGCCTGCCCTTAGTAAGCAGATAAATATTTTTGAAGGATCTATCAACACCAAACTCTTCGAAAGGCAGGGGCGTGGGCTTCGCTTAACACCTGCCGGACTTTCATTGTATGGACAAGCAAGGGGTGTATTCGAAAAGGCAGAGCAGATAAGCCGTGATTTTAGCGTGAACATCCGCGCCCCGCAGGAAAGAATTCAGCTTGGATTCGGTATGGGCGTAGGGCGACCGCTTGCATCTGATCTGATTGGACGATTCTTTAACCTATACGCAGACAGAGCTGCTCGTCCATGCCTTACAGCTTACTCACTAGAAGGAGACTCTCTTAGTAAGTACCTACAGGAGCATGTAATTGATGCATGCCTGACAGAGCGACGCCTCGCTAATCCAGCTTTGATGGCAGTGGCTTCTATTTCTGCTCCGATGTGCCTCGCGGTGCCTGCACCATTTTCTGCTAAATTAAAGGGGGTTAAAAAAGATGAATTAAGTGCAATTGTTGCTGCTCTGAAACTACCATGGATATTACCCACGCCCAATATTCGCTTGCGTTATGATATAGAAAATATTGCAGAGAGACATGGCTTTGAACTGGAATCTATTCTTGAAAGTGATTCAATGATTTCTATAGTGCGATCTGTTGAGAGCGGATTAGGTGTTTCGCTTATTCCAAAGTATTATGTAAAAGCGGCGCGGCAGGTAAAGCGAATCTTGCTTATCGAAAATTTAAAATCCCTTCCCAAGGTCAGCCTTTATATGTGGGCAAGGAGAGCTGAAATAGATCGACCAATTCTTAAAAATCTTACGCAGGCTTTTAATTTGGTTTTTCAGTAATTAGGCAGTAATGTGAATTTCAAGAAATTTCACAACCTTTCAAAATTACCCCAAAATTGGATGTGAAAAGGATGCACGAATTCACCAAACCCAATAGAAACAAGGGTTTTGCGAGCTTCAGATACTCCACCCCAGTATTCCCCGCGCGGCACTCGGGCCTGACGCACGATTCTATTCCTCGCATCGCTGGGGCATCGGCGAAACAGGGGCGCTACCCCTGGAGCCTGAAGCGCTACTCGGACATCTTTTCTTAGAAAACTACACGCCTGCTGGGGTATAATTCGCGGGGATTGGGCCTGCACAAAGGTGCCGGGAGAAAGGGCAGGGCCGCCAACCCTGGATAATAAATATCCCGGGTTGGCCACGATCCAACTATTCGCTCTGTGGGGTTCGCCTAGTTTTTAGGGACTTTTGATCAAGGGGGTCGAATTGCTTATGGTGTCGAAATGTATGTCTTTTTCGACAAATATCCCAGCACTACCTTTTGACTAATAATAGCCTTGACGACGACCTGCGATAATTATAGAATAATTATGTGAGCAATATCTCTTTTGTTTGGGATCCCAAGAAAGCGGCAAGCAATCTTCGCAAGCATGGTGTCTCATTCGAAGAGGCAAGGACTGTCTTTTTGGACGAAGATGGTCTATTGCAAGACGATCATGACCATTCCCGTGGCGAGGAACGCTTTGTCCTCCTTGGCCGAAGCAGTCAGTCGAACATCTTGGTCGTTTGCCATTGTTATCGCGAGAATGAAGAAGTGATTCGAATAATTTCCGCTCGTAAAGCTACAAAGCGAGAGGAACAAAACTACTGGAGAGCCCAATGAGAAAAGAATACGATTTTTCGAACGCGCGGAAGAATCCATATCCAGGGAAGCTTAAGCGTCAGATCACGATCCGTCTTGATGCGGACACCATAGAATACTTTAAGCGAATAGCGGCAGCGACCGAGATTCCATACCAGAAGCTGATAAATCTTTACCTGAGAGATTGCGCGCTCGAGGAGCGAAAGCCTCAAATCGCATGGGCGTCGCGAGGAGAACAATCGGCTGGATTTGACGCCGCTCCGCGTCGCAAATCAGCCTGACCGTTATACCGCTTGATGAAATGACGATTACATTCTCAAAGATTATATCTGGCGAAGCTGAGGCATCCTTCGTTTACCGGGACAACCTCGTATCTGCATTCATGGATATTGAGCCTATTAACCCCGGGCATGTTCTAGTTGTGCCGAACAAAGTTGTGTCTTCGGTTTCTGAGCTTGATGATGAGACGGCTGCCCGGATCTTTGTGGTTGCTCGAAGGATTGCAAGCGCGATCCGTGAGTCTGAAATCCCTTGTGAAGGAATTAACTTCTTTCTCGCAGATGGAGAGGTAGCCGGGCAGGAGGTTTTTCACCTACATTTACATATAGTGCCCAGATTGCGAGACGATGGATTTCAATTGAAATTCCCAGACACCGGCCATTTTAATACCGACCGCACTGAATTGAATCGAATTGCAGGACTGATTGAAGGGGTGCTTGGGAGAGCGGTATAACAAATTGAGACCGACGGATAAGGTAGTCCCGGAGGAATCTATTCGCAGCGTCTTTGAACGATTGGAAGCACCTTCGACTGACGAGGGGTTTCATCAGGTAATAGTCGTTGACTCGTGATAGGGGCTGGCTAACAATCAAAGCCACTGGACCGTCGGGCCTGCCGCCCGCCGACCAGTGCTTTTAGTCGTTATACCCCCAATATGCTCACACGACCCAACGCTAAACATTTTTTCACTGCCGGACTGTTCTTTGCGATTAGCGGTCTCACAGCAGAGCGCTGTTTCTGGCTCGTAGTCGGAGCTAATCCGGGGTGGCAATGGGCAGCCATGATTAGCGTATGGTCTTTCATCATTGGTGGCTTAGTCGGAAGGAGATTACTGGGAGAGAAGGTTTCATTGAAGCATATTTTTATGTCGGGGTTTGGTATTCCGTGCCTAACGCTTTACGCTTCCGGTGTTTCCTTTGGCTTGGGTCCCGCACTCGCAAACATTTTTTCAGATAGTCCAATGGATGGCTTCAAGCAAATGCTTTTCTCTCCATTTCTGGGGTTGGTCGTAGCTGGCAGCGGTTTCCTTGTGACATTTTGGCTCATTATTCCGGTAGGGGTATGTGCAAGTTGGGTACTTTCTTTATTCGGAAGTGTGAGAGGTAATAAAAAGGGGCATAACAATTCGCGCGACAGCGGAGGCGAAACCGCGTAAATTCTAAAGTAATTTGAATGACGTACTGGTTTCGCCCCGGTGCGCGTAACCGTTATGCGTCTAAAGATATACCTCTCTACGATGCTCAATTTTGACTAAATCGACTGTCTTATCTGAGTCGCTAATTCCGTAGACTACGCGAGAATCTCCCTGCCGAATGCGGTAACGCTCCTGTCCCGAAAGTTTTTGGCTACCGATAGGTCTTGGAGTATCCGTCCTTCAAGCCGCATCCTGCTGCCGACGTAATTTGAATGCTAAAAGCATCGAAACCTTTTAGGAGGAATCGATGAGACGAAGCATATCAGAGATTACGCATCTTGTAGCCGAGCAGAGAGCGTCAGGCAAGTCTGTGCCCGAGTTTTGCTCTGAACGCGGGCTGCCGGAGAAGCAGTTTTACGTATGGCGGCAGCGAGCGCGAGCGACGGAGTCGCGCTTTGCGCGAGTGCAGACGGACCAGCGTGTTGAGTTGGAGCTAAATGGCGGCGTAACTCTTCGCGTAGCGCCTGAAGATCTTAAAGTAGTGCTGGAAGCGCTGCGATGAAAAGCATAGCTGCTGGGGCTGAAGTCTACCTATGGCTTGGGGCGACCGATATGCGAGCTGGATTTGAGCGGTTGGCGCAGAGTGTGCAGGAACAGTTTCAACGCAGCGTTATAGGGGGCGGACTGTACGTGTTCGTGAGCCGCTGCCGCAAGAGAGTTAAGATTTTGTACTGGGACAAGGACGGCTATGCGCTCTGGTACAAGCGTCTTGAGGCTGGAACTTTTAAAGTGATCCAGAAAGATGGCGCCGAAGTGCTGAGCGGTGTCGACTTGCAAGAGCTTCTGTCAGGCGTAGATCTTTCGCGCATAATTTTGAGAAAAAACGCAGAAAAAGGCTTGTATTCTGCTGCGTAAGCAAATATTCAAAAAGAGTGACTGACGCTGCTTATCTCGAACTAATCCAGAAAGATCCTACTGCAGCAGCGCAACTTTTTGTAGAAAAAGATCGCGAGATTCTAAAACTTCAGCAGCATCTGCTTAACGCCAATAAAGTGCGTTTTGGGACGAAGTCAGAAAAGTTTTCCACCGAAGAACAGCAAAAGCTATTCCCAGTCACCGAACTGGACGAGCCAGCCCAGGAGCCCCTTCCCGCCATAGTAGTGCCCGAGCATACGCGAAAGAAACGAGTCAAAAGAGCGATTCCCGCCGGTACCATTGTGACGCGTATTGAGCACCCTCCAGCCGCAACGCAATGTGGCTGTTGCGGAGGCGAGCTCACACAGATTCGCGAGGAAATAACCAATATCCTTGACTACGTGCCAGCCCGCTTTGAGCTGCAGGAGCATGTTAGACCGGTGATGGCGTGCAATCACTGTAAGGGCAGCGCTCCAGTTACTACAAAGCTGCCTGGCGGCGTGCAGCTAATCGAGCGCAGCCCGGCAGGAGTAGGGCTTTTAAGCTATATCCTGCTATCAAAGTATCAGGACCACTTGCCGCTTAACCGCCTGGAGGGCATCTTTGCCCGGCTGGGGTTCGACTTACCACGAAACCGCATGTGTGACTGGCTAGGTAAGCTGGCTGAAGTCTTGCAGCCTTTGCACCTTGCAGCCAAGCAAGAATTACTTAAACAGCCTTACCTACAGGCTGACGAAACCACTGTTAAGATTCAAGACGGAGAGACTGAAGCCAAATGCCATACTGGTTACTTTTGGGGCGTGCTGGGACCGCCTCCATTAAACCTAGTTTATTTCCACTATGCCGACTCACGCGCCGGTGAAGTGCCCAAGGCTCTACTAACAGACTTTAGAGGCACGCTGCAGACTGACCTCTATGCCGGCTACAACCAGGTCTATGTTCCAGAGCAGGCCGTGCGCGCTGGGTGCTGGGCGCATGTGCGGAGAAAGTTCCTAGAAATTCAAAAGCTAGCACCTAAGGCTGATGTCAACAAAACACTGGAGCTTATCGCCAGACTTTATCACGCAGAACCGCGCGACAAGCCGCCAGAGGCTGTTGCAGCTGCACGACAAAAACACTCAGCGCCGGTGCTCGAAAAATTACGGCAGCACTTACTTGCTTGGAGTGCTCGAACTTTGCCCAGCAGCGAGGTCCAAAAAGCTATTAACTACGCGCTCTCGCAGTGGGAAGCCCTTTCGCTGTTCGCTAATGACAGTGCAATTAAGCTCGATAACAATCTAATTGAGAATCAGATGCGACCAATTGCACTCGGACGCAAAAACTGGCTCTTTACCAGCTCACATGAGGGCGCCATGCGCGCAGCTATCTTCTTCTCCCTCATCAACTCCTGCAGGCTCAATAAGGTCAACACTTGGCACTACTTTAATGATATTTTGCCGCGTATCCAATCAACCCCTAGGGGCAGCATGGCTTTACTACTGCCACACAGGTGGAAGCCTACCGCCAAGGATGGGGCTTGAGGGACGGATACTTTAAGAGCCGAAGGTTTGATTGAAGTTTTATATTCTTCCACGCGCTTTGAGCTTTTTTACTGCTTCCTCAAAAGGAATACTCTTTTCCTTTGCGCGCTCCTCAAAGGCTGCCAGATCTTCAGCGTCTTCGCTTAAGCTTCCGCGAATTGGGTCATTGATGAGTTGGGAAACCGTTCTCTCAACTTCTAGTGATTTCAGCTTAAGTGCTCGATGTAAATCATCTTCGATGTATACTGTTGCTCGTTTGGTTGCTTCACTTGACATATGCTTCAATTATAAACGTCAAGACCTTAAGAAGGCGCATAGCAAATAAATCCACCAGATTTCGCGCCTAGTTACGGGAGTGGTTGATTGAGAATCTGTTTGGCGCAAAACTTGTGATTTGTTCATTATACGAACGAGAAAATGTGACACATGACAGATGAACATAAGCCCAGGATGAGTCCAGACCAAGCTCAAAAACTGCGCGAATGGCAGAATCATCTTTATTCCAGTCTAAAAAACCAACAAATAACCACGGTCAACTTCCTTGGGCGGACGTTTGTCGTTCCACCAAATGTGCACATGATCAATCCGATGTCGGATCTGATTGGCAACTCAATTCTTCAGCAAATCAAATCCAACGATCGCGTTCTTGATATGGGAACTGGATGTGGCGTGAATGCAATTCTTGCCGCCGCGGTAAGCAACGAAGTCGTAGCCGTAGATATCAATCAAATCGCAATCGACGCGGCAAAGGAGAATGCTCGGCGAAACGGGGTCGCGGAAAAAATTTCGTTCTCCGTGAGTGACTTGTTCGACAGCGTCAAAGGAACATTCGATTTAATTGTGTTTGACCCGCCCTTTAGATGGTTTAAGCCAAGGGGGATTTGTGAAGTAAGTACGACTGACGAAGGCTATAAGAGCCTCACGAAGTTTTTCGAAAATGTTCATTCCTATCTTAAACCGAATGGCCGGATGCTTATTTGTTTCGGATCGTCCGGTGACTTGGCGTATCTATACGAACTGATCGAACGAGCCGGATTCACGAAAGAGGTGATTGCCCACAGAGATATGGAAAAAGAGGGAATTAAGGTCGACTATTATACCTTCTTAGTGACTAGAAAATAATTTAGAGCGCGTATTACAAACAATTCCTGTCGAGAGCAGGCGCGCTGTTTTTGGTGGTAATTTAAGTTGATTACAAGCGCCTGTTCCGGGGGAATTAGGCCGTTATCCTCGCAGAGACATGATCCTCAATTTTGCTTAACCGTTAGCGAGATTAGAAATCAAATTTCTTGCGGTACGTGCTCAGGGAATACTTTGGCTTGTCGAGCCTTCTAAACGGCAATCTTCAACAATGTTTTCAGTGAAGTCGCCGGCTTCGTTGGGATGCCGCTGTCTTATTGCAAGACTTGATAGGCAATTGTCCCAGTTGAGGTTTGAGTCCCAAGAATGTATTTGGTCATTCCTGACTGATCTCTGCCGACCGCAAGCGTAAAGTGCTTGTTGGGCACAGTCTGTGTTGTGGCGAGGATGACGTTTATGGGACACTCAAGGAAGTGAACCTCATCTACATACGGAACCTGCGTGCCGACTTGATTGGCTATGATGTTATTTTCGGACAATTGTGAGAACGTATTTTTTGCAGCCACTTTGCACTTAGACGTGGCTTGGCCAGACACATTGATATCGGCGAATTCAACGTTCTCGGGCGGATTACTGGCGTAGGGCATTCCGGGGAAAGTTCCAGCGATGTAGTAACTAGAAAAGTATAAAATCGCTCCTGAATTGGTGGTGCCTTTCCCCATTTTGACAATTGTTTGGGCGAAGGATAGCCATGGAACTCCAATTACTGCCAACGTCATTAGAATGGAAAGCTTCCCGAATAGAGTTCTCATAAACTTCACACCTACTATAGTTAAATATCTTCTGAGGTAGCGTCATTTTAAGGCGCGAACCTAAGAGATTATTAATTGACGATCGTAAATGCCAAAAAGCTTCATCGTCCGATTCGGTTGGCGCACCGTAGATTCTGAGTTGTTGACGTCTGTTGAGGCCAATAAGATTTATCGATTCAACTGGAAAGTAGCAAGCACTTTTTTTGAGCCTGGAAGTTGCATGTTTCGCCTCACTATCGATCGATTTACTTTCATTTTTGATGAAAATCGAGAACATGCAAGACCTGACATTCGCGCTCAGGCTGAGTTTCTCAATACCATGCTTACAAGACACCAGGATTTTGATCTGTAGCGGGGCTACTGAGATTCTGGGGTGAATTTGGCTACTTACCGCGTTCGACGACGCCAGAGCGTTTAGACCGACGCAACCTCCGCCTTAATTCAGCGATACGTATGCAAAGGGTATCGTTGAATTATGAAGTATCATCCCCACGGCAGTGTCTTATTTGTGACCTTTAGCGTCGAGCAAGGGCTATTGCTACTCTCTAATCCGCTGTGCGAAGCCTTGATCAAAAGCTGCCTGGCGCGTGCCCAGTTTCTGTACCCTGTTGAAATTTGCCACTTCCTAGTGGAAGCCACCCATATCCACATGGTTCTGGTGGTAAAGAATCCTGATGACGTGTGCAGGTTTGTTGGGTACTTCAAGACCGAGTCAGCCCACACGCTTAATGGGCTTCTGGGAAGGGAGAAGCGCACTGTATGGTGTGAAGGGTATGACAGCCCAGTTATCCTAAGTCCGTTAAGGGAATTCATGTGCATTGCACCTCGCACCCACAGTAGCTCCGCTACAGGATGAAACTAGATCATCATCGAGGTCTTTGCGGTGATCCTCCAATGGGATTTTTGGAGGATATTCAATACGACCAAAAGAATGGCTCCATTTCTTTCAAAGCAAGAATCTCAGATGGTTCTGATGTACATGGGAAAATGTCTTGTGATCTACTTACTTTTGAAGGGCGTCTTACTGAGGAGCGGCTGATGGGAACAATCAAATGTGCCGGTTCGGCAAATGGTCGGCCTCGGGAAGAATTAGATTTGCCTCGAGTTAAGGGCAATCAATTCGGCGATCGGAAGTATGATAGCGTTGCGAATTGGGAGAAAAGTCGGGAGCACATTCGGAAGTTCCGTGGCCCAAGGTGTTGAAGTTTGCGCAGAACAAACGAGCGCGGACAGATTGCCCCCATTTCCACTCAGGAGTTTGAACGAAAAGGATGGGGGAGGGCACCGTGCCGATGCCGCCGCATCATCCCCTCGTGCACATTGCAACCAGAGTAGCCCGCTATAGGACGAAACAGGATGAAAGGATTAATGGCTGCTTGGGGCGTGCTCAATCACCCACAGTAGTCGTGCTACCGGACGAAAACTGGGAGAGACATTTTTACAAACGCCAGGCATAATTTGAACCGAATGACATGGCGCGTGACGATAGATTAATCACGCGTAGCGGGGGGCGCTTCAGAACCTAGGTAGTAGTCTGCCTCAACTTACTCTTTAATCTGCGTGTGTGGCCCAATTATGGGATGGTACCCAGATCCTGCAGTGCAACATCGGAAATATTTCCATACCTCGGCCACATACCAAGGATCTTCCTTATCCTGTTGGTAATTGCCTTCGCCAAAGTCAACCGCGTATTGTTCTAATGAATCGCACTTACTGGGCATACGGTCATTGCGTGTGTACTGAATAAGATCTCGATTGACGTCAAACCTATAAAAACGAGAGGGCATGAATTTTCTTGCAGTAACCATTCCCTTTCTAATTCCAACTGCCGCCGCCCCCGACGCAAAAGCAGTGTGCGCGCCGTTAAGTACTGGAACCCACGGCCCCTGATTTCCTCTTTGGCAACCGCTACCCGGCCAAGCGAGCGCAATCGCATCTTGGGTGGCATTCCCAGTGAGAAGTAAATCTACCGGGCTTTTGCCCCCCTGTAGCCAAGAATTAATTCCAGTACAAGTTTGTGGACGTATAAATCGATTGATCATCTCAAGTGGGGCGACGATAAAGCTTATAAGAGACCAACGTGCCGGCAGTATCATCAGCGGGTAGTCGCTCGACCACATCATGACGTTCAACTTTTTATGACAGTTGGACCATGGAATATGATCGAGAACTTTACTGAAAAGCTCAGGCAAAACAGTATACTCGTTTTTAGTCCACCCTCGTTTTAACTCACGCGCGCCGCGCCAGCGCTTTTCTTGATCGATGGTTTTGACCTGATCCAGGCCACGATCCTGAAAGTCAAAACGTGGAACATCAGAGACGCTCGGCCCTCCGAACATTTCCTGCAACTTTAGCGAATCTGAGGCACGATTGACATTATACTCAGCTACTGTCTTCACCAATGGATAGTAGGTAGCTTCGTCGGCATTTAGCAGCAGCTTGTTAACAATCTTGGGTAGGTAATGTGACTGCATCTCCTGGGGATGATTATCAACCTTTTGCTTTGGCAGTCGATAGGACACATAAGGGCAAAATCGGGGCACAGGCCAGGATGGCTTCATACATAAGCCAATGATTTTCCAGTCCCAGCAAGGGAAAAAGTTTCCCAAAATTTTCAGAATGTCATGAGTGCTGTTGTTTAGTATCTCCCCAAACTCAGCGCCACGATTATATGAGGGCTCTGCTCCGGGCAGTCCTACCGCATGTAGTTTCTGCGCAGTTTCATACTGACTGAGCATTATGTGAGGATATTTTTTTATTATCTCAATAAAAGTAAGAACTTGTTGGACCTGTGTCATAGGGCGATGGGCCAAGTCAGGGGCATCGGCATACGCACCTTTTGCGCAAAATAGAGCTATTCCAAACGCAAGCAAATGGCCTAACCTGAAAACCATATTAGTAAATCTACAGTCGAGCAAAAATGCTCACTTACAGTTATGGGGGAAATGCCCAAGTGTGTGCGCATTTATTCATACTATTGTCAGCAAGTTAGTGCCCTGCTGACCTACAGAACGATATCCAACTGTCTAGCTCTATCCCTCGAGAAGCGTACTTCTGGCTCATCCCCACAATAACCCTGTATCTCCTCCCTCAGCGCCTCTGGGCCCCACTCCAAGAATATCAGTAGGCGTAGTAGCTTACTCGCATAGTCCTTCCTCTGACGCGAATAATTCTGGGAGCCCGAAGAGTTAAGGATTACGCCATTCAAGTCCTTTAGCCGCACCTGCGTGCATGCTTCTTTTACTAGGCTCAGTTAGTGCGATACATTGTTGTATGGCCAAATCCACAACTTCCTTCATCTGCGGATTGTTTGCCGTCGCGTTTTGGTTTGCGGCAGACACAGCGTTGGCCTGCGATGGCGTATGGGGTGGCGGAGGAGATTTTTCGCTGTTTACGAAAGAAACTGATCTGGTAGCTTTGGTAAAGGTAGACAAATTCAGCAATATCGCCACTTATAGCGATAGGCCCAGTATTGTGCTTTCCATGGATGTAAGTGTCCTGGAAATCTATCGTGGTCATAATTCTAGTAAGACAATTCGCATATGGGGCGATAGTGGCTCTTTGTGCCGTCCTTATATCGCAGGATCATTTGAACTCGGAAAAGTCTACATCGTAGGACTCTCCCAGGCCCCTGAAAGTAAAAATGATTACGCCATGTCGTATAGCTGGCTTGAGGTAGATATGGAAACTCAAAAGACAAAAAATCCAAGCAATCCATACGACGTATCAAACCTCACTCAGATTAAAAAAAGTTTACATTCCAAATAATTTGGGCAATCCGACAGCCCCACTCATATCCCCATATCTCCGCAGAGACGCCGGGGGGACTAGGCCGGAAATCAGGAAAATAGTTCTAGCAATTTTTTCTGCCGAAAAGCGAAAATATTTAAAAGATCACGTTTTACCATCAGCTCATGTAGCAACTTGCCACCAAAGACCTGATACCGCACAAGATCTCTAACTACAGTCTTGCCATCTTTCTCTTCAAAAGAATGCCTATGAATCCAATACCGATATGGTCCCTTCAGCTGTTCATCAACGAAGAGATAAGGGGGCTCCCAGGCGCTAATTAGAGTTCTCCACGTAAGCGGAAAGCCATGTATACGCAATGCGTAATTGATCACAGTGCCAGCCGCCATGTGTATCTCCGACTGGTCCGCAATCTCGAAATGAAGAAATGGGGGAGTGATCTGCTCCAGATTTCTTGCTTCGGCAAAGAATGGGAAGATCGTCCTTAACTCGCGGTTCAAAGTAAGCTCGGTACTTAGTCGGTACTCGTTTTGAAACTGTGAGATTTCTGTTCTCATCTTCTATTTCTTTGCTATGCGTGCAAGTTAGGTATGTAGTAGCGCGACAAAGGCAGGCCAGTGTCGGCGAAACAAGTCGATGCTCAAGCCGATCGAGACGATAACAACAAGCGGCCTAACCCAACGCGCGCCCCATCTTAAAACAAGCGATGCTCCAAAGTATGAACCAAGGATTTGTCCCATTCCAAGCACTAAGCCTGGTTGTAAAAGGACATGCCCCTTTAGAGCCAATACTAGGAGCGCCGCAATGCCGCTCGCAAAATCGACGAGCTTTGTATTCGCGGTCGCCATGCGCGCATTCATGCCCAGCAAAGCAACAAAGGCTGCAACATACAAACTTGCTGAGCCAACTCCAAAGAATCCGTCATAAAAGGCGATGACAGGCACTACTAGAAGTGCAAATCGCGACCAGCTGAGACGAGGTTTGCTCGCGACGTCTGAAATGTGGGAGCTGCGCGCCAAATATATTGCGATGGCAATCAGCAAGAATGGGACAATTAGGGCGATAAGCTCAGTATCTAATTCGGACAGCAAATGGGCGCCGAGGGCGCCCGCCAAAGTTGCAGTTAGCAAAAGCGGCGCAACTTGACGCCAATGAATTAAACCAGCGCTTGAAAATTTGTAGATCGCTGTCGCTGCACCAAAAGAAAATTGGAACTTACTCGTTGCTAGGGCCTCAATTGGCTGATACCCCATCAACATTAGAGCTGGCAAAGAGACTAGGCCGCTGCCACCGGCTGAGGCCTCTATTAAGCCCGCTAAGATACCTGTTAGAAGGAGAATAATCATCACAGTTCGGCAACCTATACATGGCTACTTGTAGCACCTTTGCCCCGCCGCGTCTTCTTGTAACAAGAGCTTAGCGTCTGACATAGGCAGTGCAGTCTGCAGGATTTACCCGAGAAACTACATAACGAAATCTGCGCCTTGGGGGGCTTGAATCGGAGCGCCGTTATGCCTGGCCTGCCACAGCATGTGCGTATTTAAAAGCTAATTCGCCGAGGCGCTCGAAGCGGCATTCCAGCAGTTCTTCGAATCGTGCGTCACTCACGCCGGTTGACGCTTAGGACTTTCCTGCCGCATGGCGTTTCAATTTCCAAGACCGCGCCTGTTTCCCTTTCTGCTGCGGTAGCTTTAGTGTGGCCTGACTTTTGAAGTGTCCATGCGCGATCACTCTTGGCCCACTCTTGGTACTCTGTGGATAGCCTGTCTAAGAGATCAAAACGGTAGGCCAGATAATCCAGATAGATGGCTTCTCCCTCATGAATTCTGTTGTCTGCAATCGCTATCTCTGTAAGTCCATCAAACACTGATAATTTTTGCTCCATGTTAAGATGGAAATTTAGACAATCTATGGATCCTTCAATTGCGGCTTCCTGAGCGGCACTGTTAATGCGTCTCAGGGCAACGCCTACTAACTGGCGCGCGCGCCTGCGTGAAAGGAGAAAGCTGCGCCGATACCTGCTCATGAAGACCTGAATTTCACGGCTGTCCGGCTCAGCGTCGCAAATCGTGGCCACAAGTCCCAAGATTGCCACTGCTATAAGGACTTCATCTGCACGCTCGCTCAATGCGGACTGCGGCTGCTGATCTATGGAGTCTTCTTGTAACGTTTGTACTAAAGCTTTGTGTCGCATAGGTCATCCTCTCCGATACATAAAAAGTTACGTTCGCCAAGGTGCAGCTATCAAAACGGGCTAGGGGATTCGTGCCTCAAGGGTACAAATAATCTCTAGCATCCTTTGCTCCTAATTCTGACATTTTTGGAGAAATAGAAATAATAGAAATATTCTGTGCTCTGTATAGATAATGCCTATAGTATTGCTTAAACCGCGCCTGGCTCTAGCAAGTCAACGCTAGGGCGCTAGCGTTAAGTTCTGGGGAGCTGTGCATTAAACCAAATCGAGCAAGGCCTTAATTTTTGTATGCGCTTCAATCGGATGCCGTAGTTGCTTGTTTAGCTCAAAAGTATAGTGATTCTTTCGGCCAATACGAGTTCGCTTAATGTAGCCCTCATGCTCCAAATCCGAGAGTATTTTATGCACGGCCCGCTCGGTGATGCCAACTCGAATAGCGATTTCCTTTAGCGGCAATTCGGGCTCTGAGTAAAGGCAGATAAACACGTGCCCATGGTTGCTTAGGAAGGTCCAATCTGGTTTTTTTTGAGAGTTTTCTGCCAGCTTTTTCATAACTTTAAGATAGCAAATATATGTGCAGTACAAAACAGGCTTTACAAAACATGAATTGTAGTTCATATAAGGGGGCATGCATGACATATTACAAACTAACCTCCTAAGTCCAATCACCTTATGCTTTATACTCGGTATCGTGGCAAAATTGGTAAGGAGTGAATTCTCCCTACCGAAAGACATCTACCTGGGTATTTCGATTTATCTCTTGCTGGCCCTTGGCCTAAAGGGTGGGGTGGAACTAGCAGAAGCCTCCTTTAGCTCCATTATCAGCCCAGTGCTGGTCACTTTGTTGATTGGTTGTATCACTCCCATATCCTCATACTTGATTCTAAGAAAGTTGGGGCGCTTTTCAGTTGCTGATGCGGCAGGTATAGCAGCACACTACGGCTCTGTCTCGGCCGTGACATTTATCGCCGCACAGTCCTTCATTAATGAGATGTCGACAAAAATGCCATCCCTGCCACCGCTAGAGGGATATATGCCAACGTTACTGGCGCTGCTAGAGAGTCCAGGAATCCATATCGCGCTTGCAATTGGGGCAATTAAAACTGCCAGTAAAGGACATGGCACCGCCAAGGTGCTACATGAAGTCCTCACCGGCCGCACTATGATTTTACTCTTGGGTGGCTTGATTGTCGGGTATCTAATCGGCCATAAAAATTGGGAGGTCATAGCTCCCTTCTACGACTCCAAAGGTGGAGTGTTTAGAGGCCTACTCTGTCTATTCCTTCTTGAGATGGGAATCGTGGCTGGTTCGCGCATGGGCGACCTAAAGAAAGTTGGCTTGTTTTTGATTGGGTTTGGAACAATCGTCCCACTGCTGCATGGGACTCTGGCCATAGCACTTGGTACTTGGGCTGGCCTCTCAGTCGGAGGCTGCACGGTGCTGGCGGCCATGGCGGCCAGTGCCTCCTACATCGCAGCTCCACCTGCAGTGAGAGTGACATTACCGGATGCTAATCCGTCCTATTACCTTACAGCAGCTCTAGCGATTACGTTTCCGTTCAATGTAGTGCTAGGTATTCCGATCTATTTTGAACTTGCTAAGTTTTTCCATGCATAGGGAGATGCGCTGAAATGAAACTCACGAATTTGAAACTGGTTACAATAATTACCGAGGCAGTTCTAGAAGAGCAGGTGATCAGAGAGCTAAAGAGCCTGGGCGCCAAAGGCTATACCGTGGTGGCCTCGCATGGTGAAGGATCGCGCGGGATGCGCGCAGGCGAGCTCCCCGGTCAGAACATTCGCATTGAAACTCTAGTGGGTGCCGATGTTGCTCATAAGATCATGGAGCATATTTCAGCGCACTACTTCAAACACTATGCAATTGTTTGCTACATCAGCGATGCGGCTGTATTGCGAGGTGAGAAATACATTTAGTGTGTCTAGTAAGATTATGCCCAGTGCGGCGCCATCTGAAATATGCAGCTTTCAAGTTATTATGGGAAATACATCGCGTTTGCCACCAAACACCGTAAGGAACAGGCGGTACAAGAACCATTCCGTAAAATTTTGGGCGCGGGTCTCATCGTTCCGTGGGTAGAAACAGATCAATTTGGTACCTTTTCGGGTGAAGTGCAGCGGCAGGGGAGTGCGTTGTACGTGGCTGAACGCAAAGCCAGGCTCGGCATGCAGGCGGCGCGTTTCCCGCTCGGGCTTGCTAGTGAAGGAAGCTTCGGCCCTCATCCGCATGCGCCATATTTATCAAGTAATCAAGAGCTGCTCCTGTTCATCGATGATGAGCTGGGCTTTATGGTCCATGAAATGGCAGTTACTGTAGACACAAACTATGCCCATAAAATTGTATCTAGCATGGACGAAATAGGAGACTTTCTATGTAGAGCCAAGTTTCCAAGCCATGCATTAATTGTTCGCCCCAACCAATGGGTTGATAAGCACGTAATAAATAAAGCGATCAATCAGTTAAAGGAATTGGAAGCCGCAGTATATACTGCCTGCCAGCACTCGTCTGATAAAAAGGCTTGGATCGAGACCGACATGCGAGCAAACTTTAATCCCTCAAGGATGAAGATAATTGGCGATCTTGCACAGCGTTTGGCGACTCGACTATCTCGCCATTGCCCAGGTTGTAGCTTGCCGGGGTGGGGCGTCGTAGATGTCGAAAATGGTTTGCGCTGTGAATACTGTGGCGCTCCTACCGAAACTGTAGCCTTCGAAATTTTTGGATGCGCGCGTTGCAATCATCGACAACGACTGCCGAGAGCAGATGGACGCCTTACGGCTGATGCAATGCAGTGCCAGTTTTGCAACCCATAGGCGCTAAGCTTAAGGGCTTTTAGCTGCCTGAACTGGCATGAGCCAAGGTCAAAAAATAGTGAGTTAGCTCTTCAAAACGTGCAAACGTTCTCGGGCTCCCAGTAGGCTTCCCAAAACCATAGCCTGCGTGAAAAAAGGGTAGGCCAGCCAGTGCGGCAGCCTTCTCGTCACCAGCCGTATCACCGATGTAGCAAGGCTGAGATAGCCTTTGCCGCGCAACAATCGCACATATATTTTCATGCTTTAACTTTTGCGTGCGACCAAAGCACTCACTATCGCTAAAGTGATTTCCTATCGCAGAATGGCCATGGAATACTTCTAGGTAAGGCGCTCCGCAGTTACTAACCACAAATAACTTGTAGTGCCGCCGTAGGCTCTCAAGTCCTGCCGCTACTCCAGGATAGAGCGCACGCGCCGCATGCTCTCGAATAGCCGCTATTTCAAACTTATCAAAGCATCGCGACAATTCAGTATGCAGAGCACTAGGCGCTTCACTTAACAGGATTTTGTCGCATTCGCTTGAGGGTTGGCCGGAGATTGACTCTATAAAGGCCTTCGTCACTCTCTTAGAAAGTCCAAATTGTTCATAAGCATGGTTGAATGCATTCGCGCTTGCTTGGCTGCAGTCCCAGAGTGTTCCATCTAAATCAAAGATCAACGCATCAAATTTCATAAATTCCTCACAAAATTTGTGCATGCGTAGCCGGAAGTTCAAAAAACCTCTGTCGCCCATGCACATTATATATAGGAAATTTATGGTCCATTAACCGTTGGCTCTGATGAGTGTTTGTCCTTTCCGTTGCCGAAAAGATTTGCACGCACCTTGATGGCCGAGCTGCCATCGGGAGATCCGCCGAATTCTCGATTGCTCCCGCCCCTCGTCACCCTACGCATGCTTCGACCAAGTCCGTTGAGGGACGAAGTCAGGCCGGGTCTGGCGCTATTTCCATGTAAGTTGGGTAGCAAATTACCCCAAAATTGTCGAGCGGAACCAGCGTGCGATCGTGGTGGGCTTCTAAACGCCAGCTAAAGGGGAAGCTGCGCCTATTTGGATTTATCGCTCACGCTGCGGCACACTATCGAGCAGATTTCAGTAAGGTTCTCGTCTACCACCCTGTACAGCACGTTCAAGCCATCCTTGCGGCGCCCAACTAGGCCAGCGTTTACTAGTACAGACAGATGCCGCGATACGTTGGGTTGGCTAAGACCAGTCATTTTAACTAGGTCAGTTACATTAACTTCTCCCACTTGCAGCACCTGCAGAATAAGAAGTCGGCTAGGCTCGCCCAGGGCACGAAAGCGCATGGCTACAGCCTCCAGCGCATCGGGCTGCAAGTTTTTTAAGGCATTTTTTGTCATGCTAGCTAGGTCCCCTTGACGAGAGTCGTCTATATAATTATATTAGTATATAGTTATATATGCGAGTAGTCAAATTGTATGGATGCAGGCGAAAAAAGTTGTTGTGGTGCTGCTAGTGATGGCAAGTCAGGCTGCCAAAGCAGGCTAACTTGCCCGGCATGTCTTCTTGTGTGGGCGCTGCTAGCGCTGATAGTAATTGTCAAAAATTTGTTCCAATAGTGCCGCGGAGGAATTGTGGCGGAAGAGAAGGACCTACGACCGGAAAAAGGACAGCAGGAACGTGAGGCCAACACTTGTATGGCACTTGGTGCGGGTGTGGGCGTACTTGGTGCAGCTTCAGCCGCATTAACAGGAGCACTTTGCCCACTATGTGTCGTGGTTGCACCAGGACTAATTGGCTTAGGCGCTTACAGAAAGTGGAGTGCCAGACAAATCCAGGAAAATAAGGATTGTGAAAGGTGATTGAGCAAAACTTAACACTCGTACCTGATGGGGTTAGGCACAGGGATGTTAGGCCGGACTGTATTTGCTGATAGGGGAGGTTTTGAGACGAAATTTTCTAACCAGAACACCACTGGCTTTTTTTACAAGGAGACCCACTTGCTGTGGACTTTGTCGAAACCCTTATGAAGCCGTCTCTAGGACTGCGAGAAAGGGAAGTGCTACATCAATATAGAGTCGCGAGCCGATGAGCCAAGAGATTTTTAGAGACAGACAGCAGGCAGGTATCAAGCTTGCGCACATGCTGAAAGCATACGCAGGTCGACAGGATCTTGTTGTCTTTGGCCTCGCTCGAGGTGGTGTCCCGGTTGCGCATGAAGTAGCGCGCGCATTGAATGCTCCACTTGAAGTAATAGTTGTGCGTAAGATCGGAGTTCCGGGTCAGGCGGAACTTGCTATGGGCGCAATTGCCCCAGATAATTTATGTGTATTTAATGCGCCTATAGTAAGTTCGCTTAATATTTCAGAAGCCGATCTGGCTAAAATTGAGCGGAGCCAGCGCCAGGAGCTAATAAGACGTGAGCTACTGTATAGAAATAAGCGCCCATACCCAGATCTATCGCAGAAGACGGCGTTCATAGTAGATGATGGTCTCGCTACCGGTGCTACCATGAGAGCAGCAATAGCTTGGATTAAGAATAAAGTGCCAGCGCATATTATAGTTGCTGCACCTGTTGCCAGCGCTTCCGCCTGTCGGCTGGTCGAGGGAGAAGGATGTGCCTGTATTTGTGCTTGGCGGTTGGAAGACTTTTATGCTGTGGGAGCATACTACCACGATTTCCAGCAGGTATCAGACCAGGAAGTGCTGAAACAATTAGTTCTGCCCTAATAGTGGCAGTGCACGCGGAACTAGCTACTATCCCACATGAAATTTGTTGCTACAGTTTTTGAATTTACTCCATAATACTAGTACCTCCCCCAAATTATGCACTGCGACTTCGTGCGCCTTTCCCCCTGGCGTCGGTTGCCTTTATCTCTTTCTGACTGAGGTAGACATGACATCTCCATCTCCAGCTGCAGCTCCAAATTTGGAAAATCTCTTTCAACGTGCAACCACTTTGGTCAATACCCATGGTGTGGCATCCCCAGCTAATAGAGCTGAAGGTGTTGAGCGTTCGCTGGTAGCGCACACTGAAGCTTATGGGGAAGTTGCCATGTTATTGGATTCGGACGGGGTCCTCTCGATCATTAGCGACCCGAGTGGATCGGGTAATGGTGCGGCCTATGCAATTTTTGGTGGCGATGGGAGCTGTGATATCGGCTCGCCTCGGGAGCAGAAATTGCTTGGGCAGGTAATAGCATCTGTTGAACAGTTTGTTGGTGAGCTTGCTGCCGCAGGGGCCAAGATTGAACTGGCGCTAGGAATTGATGGGCAAACAGGAATTTCTAGACGCTTCGCAGACGTGAGCGTAAATGTAGCAGTCGCGCTTATGTCGGCAGTGGTTGTAGATGGACAAAGCGAGTTCGCAAGAGTCGCCCCAATGAAAGCGGCTGTGGCTGCTTTCCCAACCTACCGCCGATTTATCGCGGAGGAGCTTGCCAGGGAACTAGGTAGCGACTCTGAGCGGCGGGCCATGCCAAGCCTCCTAAGTCGGCTAGTAGATAGGTGCCCGCGAGCCGTGGAGCTTGATGCTACTCTAGATGCGCTTAAGTCAGAGGTCGCAACATCCTCAGCTGTATTTTCGTTCAAAGTGCGCACTCTGATTAGCGACATCACGGGATTAATTTCCGGTCAGCACGATGCTGATATTTCGCGAAGACTATTGAAAATTTAAGGTGCTAGGCGCGAGATAGATTCAGGCGTGGCGTAGGATGGCGCTGACAAGGCCGAGCAGGCCAGAAAAAATAACAAGGGCTGCCGCAATCACAGGAGCTTTCCTGCCAAACTGAGAAAAGTGCTTTGAAGCGCTTAGCTGCCCAATTCCACTTACAACCAAAAGACCGATCCCCACCAAGGTCAGTGCCAGCCCCAGGCTAAATCCCAGCACCAATACTAGCCCTTTTTCTGACTGACTCATAGAAAGCGAAAGCAGCATAACGCTAATTGCGGCAGGGCAGGGCACGAGCCCTCCGGCAGCGCCGAAAGCGATCACCTGTAATTTGCTAGGGCGCTCCCCAGAATAAACGTAATCAGGCAAGGTTTGCGCGTGCGCCCTGGCATGCTCATCATCGCTAAGGTGCTCGTGGTCATGCTGGTGGTGGTGAGTATGACCATGACCATGATGGTGCTGACTCACTGAGTATGAAGGCTTGGGTTTGACGCGCAGGCGCTTACTCAGTAACCATACCCCAAGCACAATAACCAAAACGCTGCTGCCCAACGCCAATGCGTAGGTAGCCTCATCAGTGAATGCCTCGCGACCAAGCAGCACTGCAAGCACAGACAAGCCGATCACTATAATACTGTGCGTAAACGCAACGGAAACTCCAAGTAGAGCCGCATCCGTTTTAGTCCCTTTGATTCCGATTAAATATGCGGCAGTGAGAGTTTTAGCGTGTCCAGGCTCCAGTGCGTGTAAAGCGCCCAGGGCAAGTGCTGTAGGAAAATAGAGAATCGAGATCTCCATAGGCCTTTAAGGCAAATCGAACAAAAGAAATACGCAGTCAGACTCAGCGCGCAGTTCAAGCTGCGGTTCGGCTGATAAACTTGCCCCATCTCCAGCATGCAGGGTTTGCCCAAGTAAATTTAACCTGCCTGAGACTAGCTGTATCCAGGCATACCGCCCAGGAGCAGGTGTAAATTCGGCGTCTTTGCCAGAAGCTAACTTCCCTAAGTAGACCGAGGCGTCTTGTTCAATAATTAGCGAGGCAGAGCGACCATCAGCCGAGGCAATTAAAGTTAGCGGGCCGGTAGTTTTTTGATTTGTCTTCCACTCTGCATAGCGCGGTGTAATTCCGCGCTTACTTGGCTGAATCCATATCTGTAGTAAATGTGTTTCGCTGCTTTGTGAGGGATTGAACTCACTATGTGTTACTCCACTACCCGCGGACATGGCTTGGAACTCTCCAGCGCCAACTATATGCGTGTTGCCCATACTGTCGCGATGCGCAAGTTGGCCAGAAACAACAAATGAAATTATCTCCATATTGTTGTGTGGATGAGTGTCAAAGCCTTTGCCTGGGGCGATGCGATCTTCATTGATCACGCGCAGCACCCTAAATCCCATCTGCTTAGGATCATAATAATCTGCGAACGAGAAAGTGTGCCAAGACTTAAGCCAACCATGGTCGGCAAAGCCACGCTCAGAACTGTGTCGAATTTGAAGCATATATTCCTCCCCAGGACTTAAATCCCGTAACAAGGATGCTTTATGCATACTTAACGGGCTCGTAAATGTCCAAAGCCACTTCGCTCTTACTTATCATAGCGCAAACACCTCTATTGAAGAATGGCTCTAGGCGTGTGAAAAATTATGGCATTGGTTGCGAGGTGTAATGATTCTGGTCCATTCCTTCGGTGGTAGCGCTTCACAGTGTGGTCGTGCCTACGGGCGCGAATTTCAACGAGAATTAGCAGGCTTCTTTTCCCAAGAGTTTGGCGCCTACAAGTATTCAGAAAAGTTTGTGAAGGCTTGCCTGCGCAAAATGAAGCGACAGGCCCCGCAGGTGGCAAAGTTCATGCAGGGCCTCTCCAGTGCATCGCTGCTTTCTATAAATCAATTGACGCTTCTTTTGTTGCATGAGGAAGAGCTTTATCATCGACGCCTAAAGAAACAGTGGCCGCACTGTACAGCAGTTGGTTTGGCCGGCAATCGACGCGGGCAGGGCACATTAGTTGGCCAAAATTGGGATTGGGCTACTTCCTATTTCCCCTGGTCGTCTTTGCTGCACCTAAAGATAAATAATCATCCGCGCATATTGAGTCTCGCCTATCCCGGGTTGCCAGTTTGTTGTGGCGTCAACTCGGCCGGGCTTAGTCTAATGTGGTCTGGGTCCGGTTATTACCCGCCAATACTGCCAAAAGTTGGAGTGCCAACTTACGCGCTTGTCTTTGAAACGCTGCTTAAGCGAAACGTCCCGGCAGCTATTCGCTATCTAAGGCAAGTGGAAAATTCTGGCGCCTTTATGTTTGTGCTGGGCGATGCAGAAGGGCGCCTTGCTATCGTGGAAGGTGTGCCGGGGAAGATTTTCGTTCAAACCGTTGATCGTGCCACACGCTCTAACGTATTTGAATTGCACGCCTGTGCACGCGCTGGGCGACAGAAACTGCCTAGGGAGAAGCGCTGTCACTCGCTCTTACGCAATCGAGTCTTGGCTGAGTC
This sequence comes from Oligoflexia bacterium, assembly GCA_019694465.1. GTDB lineage: Bacteria > Bdellovibrionota_C > UBA2361 > UBA2361 > JAFLCA01 > JAIBBV01. The sequence continues at coordinate 45,323 of JAIBBV010000012.1, forward strand.
TTTCTGTGGAGCCCATCAGCCACGCGGGGTCATGGGTGTTAAGAGGGTACTAAGTCAAAAGCATATTCTAATTGAGCAGCGCCACGCACATGCCACACTTTGGCAAGTCATTGCCGATTGTAAAAGGCGCCGGCTACATGTCAGGCCATGGCGGCAGATTATTGAGCCGTGGACAGAGCTGCGCGCGTGAGCGCCGCGAGTCATTCGGCTTTATTTTGTTTGCGAGGTCCTATTGGGACTAAGGTATCGTTGCGCAGATGACAGAGGATTTTCTCTAAAAGGCAGCGCAGCTCGCGTGCCTCAGTAGCTGTAAGGCTGGGAGAAAGAATTGTTAGAATCGAGCGCGAATAGACACGCCAAGCTGACTTAAGCGCCTCTTTGCCAGCCGCTGTTAGGATAGCAAAAGAGCCACGTTTGTCGTTTGGACAACCCTCGCGCCGCAACAGTCCAGACTCCTCAAGCCGATTCACAACGCGCGTTATCCCGCTTTTGGTAAATATTGTAGATTCGGCCAAAGAGGATAGGCGAATGCGCTGATCTGGGCAGCGACTTGTTACTAACAGCACTTCATAGTCGTCAAGCGCGAGACAACCCTTAGCCTCCAAATCCTTCTGTATACGCTTAACGGCTAGGCCCTGTGTGACATAAAGAGCGGCCCAGGCCAGTAATAATTCATCCTCGCTCGTTCGCATACTTTGAAGCATATCATAAAGTAGTTGACACAGCAACTAAATTGGATGATAGTTGCTGTATCAACTATTTTTGATCTACCTGGAGGATACTTTTATGGCTAAAGGGCTATGTAAATTGATGCAGACTGGAAATGAGCTAGCGCCACTTATCGCGCGACTTACAGTTGGTCTAGTCTTGCTCCCGCATGGGCTGCAAAAAACACTTGGCATGTTTGGCGGCTATGGCTTTAGTGGCACGATGGGCTTTTTCACCGAAAAGGCTGGCATGCCCTGGATCGTGGCGTTTCTTGTGATCATGGCAGAGTCGCTTGGGTCGATCTCTTTGATTCTCGGCTTTATGACGCGCTTTTGTGCTGCCTCCTTGGGGCTTGTTATGCTTGGCGCTATTGGCATGGTGCACTGGAACTTTGGGTTCTTCATGAACTGGTTCGGTGCACAGCAAGGTGAGGGATTTGAGTATCACCTATTGGTGCTTGGACTTTGCCTCTCGCTGGTTGCCAGTGGTGCAGGGCGCCTATCCTTAGATGGAAAGCTCTCCAAATCTTGCAATCAATAGGAGTGTGAATCATGACAACGCTATTCGATTCTTTTAAGGTCGGTGATTTAGTGCTTAAGAACCGGCTCGTGATGGCCCCCCTCACGCGCATGCGTAGTACTCAGCCCGGTAATGTTCCGAATAAGCTCAACGCCGAATACTATGCGCAGCGCGCAGGTGCGGGACTGATCGTGGCTGAAGCTACGCAGATCTCTCAGCAAGGGCAGGGATATCCAGGAACTCCTGGTATTCACTCGCCCGAGCAGGTGGCGGGCTGGAAACTCGTGACCGAGGCCGTACATCGTGCAGGTGGAGTAATCTTCTTGCAACTTTGGCACGTCGGTCGTATTTCGCACTCTTCACACCAGCCTGGACGCCAGGCGCCAGTCGCGCCATCCGCGATTCGGCCAAGCGGAAAAGCATTTACCGCCGATTGGCAAATGGCTGACTTCGAAACTCCGCGTGCTTTGGAATTGAAGGAGATTTCAAGTTTACTCGCGGATTACGTCACAGCTGCTAAGAATGCTAAGCTCGCCGGCTTCGATGGAGTAGAGATTCATGGAGCGAATGGATATCTGTTAGATCAATTCCTCCAGACCGGCTCCAACCAACGCACAGACAAGTACGGCGGCAGCATCGAGAATCGCACACGTCTACTTTTAGAAGTCGTCGATGCAGCTACCGCTATTTGGGGCAAGGCTAGGGTGGGAGTAAGGCTTTCGCCGCATGGTACATTTAACGATATGTCTGATAGCGATCCAGTTGCATTGTTCTCCTATGTTCTAGGCGAGCTAGGGAAACGAGGTGTCGGGTACGTGCACTTGATCGAACCACGCTCGTCGAACGCTGGTGCTGGCGATGGCAACATTGAAGGAGCACCAGACAACTCCAAGATCTTCCGCGGCATATTCAAAGGCACGCTAATCAGTGCCGGCGGGTACACCCCTGAAACCGCTAAGCAGGCAGTCGCAAGCGGGGCAGCGGATGCTGTAGCATTTGGGCGCTTGTTCATCTCGAACCCAGACTTGCCGCGGCGTATACAAAGCGGTGCGGAACTTAATCGCTACGACCGCAACACATTCTATGGCGGAGATGCGAAAGGGTACACCGACTATCCGGCGCTTGGGTGATAAGTGGGGGAAATGGGCGCTATTTGGCCCGCTTGATTTTATTGGCCGTTCCTAGTAAAAAGTAGCGCTCATTTCAATATACTGATGCGGCGGTAGCTCAGTTGGTAGAGCAGAAGACTCTTAATCTTCGGGTCGTGGGTTCGATCCCCTCCCGCCGCACCAATTAACCCCTTACGCAACTTTCCTTCGGAAAGATTGCGCAGACGGCCAGGAGATCCTGGACCCACCCGTGAGCGGGAGGGTAGCGAACCCAGACGAATTGCGAAGCAATCTTTAGGAGTAGGGCGATCCCCTCCCGCCGCACCAATTAACCTTCGGGAAGCGCCGAATAAGTGCCCTCTGCTGCGAAGTTGGATTCTGGGCTGCGGCTTTGTCGCGCTGCGTGAAAAAATCCTCAGAGTATCACAGTGGATACGCTTGCGGTTTTCTCACTTGCGCTCCTCGCCTCGCCAGCAGACTCCAATTTCTCGCAACGAGGTACTTATCCAGCGCTTCCCTTACGCAACTTTCCTTCGGAAAGATTGCGCAGACGGCCAGGAGATCCTGGACCCACCCGTGAGCGGGAGGGTAGCGAACCCAGACGAATTGCGAAGCAATCTTTAGTCTGGTTTAAGGATTTCTCTGGCGAGCACTACGCGCTGAATCTGGTTTGTGCCTTCCACAATTTGCAGCATCTTGGCGTCGCGCATATAGCGCTCAACGTCGTAGTCCTTTATATACCCAGCCCCGCCCAATAGCTGCACTGCATCTGTCGAGATACTCATAGCCGCGTCAGTCGCAAAGCACTTAGCGATAGAGCTCCCAGCCTTGGCCCCAACCGCGTTCGGGTTAGCAGCAAGCTCATGTGCAGCCTTCCATGTCAGCAGCCTGGCTGCTTCATACTTCATTTGCATGTCCGCCAGCATGAATTGGAGACCCTGAAAGGCTGACAATTTTTGCCCAAACTGTTCACGCTCCATCAGGTGCACACGGGCGCGGGTGAGGGCACTGCGCGCAATCCCATTAGCGCAGGAGGCAATATTAATTCGGCCGCCTGCCAACCCGCTCAGCGCGATGGCATATCCGCGATGCAGCTCGCCTAATAGCTGTTGCGCTGGAATGCGCATATTTTCAAATGTTAGAGATGCAATTGGCGAAAGTTCACAGCCCATTTTCTTTTCAGGGCTGCTAATAATGAGGCCAGGCGTTCCAGCTTCCACTACAAATGCCGAGATAGCTTTATCTTCTTTGCCGGTCTTGGCGAATACAATATATAAGTCAGCCCAGCCCGCGCTCGTTATGTAGCACTTGCTGCCGTTAAGCACGAAATCTTTACCATCCTGCTGTGCTGTTGTGCGTAGTCCCGAAGCATCTGAGCCAGCGCTTGGTTCCGTAAGAGCGAATGCCCCCAGCAGCTCGCCACTTGCCATGCGTGGTAAATACTTCTCCTTTTGAGACTTATTGCCGGCCCGCGTTACTATTCCCGACACCATCGAGTGAACTGATGTAAATATGGCTGGACCAAGATCTATCGCTGCAATTTCCTCAAATGTGAGCGCACAGGTCCAAGGGTCGGCACCAAGACCGCCAAATTCATCTGGGATGGACAGGCCAGTCAGTCCAATACCAGCAAAAGCTTTGAACAGCTCACGTGGTAGAGTGTTGTAGTAATTCGAGTTTTGGTAGCGTGGAATCTCCTTTTCAGCGAGTTTGCGTACGCTACACCTAACGTCATAGTGGTCGGGGCTATCGAGATCGAAGATGTTAGTTGTCATATAAAAATATTGTTCTAAAAATACTATTTGCTGCTTAACAGCGCCAGTGCATAACGAGGCGCCACAGTCGGTATAGCTCTGAAATTCAGTTAAAAAGCGGTTAGGGCCAACATCCCGGCTTGACGGAACACTCCAAACAGTGGGACTTAGGCATAGAAAAGCATATTCGTCGACCCTGCTTCAAGCGTGGGTTGTAACGAGTGCGCTTGATGCAATGAAAGTGATTATTTGGAGGCAAGAACCCTATGCGTAATGTTGCTATGATTGCCTCCTTGCTCTTACTAGCACCTGCGGTTTCTCATGCGAAGAGCCTCGAGGACTTGCTCGTTGAGCGGGGGGTATTGACCAAGGCAGAAGCTCAAGCAGCTTCAGGCTCAAGCGCTGCCAAGGTTTACTGGAAAGACGGAAGCCGATTCGACTTCCCGGATACTGGATTTACAGCGAAGATTAACACCTTCGTGCAAACCCGTTATCAGTTCACTGATAACGATGGTGCTCCGAATACATCAAGCTTTAGCATTAACAAAGCTCGCTTGATTGTATCTGGGACAGCTATGAACGAAGAGTTCAATTACTATGTGCAAGGCGATTTTATCGGCAGTGCAAATAGTGATGGTGAGAAAGTAGCTGCCTTGAAGGATGCATACTTGCAGTGGAATACCTGCGATATGACAAACGTCCGTATGGGGCAATGGAAGACACCGGTCAGCCGTCAGTACAACACTTCAGATCATGCAATTCAGTTTGCAGATCGTACAGTCGCGTCTGACTATTTCGACCTTGGTCGTCAGTCAGGATTGATGGGTACCGCTAAGTTAATGGATGGTAACCTCGTACTTGCCGCTGGAATCTTCAACGGCTTGAGCGATGGTGAGGGCATCAACCGTGGTGGTGTTGATACAAAGCATACCGGCACGCTATCAGCGCGTTGGTCAGCCATGGGCAAGATGAATCCATTTGAGGAAGGCGATTATGATTGGACTGAGGATGCTGCTCTAAATATCGGAGCAACATATGCTTATAGTTCAGCTTCTTCTGCTTCCTTCGGTGGTGACTTCGATCAGCAGGATGTAAGCGTCGACGCTAACCTTAAGTATAACGGCTGGAGCTTCCACGGTGAATTATACACCGAGACTCAAGATCCAGACGCTGGCGAGAAGGGCGAGCCACTGGGCTTCTATACTCAGGTAGGCTATTTCTTCATGCCAAAGAAAATGGAAATTGCGGCACGCTACGGCCTCGTTGATTGCGACGACGGCAAAGCAGCCGGTTCCGTATGCTCAGGTAACGACAAGGTGAACCAAGTCACAGTCGGTCTGAACTACTACTGGTGGCGTCATAACCTCAAGGCTCAGCTAAACTTTGACCATGTCAATGAGCGCGTCTTGGGTGATGCCGATGACGTCAATACAAACAAGTGGATCTTCCAGTTGAGCAGCTACTTCTAAACAGAGTTGCTTAGCGAGATTTACTTCGCGAAAGAGGCGCCCTTCGGGGCGCCTCTTTTTTTGGTGCCTACGCTTTTGACAGCGGTGATTGAGGAAGCACTACTTTCGGGCGCGAGCGCCCACTAGCCTGCGAGAGAATTCGACTGCCGGCCTCGCACAAGGCAGCTAGGTGGGTCTCAATATCACGCACAATATCAGCAAAAGTCTGTAGGTAATCGATCTCTCTTCGTCGATCGGGGGCTGATTCCTGGGTGATGCTCCAAAGCGGATTAATAAAGGGATTGTTGTCATTCTGAGACTGCAAATGTTCAAGGCGCTTGCTAATTAAGCGAGGAAGGTCAATCCAGAACTCAAAGTCATCCTGTTCGATAATCGAGCGACCCTGCTTCCAGAGGAAAATATTCCGCTCTGTCTCCGCCACGTACCACAGCGGGTGGAAGATGTCGCTATCACGCCGAACTAAGAGTCCACGCGCGTTGAGGGCGCACTCAAGAGTTTTTAGGGTATCTGCCAGTAATACACCTCGTGGTCTTAGCTGGCTAGGTTGTTCATTTTTGTACGCTACCTTGCAACTTTCTGCGGGGGCGTCGCCGTTAGTCATCTGATCTCCCTTGATCTTTTTCTTGATGGGCTCACAACCTGTGCGGGCACTGTGCTGAAGCAAGAGTTGCGCCGTTTGTGTCAGGAAATTGGCAGCGAATTAAAAAGCTGTCTCTATATCATGGCATTGAGAAGCCACATCTCTATACCGATAACTTCTACATGGGGCGCTATAAAAGCGCGCGGGGAAAGCTAGCGTGAGTAAAGCCGTTTCACACTCCAATACTGTATTGGTGGTCGACGATTCTGTGACCAATCGTATCCTGTTGCGTGGCCTGCTGCAAGCGCAAGGCTTTGAAGTGAAGGAGTGCTCGAATGGAAAAGAGTGTGTAGCTTTAGTTGAAAAAGAGGTCCCTGCCATTATCCTCCTGGATATCATGATGCCAGAGATGAATGGCTTGGATGCCTGTCGTTTGTTACGTGAAAAACACACACGCGCAGAGCTTCCTATTATTATGGTCAGTAGCCTAGTAGAGGCGGGCGATGTTGCTGAAGGACTTCAAAATGGCGCAAACGACTACGTCAATAAGCCAATCGATAGAAGAGTGTTGTTAGCGCGTATCGAGAGCCAGCTTGCCCTAAGCCGTGCCCAGATGGAACTAGTTCATCAGAAGCAGGTAGTTGAAAGAGCGCTACGCCTCCAAAATAGTCTGGGTAATGTATTGCCTGAGGCAATACTAGTGCATGATGAAAAGGGTAAGATCATTTACTCAAATCGGCAGCTTGAAGCTGCCTGTTCTGGTGTTGTGCCACAGACGATCGCTGATACAGTGCCGATAATTTTCGGAGGAGTTTTCTCAGACAGGCTTGCTGAGCATCTAAACGCATGCCTCTCCAACTGGGAGCTGTCTGTAGAATTTGATTTAACGGAAAGCAATGGTGAATTTAGAAGCGTGCGTGTGGTGTCACGGCCGGTTCCGCTTGGCAATGGGCGAGCTGAGCGATTTTGGTTGTTTCGTGACGAAACAGAAGTGCGCGCTCTGCAGCGACGTGTTAGTCAGCAAATCAAACTTGATACTGTCGGCCTGTTTGCAGCTGGTATCGCGCATAATTTTAACAACATCCTAGGTGGTGTTCTTGGTGCGGCCGAACTGTTATCGAGAATGGTGGGCACAAATGAGCGTGCAGTGCGCTGTGTTAATCTAATTCGGCGGGGAGTTGATTCTGGGACACGCCTGACACGCAAGATGGGAGCGATTACAAGGCGCCAAGCCAGTTCTGGAGGCAGCTGTGATTTCCAGCGTGTGTTGGATAACGCCACCAGTTCATATCAGGCTGTAATGGCTGAGCGCATAAAATTCTTATTGGATGTCCCAGCGCATTTGCCCCAGGTTAAGCTCGCCGATATTCAATTACTCGAAGTTCTCGCAAGTGTGGTAGCCAATGCTGTCGAGTCAATTGAGGGGTTGGGGGAAATATCAATTTTTGTGGACTGGAAACCCGGTGCTAGCACATTAGAGGTTAGAATTACGGACACTGGCTGCGGAATGAGCGACGAGGTCTCTTCACGCCTGTATGAGCCCTTTTTCAGCACTAAAAAGCTCGACAAAGCCAGTGGTGTGAGCGTCGAAGGGCGTGGCTTAGGACTTTGGAATACATATAGCTTGTTGAAGATGAATGGCGGGGAAATGACAATCCAGAGTGAGCTTGGGAAGGGCACAGAGGTATTTCTGAAGCTCCCATGTGATTCACAAGATCCATTTGCCACAGACGCTGTGGCCTAGCCTACCCAAGCTATTATCTTGAGATTACTTGACTTCTAAGCAGGCTCCTCGTTAGCCTACTAACCTAGACCGGCCTAAAACCAACTTTAATGGCGGTACGGGGAGACTTTAGCGATACTCCCATCTCGAGCTTAGCGCAGGTCCCAGCTGGGAGCGTTTAAGTGAGTGTGTCAGTATGGGGGATGGCTCCCGGGGTATCCTTTTCTGACCCTTAGTATGTAGATGAGAGGAGAGGCTCATGCTAACTGGTGGCGATACAATTTTTGGTAAAATTATTCGCAGGGAAATCCCCGCTGATATTGTTTACGAAACCGACAAAGTTTTGGCTTTTCGTGACATTCAGCCACAGGCTCCTACTCACATCCTTGTAATTCCTAAGACGCACCTGCGCGACTTGACGGATGCTAATACAAATGATCGTGAGCTCCTGGGAGAGCTGCTGCTCGCTGTGGCTCACATCGCAAAAAGCGCTGGACTTACCGAATCGGGGTACAGAGTAGTAATTAATAATGGGGCAGGGGCGGGCCAATCAGTTTTTCATTTGCACTTGCATATCTTAGGTAAGCGTAAATTCGCGTGGCCCCCAGGATAAGCTTTTTATACATGCGTGGTGATACATGGCTATAATTGAAGAAGAGACTGTAAAAGTTGCCCAAGATGGAGCTTTGGTCGAAATTACAATCAATCGCCCGAAGAGCCTGAACGCTCTCAACGCCGATGTGCTGCAGGGGCTGCTACTGGCGCTTCAAAAGGTAAGCAAGAACCCAGAAGCGCGCGTGGTGATTCTTACTGGCGCAGGGGAAAAAGCTTTTGTCGCTGGCGCTGACATCCATGGCATGGCCCAGCTTGGGCCACGCCCAATTGCAGACTATGTCGAGCTTGGACAGAGAGCGATGCGCGCAATCGAAACGCTTGCGTTGCCTGTGATCGCAGCGGTTAACGGTTACGCTTTGGGTGGTGGCCTGGAGCTAGCGCTGGCTTGCGATATTATTGTCGCGTCCAAGGCTGCTAAACTTGGCCAACCGGAAGTGAATTTAGGAATTATTCCTGGCTTCGGCGGGACTCAGCGCTTAATTCAGCGTTGTGGAGTGGGTGCAGCGCGGCGCTTGGTTTATACGGCGGAGCTTATTTCGGCTGAAGAAGCGCACGGGTTGGGGCTTGTAGACAAGTTATGTGAGCCTGCCGATGTACTAGCGGTATCCCGCAATATGGGGCAACTGATAGCAGCCAAGGCACCATTGGCTGTTCAAGGCGCCAAGCAAGTCATTCGACGTTCCCAAGATGACTCATTGTTAGCTGGTCTGCGAGCCGAGGTAGATATGTTCTTGTCGCTTTTTGCGACAGCTGATCGAGAAGAGGGAATGCAAGCATTTATGCAGAAGCGCGAGCCACGTTTTGTAGCTAAGTAAGTCTGATATGGGCGGAGTGGGGTTTTCGTCGAGTGTGGAATAGTTTGGAGAAAATAGAGTGGGCGGTGTTAGCGCTATGTCGGCACTCTAGTGATCGCAAGACTCGGGAATGGCAGCACTTGATGCGAGGGTAGCATGAGCTGGATGGATGGTTTCAAATTTGACCTTGATGAAGATTGCAAGATGCTGCAGCAAGCTGCGCGCACTTTTGCCGAAGGTGAGGTGGCGCCACTCGCAGCAAAAATTGACCGCGAACACTATTTCCCTCGCGAGTTAGTTCAAAAAATGGGCAGCATGGGGTTCATGGGTGCCTGTGTGCCCACTGAGTACGGCGGTGCTGGACTGCCTCAAATAGCCTACTGTTTGATCGTCGAGGAGCTAGCTGCGGCTTGCGCCTCCACATCAATCATTATGAGCGCGCACAACTCGCTTTGTCTGTCTCCAATAGTTGAGTTTGGTAGCAGCGAACAAAAGAAGAAGTATTTGCCTGCACTGGCTAGTGGCCAAAAGCTTGGATGCTTCTCTCTGTCTGAGCCGGGCACAGGGAGCGATGCAGCTGCGCTTACTTGCACTGTCACCAAGCATGGTGAGGAGTACATTGTCTCTGGAGCCAAGAACTGGGTAACCAACGGGCCTGTTGCAGATGTGTGTGTGCTTTTTGCTACGCTTGATAAAGGCAAGGGCTATAAAGGCGTAACTGCATTTGTGCACGAGTTGGCGCTGCCAGGCATCGTGCGCGGTAAGCCTGAGGATAAGCTTGGAATTTGTGGCTCACCGACATGTGGTATCACCTACAACGAAGTAAAGTTAACAAAGGCCAATATCTTGGGCGAGGAAGGCAAGGGCTTTAATGTTGCCATGAGTACTCTTAACGGTGGCCGACTCGGAGTGGCAGCGCAGGCGATTGGTATTGCGCGGGCTGCCCTGAGGGATGCGCTGCAGTACTCCAAAGAGCGCAAGACATTTGGGCAGCCAATTTCTGAGCATCAGACCATTCAGAACTATCTGGCGGACATGATCATCGGGATAGACTCAGCTCGCTATTTAACACTTGCTGCCGCTAGCGCTAAGGATCGCGGAGAAAAGTATGTGCGCCAGGCGGCCATGGCTAAGTTGCTAGCCTCGGAAACGGCCATGCATGCTGCGACCAAGTGCGTGCAGATTCACGGGGGGTATGGCTACGTAAAGGATTTTCCGGCCGAGCGGCATTTGCGTGATGCAAAGATAACTGAAATATACGAAGGCACTAGTGAGATTCAGCGTCTCGTAATTGCTGGCAGTTTGTTGAAGGAGTAGGTGGCATGGCGTCAAAACCTCAAACACGTTTATCCAAATCCTATGCAGAATGGCGCTCTCAGAGCCATGCTTCTCAAAAAGAGCGCAAGGATCAGTTCACATCGCTAAGCTTTAGAAAGCAGCCTGAGCTAGTTACATCGGAGAATATTGGCGCCTTTGCAGAACGCGAGCAGCTAGGCTATCCAGGTGAATTTCCATTTACGCGAGGCGTGCAGCCTACCATGTACCGTGGTCGTTTGTGGACGATGCGTCAATTCGCGGGATTCGGCTCGCCTGAAGACACTAATAGGCGCTTCAAATACTTGTTGGCGCATGGTCAGACTGGACTGTCTACAGCCTTCGATATGCCCAGCTTGATGGGCTATGACGCTGACCATGCAAAGTCGCGTGGTGAAGTTGGCCGCGAGGGGGTGAGCGTCTCAACGATTGAAGATATGGAGCGCTTGTTTGATGGCATCGACTTGGCCCAAGTGACCGTGTCGATGACGATCAATTGTACCGCAACGGCCGCCATGGCCATGTATTTTGCCATGGCGCGTCGGCGTGGAATCTCTTTTGATCAGTTGGGCGGAACAATTCAAAATGACATGTTCAAAGAGTTTATCGCGCAAAAGGAGTGGATCTGCCCGCCGGCGCCTGCAGTTAAATTAGCGTGTGACATTATCCAATATTGTGCAGAAAGTGCTCCCAAATTTAACGGCATTAGTATTAGCGGTTATCATATTCGAGAGGCCGGTGCGACCGCGGTGCAGGAACTGGCTTTCACCTTGGCGGATGGGGTGGGGTACGTTGAGCACTGTCTCGCGCGTGGGATGAAGATTGATGATTTTGCCCCGCGCCTTTCGTTCTTTTTCGATGTTCATAATGACTTCTTTGAGGAGATCGCCAAGTTTAGGGCAGCACGTCGAATTTGGGCTAAATTGATGCGCGATCGCTTTGGGGCCAAGAGCGAACGATCTATGATCTTACGTACGCACGCACAAACTGCCGGCGTCAGTCTTACGGCACAGCAGCCACTAAATAATGTCGCGCGTGTGGCTATACAAGCACTAGCAGCAGTGTTGGGCGGAGTCCAAAGTTTGCACACCAATTCGATGGATGAAACGTTGTCGTTGCCAACCGAGGGCGCAGCCAAGGTCGCGCTTAGGACGCAGCAGATCATAGCTGAAGAGACAGGCGTGACTAATGTGATCGATCCACTGGGTGGCTCATATTACGTGGAGCGCCTGACAAATGAGATTGAGGCTGAAGCGCTAGAGTATATCGCTAAGATTGATGCGCTGGGCGGTATGTTGAGAGCAGTCGAGACAGGCTTTCCTCAGAAGGAAATTGCAGAGGCTTCTTATCGCTTTCAACTTGAAGTGGATGCCAGGGAGCGTAGTATTGTAGGAGTTAACTGCTATCAGGATGAACAAGAGCAGGAAATTCCAACTCTAAAGGTAGACTTTGAGGCTGAAAAGCAGCAGGCTGATAAAGTGCGTGCTTTTAAGGCAAAGCGTGATCGGGTGCGTCTAGAGAAGGCCACAGCTGAAATTCGGAGTGCCTGTCGTGAAAATCGCAATGTAATGCCGGCCTTAATTGATGGCGTTGATGCAGGGGTGACCCTGGGTGAGATTTCTGATATCTATCGCGAGGTTTTCGGTGTCTACACCGACCCAGGTCTGATTTAGTGGAGCTTCGACTTATAATGGCGCAACCTACAAAACATCCTATTCGCGTCCTGATCGCCAAGCCTGGTTTGGATGGCCACGATCGGGGAGCAAAAGTCGTGGCACGTGCTCTGCGCGATGCAGGTATGGAAGTTATATATACAGGCTTGCATCAGACACCTGAAATGATTGTGCGCAGTGCATTGCAGGAAGATGTGCAGGCGGTAGGGCTGAGCATCCTTTCCGGAGCCCACATGACCCTATTCCCTGAGGTGATTGAGTTATTGAAGAAAGAAGGCGCTGCAGATGTCGTTGTTTTTGGTGGAGGAATTATTCCCAAGGACGACGTGGAAAAGCTTAAGCAGCAAGGTGTGAAGCAGATCTTTCTACCCGGTGCCTCAACCAAGGAAATCGTGGAATGGGTAAAGGCAAATATTTCCGCCCGCACATAGGGGGCTAGCTTGGCTGGACCCAAATAGGCCCAGCAGGGCGTGCTTGAACCCATGCATATGGTGCCATAGGCCCTAGAATAGGGTTTCCAGAATGTCCGAGTGTGTTAGATTAGTCACGTTCTATCCAGCGTGGAGGATCTACTCATGTCAGAGTCGAACAAGTTTTTATCCTACGGCATAGTCATTCTTTGCTCGGCGATCATAGTGGCGCTTGGAGCTCATGAGTTAGAAAGGCGCTTTGCCCATCACGGGCCGCGCAGAGAAGTTGACATGAAAGTGCTGGTACGGGAGCTGCAGGGTGATACCGACGAAGTACGTGCAAGTATGTCTGGCAACGCCACAGCCCCGCAGAAGCGACCGAAGGATCAGCTTGAGGAAGAAGACAAAGTTGAGCTTAAGAGTGTTTTAGACAAATTACTACCTTGAAGTTACGTTGCTTGAGCTGACCCACACTCGTAGGAGCCGGACGGGGAGAATGATGATGGATGCACGTTTAATATTGCGGATTATGCTCTGTGCTGCTTTAGCCAGTGGTGGCTTGACAGGCTGCTTCCTTGCCCCAGCCATAGACTCTTTTAATAAATTGGGTGTTACGGCGGGAGACCGCGAGAAGTTGCTGGCTGAACGTATTCGTGTCTTTAATGATGCGGTCTCATTCGGTCAGCCTGGAGACGCAGAAGCTTTCTTCGTTCCTGAGCAACGTGCTGGACTGGAGAAAGAGTTCCGCAAGCAGCGTAAGCAAGAGAAGGTTGTTGATAGTAGGATTGAATCGGTAGGATTTTCCAATGAGTCGCGTACGGCATTGGTAGAAGTGACGGTCCGGTACTACAAGGTTCCATACTATGTTGTGAATGAGCGCCTTGAAATACAGGAGTGGAAATTCATTGGTACTAGCGGTTGGTTTTTGTCTTCACGAAAGGAAGGCGTAGCCGATAGCGTTGCTTAATTGGCCCAGCAAACGCCGTAGGCGTTTGGAGCGCGATGAGGCTTGGATACTTCGGGCCCCAAGCTGAATTTTGCGCGACTCATAAATGCCCACGGATGGGCATTTATGAAATGACTTCTAGCCAAAAAGGATTGCCGCCCTGCGCTGCCAAGATGGAAGAATTATGGGATTCGGCACTAAGAAAAGCCTCGGCCTCGCACTAGCACTACTATTCTGCGTGTCCTGCTCAACACCTGTCCCGCCAACGCCACAAACAGCTGATGCGTCTGGTAACACGCGTGCCCCTTTTGAGCTATCAGTACTTGAAGATGTTAATGATGGAGCGCACGTGTTTGTGCGCGCTAAACTGTCGTCACAAATAGACTGGCCGCTTTCACAGATCGCTTTACGTGCAACCGCCCTACGCGAAGGTGAAGAGAAATTTTCTGAGATTTTGGCACTAGAGAAAGTCCTTAACCAGTCAGGCTCATTAACCGCTGGCGAAGAGCGTGAGTTCACCCTGACCTTGCCTGCAGATGGCGTAAGTGACTATCAACTTGAATTAGTATGGGGTGAGGCAGCACGGGGCATTAACAAGTCCAGCCAGCCACTGTTAAAAGTTCAAAATATAAGTACGTTGCGCCATGTCCAAGAGTGCGGACAGGCAGCCTGTCCGCAAACTCTTACCGTAAAAGCAGCTCTTTTTAATGCCGGTGAGGCTGAAATTCAGAGCGCCAAGCTTGGTATTGGCTTGATTTGGCTACCAGAAGGCGCTGAGCTTGATTTGAGTGCCCAAATCCCACAAGATGAGGAGTTCGTTGAGTTATCTGACATGCACCTTGCGCCGGGAGCGCGGCGCGAAGTTGCAATAGATATCGACCAGACATTACCGGCCCGCGCTGGCGGCCGGTTTGAAGCCCTGCTGCGTGTTGTGCCGGGCCAATCGTAATTGGGAGTCATGGACGAGCTAGTTCAAATCAAGCGCCCCCAGCAAAATGGGGAAGGGCAGCCACGTCGGCGCGTTTATATACGCACGTATGGTTGCCAGATGAATGAGTACGATACAGAGAAACTGTATCGAATCTTAGATGGCTCATTCGATAAGACCAGTGAGCCAGAACAGGCCGATTTAATTATCTTAAACACTTGTAGTGTGCGCGAAAAGCCTGAGCATAAGGTGCACAGCCTGTTGGGTGAGCTGCGTGAGCTAAAGAGCCAGAATCCGCACCTACTGGTCGGGGTTGGTGGCTGCGTGGCGCAGCAGGAAGGCCGCAAGATTGTGGAGCGAAGTCCAGTTGTAGATTTCGTTTTCGGTACACATAACTTGTCTTTGGTCCCATCGCTAATTGAGCGGCGTGCTAGCAAGGGCCAACCCCAAGTTGCTGTTGATTATCGAGATGAGTGGGAGGACCTGCCGCTTGGGTTTAGCGGAGGCGAGCGTGTATCGGCCCTGGTTTCGATTAGCCGAGGTTGCAATAAAAACTGCACATACTGCATTGTGCCTACCACGCGTGGACGGGAGGTCTCTCGCGATCCTGATGAAATTAAAAAAGAAGTGCGCATAGCGGTACATCAAGGGGCTAAAGAAATAGTATTGCTTGGCCAAACAGTGAACTCGTACGGACTGGATTTCCAGCCACGGCGTAGTTTCGTATGGCTGCTTAAGGAAGTCGCAGCAATACCCGGAGTCGAGCGGATTAGATTCACTAGTCCACACCCGCAGGAGGTTCGTGCTGACTTCATTGATTTGGTGTGCTCAGAGCCCAAGATTTGTCACCACATTCACATGCCACTGCAGTCAGGCAGCGATAGCGTATTGAAGGCGATGAATCGTAATTACCGCAGAGACAAATATTTGCGCATTATTGATGCGCTTAAGACACGTGTGCCCGATATGGCAATCACCACCGATATTATTGTCGGTTTCCCAGGGGAAACAGAGCAGGATTTTCGCCTGACCTTGGATGTAATGGAGCAGGTTCAGTTTGATAACAGCTACTCATTTATTTTCTCTGCCAGACCGGGGACGCTAGCTGCAACTATTGAGGACTCTCAGCCATACCAGGAAAAGCTGGCACGTCTACAGGAGCTGCAGGCCAAACAAGAACAGATAACTTCGCGTAGGCTTCATGATTGGGTGGGTAAGTCGGTTGATGTGCTAATTGACGGCCCTAGCGCCGTGGATCCAACTCGTCTGCAGGGTCGTAGCTCTCAGAATATTACTGTTAATTTGAGCGGCGAAGCAGCCGATCTAAAGCCTGGCATGACCGTCCCTACGCTCATTCATAAGGCGGCTCGCTTTACCCTGGTTGGTGAGCCGGCTGGCTCAAATTTGGTTAAGCAGCAAATAGATGGGAGCCAAATTGCGTGCCCTTGAGCTAACGTGGACTTTTGCCCTTGAGTCATGGTAAAATTATTAGGAAGATTGCTAGGTTAAAGCTTGTAGTTGCCAGCTAATGTCTATGGGTAAGCAACAAGCGTGGCTAAGCGCCCCCAGGTCAGTGAGCGCTAAAGATTTGGCCCAACGCTTTTTGGTTGCGAGCTCTAAGTTGGATCTAGGAATGTTGTCATGAGCACACAGAACGCGGTTGAAATGTTTGTAGGTGGGCTCGTGCTGGATCCCAATACGCAAGCACCGGTTATAGTTCTCAAAGATGAGTCAGGTAACCTTTCTCTGCCAATCTGGATCGGCATAGCTGAAGCAACCTCAATCGCTAGCGCGATTAAACAAGTCACAATGGCCCGACCTCTTACGCACGACCTTATGAACGACGTGTTCATAGAGCTCGGCATTAAAGTTGAGCGAGTGGTTATAACTGAGCTTAAAGAATCTACCTATTTCGCTGAACTAGTTTTGGCTTTTGGTGATAAGGCGATTATCCTAGATGCAAGACCAAGCGATGCTATTGCTTTGGCGTTAAGAGCTACTGCGCCTATTTATGTAACCCAACAGGTGCTCGATCAAGCTAAGCTTAGTCTACCTCCAAATTTCCAAGTTCCAGCGGGAACTGGTAAGCCAGAGGAGGGGGGAGAGGAAGAAGAGGCGGAGCAGGGTGGAGCAAAGACTGATCTCAAGCATGTCGATAAAGACAAGTGGACAGAAATTCTGGACAATCTTGATCCAGAAGACTTTAAGTACAAAATGTAGAGGCACGGAATAGCATGACAGAGGCCCCAATGCAGCAACCGATGGGCGGTGCGGATCATGACATTTTCCAGGATCCGGCGCTAAACGCCAGTATTCAACGCGATCCACTATTCCTTTTTCTGAAGCAGTGGTGGCGACATGTGGCTGTTGTGGCAGCTGTCGCACTGCTTGGCGTCTACGCCAAGGGTGTATTCGATGAGAATCGTCGTGCCGAGCTAGGACAGGCCGCGGATACCTATGCAAACTTGCAACAGGCGCTCAAACAAATGCCAACTCTTGAAACTAAGCTTACTCAGGCCCAGAGCGATCTAGCGGCTGCCGCTGTCGACAAGAAGGAGGCAGCGCAAGCTAAGGTTAAGGAAGCACAGGCCGAGCTGGATAAGGCAAAGGTCCGTGTTGAGGGCGTTCTGAAGACCCTGGCTGAGACGCGTGAACCGTACAAGACTCTGGCACAGCTGCACCAAGGTGTTCTATCGGCGCAGGCTTTAGATATTGATAATGTTCTTAAGGTACTTTCGCCAGATCGTTGGCGAACGATCGAAGTTGGCTCATCTGCAGATCGTTTTTATGCTGAGCTTGAAGCGTTAGTTGTTGCGCGCGCGTTTATCGACTCGCAGACGCATCATGAGCAGGGGCGGGCATTGCTGGCCTCTTTGGCAGAGCAAGGCCATTTCGTGGCAATTACAGCTGCTACAAGTTTGGCTCGCGTTGCCGAGACCAGCGAGCAGCGAGCACAGGCCCGCGCTGTACTTGAAAAGTTGGCAGCCGCCCATTCAGAGCAATCTGATCTGGTTAATCCAGTATTAGAAGAACTGCAGTCTTTCGATTAGTATTTTTTCGATAGGCGCCTTTCAGCCGACAATCCCAAGCTAGGCTACCTCTTGAAAGCCGTGAGCTGCTATTCAATCAGTAGCTTCTCTAATTTGGCAAAGTCGGACTTATGGCCAAATCCGATTAGAGTTGAGCCAGACTCAAGCATTGTCTCTTTGTTCGGATTGAAGACCATTTGACCATCTTTCTTTATTATAGCTGCCACCATGATGTTGGCGCGCTGACGCAACTGGGCCTCTTCCAGTGTATGGCCGGTCAAAGGCGAATTGTCTGGAATCCTGATTTCTTCAATAGCTAAGTCTGTCCGTCCAGCAGATCCAGCTAGCTCCAAGAAGTCAGTCACGTATGGGCGAAGAATGCCGTCAGCGATTTTTTGACCACTTACACGGTAGGGGGAAATGATGCGAGCAGCCCCGGCGCGGGTAAGTCGTTTTTCGCCTTTCTCGTCAGCAGCGCGGCTCATGATATCAATATTGGGGTTAAGCTCTTTGGCTGTGAGTACTACATAAAGATTGTCGGCGTCCTTGGGAAGAAGGGTCACTAAACGTTGGGCGCGTTTTATCCCTGCTGCAAGTAGCGCTTCTTCGTTGGTGGCATCGCCCTTTACTACAAAGATGTCATCTTCTGCTGCGGTTGAGGCGCGCTCTTCGTCACTATCGATTAAGACGATTTGGTGGCGGTTTGATCCATGTAGTGATTGAAGTGCCATGCGCGCCAAGCGCCCATAGCCGCAAAAAATAGTGTGTCCTGTCAGCTTATCGATTGCGTCCTGCATAGTCTTCCTGTCGAATAGCCAAATAATCTGTCTTTGAATGATAAATCTAGTTAGGGAGCTCAACACCACAGAGGCTACCCCTACACCTAAAAGGATCAGCACAATCGTGAACCCGCGCCCCAAAGCGGAAAGTGGGTGTGTTTCACCGTATCCAATGGTGGCTACCGTAATGACGGTCATGTACAGCGAATCAAACCAGTTCCAGCCTTCGATAGCGCTGTAACCAACGGTACCTACTAGAACTAGTAAAATAATTGCGGCTAGCGACAGGAAAAGTTCGCGCGCTTCGCTCGATCGAAGCCGTTGCAGCTTGACCGGACCTAATACTCGTGGACGTTGAAGTAGATGATGGAACATAGGTCAGCGAGTTATGGAGTCAACTAATAGTTTTGAAACCTAACGAGCCTAAAAATAGGAAAAACGCCAATCTCAAATTAAAGGCTATCTATTGATGGCCTCTAATGCATATTTAGAGCCCGTAACAAAAATGCCCTAAGAAAACTTAAAGGGAGTGTATTGCGAGCAAAGCGAAGCGAACCGATTCATTTTGTTACGCATTCTTAGTTTGGCACGCTACAATTATAACGGGAAGTCCTAGGATTGTGACTCTTGAATTTTCGCACTCGAAGCAGTTTTAGGTTCGAGATGGAGTGCAATTGCGAAGGCTAGTGTCCTGAGTCAGTGATTTTTTGAATAACTGTAGCGTGGGACATTAGCCGGCTATGGATGGCCAGATAATCACGAAGTGGTTGTAGCGAGGAGAGGCATGGGCACTTGGGGCCCCATGCCGAGCTCGGAGCGATTCAAGAACGGACAGGAGCCCATTCTTGAAATGACTTGTAGTCACTTAAAGGTGTGGGCCCTTGCTCTCTGGAAGCTTACGCTTGCGGTTGGCCTGACCCGCGGGTGTGAAATAGTCTTCAGCCCCGGGTTGTTTAGGGGCGACTGTCTTGGTTGTGACCGGAGTACCTTTATTGCGTCGGAAGAGCCCTAATAGGGTACGCTCTAAGAACTTAAGAATCTTAGCGGCAAGGTTGATGTAGCGATCAAGTAGACTTTGTCCCTTCAACTTAAATCCTCCACGGCCAGCAACTTTGGAAGTTCGCGTCGCTGCAGTTGCTTGAGTAGAGGCGCGTTTTTGCTCTGGCTCTGTGCGTAGATCAGAGTCGCGTCGCCCAGCGGGCTGAAGCTCGCGCTCACTTTTGCGCTCTACATTAAAAGCAAAGCTAGTCGATCCAAGTTCGCTTGCTTCTTCTTCCTGTTTGGCGTTTATCAGTTGCGCCGGTTCGGTGCGTTGAATGGAAATATGGTCGAGGCGTACATCCGGCTCTGCGTCCTTGACCGGTTGCAATGTTGGGCTTTGGTTATTTGCCATGCGACCTAAATGGGGCTCAAAATATAAAGAACTAGCGCTCCCCGAGCGCAAGCAGTTTACCATAGGTGCGAAACTTCCTCAGCTTCGATCGTCTATAGTTAATAATATAGTATATTCAGACACTTGGCCCATAGGCCTAAGTTGCCAAGTCCTGAACATTCCTGCATTAGGTAGTTATGTTAAAATGTCAGCTAAATGTAACAGCAGGTTTTGGGACACTGGAAATGGGAGCAAGCTTGTGAGTCTGCGATTTAATGCCGTGTATTTGGCCATTGTCTTGAGCTTCATCGGTGTAATTGGGGATTACTTACTCAAGATTGCCAGTGAAGGCTCCACACCTTTTTATACTCTTAGTTTTTGCGCCGGACTTCTGGTCTATGCCTCACTAGCTGTGGGATGGGTTTATGTTTTCCCCCACCTCAAGCTTGCAACGCTTGGAACGATATACGGAGTCTCAACTACATTCTTTTTGGTTTTGGCTGGGCTCTACCGTGGCGAGCGGCTTTCATCTGTTGAGGGCGTTGGAGTGGTTCTTGGAGTATTGGCGATGATTTTACTTAAGCGCTTCTAAACCTTATCTGATTCAACCTCACTATCAGTTAAGTTCTTGGAACCCTACACCAGAAAAATTTGAGCGCAGCGATAGGATAACTGATGGAGTCCTCTAAACAACTCTGGTATCAATTCCCAGATCGGCTAGATTTTTTATGATGGCATCTTTGTGCAATTGATCGCGGACCTCGAGCATGAACGTAATATCAACGTTGCCTGGGATGTGTGAAAATGATCGATCGTGGGATACTTGCAACACGTTAGCGCCAGTACGGGCAATGATTCCGGTAATTGTGTGCAGCGATCCTGGTCGATCTGGAACTGCTACGTCGAGCCTAAGAAGCCTCTGCTTCTCTCCCATGTCGCGCTCAATCAGGCGCGATAGCACATTCATGTCTATGTTGCTTCCTGATATTTCGAGCACTGTTCGCTTGCAATGCGGGGGCAGACACTTTTTCAATAGCGCTGCGACGCCGGCCGCCGCAGCCCCTTCAACTACCACACGCTCAAGCTCAAGCATGCGAATTACCGCGTCCGCAATTTCTGATTCGCTGACAACGATAGTTTGATCTAATACTTTTTCAAGTAGCGGAGCCGTTACTTTGCCTGGAACTTTTACTGCAATACCGTCTGCGATCGTAGTAGGAGGGAGTAGCGGTTGTGGGGTAGCGTTGGCATGCTGCCTTGCGTGCATTACCCACTGCGACCTTACTCCCACTACGTGCACATCCGGCCTGCGCGCTTTTATGGCAGTTGCGATACCTGAAGCTAGCCCGCCACCACCCACTGGAATGACTACTGAATCAAATGAATCAAGCTGTTCTAGCATTTCTAACCCGGCGGTACCTTGTCCCGCTATGACAAGTGGATGGTCGAAGGCTGGTACAAAGAATAGACCGCGTTCAAGCGCAAGTGTCTGCGCGTATTGATATGCTTCGTCAAATGTATTTCCGTGCAAAATCACTTCAGCTCCCGTGGCTCGCGTAGATTGCACTTTAACTAGTGGAGCGCTGCTTGGCATAATAATGACGCAGGGCACTCCGAGTTTTGCTGAGTGATAGCTCAAAGCTAGGGCGTGATTTCCTAAACTCGCTGCACATACACCACTGGACCTAGCCGCCTGATCCAGACTTAACAAGACATTTGCTGCACCGCGCTCCTTGAAGGAGCCGGTCTTAAGTTTGTTGTCCCATTTGAAGTACACTTCGTGTCCGACGAGGTCCGAGAAATTAGGCGAGTGGGTAAGCGGGCTAATTGGGATTAGTGTTCTGATTTTGGCTTGAGCGACAATGATGTCGTCTAGGCTAACGCTTAAGCCGCGTTTGTCCTTTGACCCAAACATAGAGAAGATGTTGACCATGCTCGAATATTAGAGACTTCGTTTCGGTCACGAAAGTGGGCAAGAAATAAGGAGCTATATCGAATTTATCAAATGTGAGGTGGCTTCTAAGCAGGCTATGGATAGATCTGCCGCTGCTTGACTTGCTCACATGCGCCCCAAGCTTGGAGCGATTCAATCTGGGCGGTGGCCGTCTTAGTAC
Organism: Oligoflexia bacterium; assembly: GCA_019694465.1. Classification (GTDB taxonomy): domain Bacteria; phylum Bdellovibrionota_C; class UBA2361; order UBA2361; family JAFLCA01; genus JAIBBV01. The sequence goes on from JAIBBV010000012.1 coordinate 67,159, forward strand.
TTGAAACCAGGGCCTAGGCTGATTATCGTTAGTACATGAGTACCTTCTTTATTCCATATGCCGGCAGGCGCCCCGCAGCTTTAGATATTAATGGGCATCGTCTGGTTATAGTTAGTCCAAGTAGGGGCCCGATCGAGGAGAGCCTTGAGTTTTTCGGCGCGGATCGGGTACGGAGCTTGAAGGTTGCTAATAATCCATCTGGGCACGAGGCTGTGCTAGGGCGAATGGCCAAGCGAGTCGGGGGCGGGGTAGTTGTAGCTCCTCCTGATGTAGGGATAGAGGAAGTTGTTAGGAATTTACATACTCAACTTCCTTGGTTGCAATGATGGGACTATTTTTGGGGCGCAAGCTACTTTTCATTCTTCTCGCATGCTGTGTTCTGATGAGCTGTGAGCCCTCAGTGCGTGAGCGCCCGTACGGCGACTTGCGATTGGGCAAAATTACGGAATTTCTCGCACCTGAAACTTATCTCAAAGCACAGCGTTTGTTGCTAAGGCGTGATGAGCGTGGTTGGTATGTAATGAGTACTATGTGTTCACACGACCTGTCAGCTTTGGAATTAAAGGAAGTTGATGGGAAGCGGGTGTTTTACTCGCAATTCACAAGCAGTAGCTACGACCTTGATGGGAACGTTTTGAGCGGGCCGGCTGTCGAGGCGCTGCCGTATTATGAGCTGTATATAGATCAGGGTACGTATGACGGTATGCGCGATACGCTTTACGCTCGTGTCGGCGAAAAGCGCTCTAAGGATTGGCGCCTGCCGCTACCGATGGTGTCAAGTCCTGAGCAAACTCAACCTTAGCCAACTTTGTATTGCGATACCAAAGGAAAATGTCCTTGAGCGACTTGATATCGTCGTCCTTACGACCAGTGTCGAACTCAACCCCAACGTGCTGTAAGTCAGGGCTAAGTGGAAAACCAAATAGTACATCCGTTTTAGAGTCTATAGCGACCGCTCGGCTTGGAAACTGTGCTAAGGGAGTGCGCTGTTCCGAGGCAAGGCTTAAAAATATGCTGTGAAAACCCCGCAGCTTGTAAAGAGGATCTTGAATCTTCAGTTCAAAACGAACTTTACCCTCTTGAACACTAACTTTTTCTATCTTTATCGTGGCGGCAGGCGGGAGTTCCGCTAGGCGCATAAGGTTTCCCGCCCAAACTAAACACCCAAGGCATAGCATGACAAATCCTTTGCCGGGCATGAAGCTGGCACTTAACCAGTTGGTGCTTGAGAGAGAGGCCTCTGTTAGAGTTGAAGCTTGTTGTAGTGCACGGGGGAAAATTGTGGAGTGTTGCTGTGCCAAATGTATACCTACCGCCGTTGATAAGTATGTGCCTAACAGCCAATAAATTCCTGAAAAGAAATCGCTAAGTAGAGACACTGAAACGTGCCGCTGATCCGGTGAAAAGCCCGCAATAACAGCTTGAAACAAAAACAAAACTGCTACTGGGCCAAGCAAACAGCGCGGGCCAATCCAGCGGTCATCGCTTATTAAGGTGCGTGAGAGAGTTAGAATTTCTCCTAATCGAACATGGCCAAGGGCTATTGGAATCAGGAAGAAGAAAAAATGCAGGTTCATTACAATCGCTGGCAGCAGCAGGACAGCTAGCATGGTTCGATCCATGTTAGGAAGCGGCAGAAATTGAGCCGCAATTGGTACAATGTATGAAAACCAAAGACCGAAACCAATCAAAAGTGAGAGAGCGAGTCCGCTAAGTTTTACCTCTTCAGCCTGCGGGAACACACGACGGACCCAACGACTGGCTATGACTAGGGCGAATAAAATATAGAACAGCCGCTCAACAGCGTAGATATAAAGTACTGCGTTCGAGTTGGTAGGAATGAGGTAGGAGCCCAGGCAGCGCGGCAGTACAACTACTGGATACAGCCACAAAAGCAGAAGTCCATCGCTTAGCAGCATGCCAGCTGCGGCTTTAGATAAGCTCGTGAGATCAATTCGGGGTTTAGTGTCAGTTTGCTCGTTCATGCCATGCGCACCTTAAACTTAAGCGTCTATCCACTCAAGGGGGAGTCCGGTTGTTAGTGAGTAGCGCCATTGGAGGCTAACCATCTGAAATTGTAGGATCTATGCGCAGGCTCAGGCACGCCAATGCCGCCTAAATTTTTCGAGTGGTTATGCCGATTTATCCAAGAGATCTCTTCAGTCAGTAGCTGGCTTTTGGCGCCGTGCCTTATAGCCAAGCTGAGGGAGAGAGCATTGGGAGACTGATTCGGGCAGTCTCAAGCGCCATGTGATTCAAGGGGAGGCTATCTTGGATTCATTGTTACTTGTGGGTAGTGAAGACCCAAAGTTGGATAAATTTTTGCAACGCTTGGGTTACCAAGTGATCCAATCCGATGGGAAAACTCCTCTGACCGAGGTTTTGACATCCACGACCTACGATATGGTCATAATCGACTCGCGTGCCAATAAGAACCTAGTCGAGTTCTGTGAATTCTTGCTGGCGCATGAATCGACAAAGACTGTGCCGATTGTTGGTATCTCCGAAAGCCCAGCCGAGCGTTACAATCTTAAAGAGCTATGCCTTAGTAAGGTAGAGCTCGCGGATGCTCCATATTCAATTGGTAGTTTGGCCGCCCGTATCGCCACGCAGCTGCGACTTGCCAAATTTGCTGGGACCGATGCGCGTACAGCCTCACTCACCGAGGCCAACGCTGCATTGCGTGAGTTGAATAAAAGATTTGGGAAAGAGTTGGAAGAAGCCCGCGGCATACAAGAGAGCTTACTTCCCAAGGAGCTGCCCAAAGATGATCGCTTTTCAATCGCCGCCTCTTATCAGCCTCTGAATGAAGTAGGTGGAGATTCGTATCATGTAGCGGTTGGTCCAAATGGTAAGCTTACAGTGCAGATAGCCGATGTAACTGGGCATGGCATATCGGCGGCACTAATCGGAAGCATGACAAAACTAGCCTTGGCCGCGGCTGCCAAGGAGGAACCGGATGAGTTACTCACAGATATGAATCGCCTTATCTCGCCGCAGTTGCCTGAGGGGCGGTTTGTTACAGTTTGCTCCTATCTGTATGATCCAACCAATGGGCAGTTAGTGTCAGCGCGTGGTGGGCATCCTCCAGTCATGATATTGCAACGCGCATCTGGAAAAGTATTGCAGCTTAAAGCTGAGGGATTCCCACTCGGATTCTTGCCTGACTCAAAGTATAAGTCTGCTTCGGCTAGCCTAGAAGTCAATGATATCGCATTGCTTATCACTGACGGCATATCGGAGGCTCAAAACAGAGCTCATGATACTTATGGCCTTGATAATATCGGGAAGTCACTTTTGAGCTCGGACCCAAGTTGGGGGGCCAAAGAAATCCTGGCGCATGTGCTGAAGGATTTTAATAAGTTTCG
>JAIBBV010000068.1 GCA_019694465.1 Oligoflexia bacterium
TTCTGATATAATTCGCCAGCCGGTATAACAATCGTTTTCGGGTTGCCGGGCTCTTCGCGTACATAAGTGAAGTCGGATTGCTTGTTGAACGAATGGGACTGGCAGGCAAAGTCTTGTGTGCCCTGATTGGAGCCTGTGCATGGGTTTGGTTCAGTTGGGCTAACTCCGGCGGGAACATTGTAGCCCACAAAAGTCTGACGAATCTGCTCTGCTCTTACGTTCAAACCGGCTTCGGCTGAATAGAAACCTTGCACGCTTTCTTTTGACATGCGGCTGGTGCCTATTTCCATCTGAGTGACGAAAACATAGGCACCAAATAGTGAAAGCAGTACTGACATCATGAGCAGTACTGTTATTAAAATAAAGCCATTCTCGCCATTCCTACGCATACGGTTGTCTCTTAATTTGATAAAATGTTTCGGGGAAAGAACTGAGCTGAGACTGTCTTGCTCATATTCTGCCCCTCAAAAGAGGCTTGCCCAGTGATCGAAATGTCGAGTGCTCGAATTTGAGTCCAGGTATCCGTCACGCCAAAACTAGTTTTTGTGCTTGAGTCTTGCATGTAAGCGGTGACTTGGAACCCAGACACTCCATCCACAACATCGAGTGGATTAGCCGTGTCTTGATTGCTAATAATCTGCACTACCCCATTTTGTAGCCTGTAACGCCATTCCTCTAGCACGTAGATGGATGAAGAGGAGACTGGGAAGCTGTGAGCCCAGGTTCCAGGGGCTCGGTTAATAGTATAGGCGTTGCTAGTGCTTTGCTCCCCGATGTAGTCAAAAAATTCGCCGACGTGTGCGACACGATCGAAAATGTAGGCTTTTACCGAGCCCGAGTGAGCGGTTCGATGGGCCTGCCAATTGCTAAACCCAGTCGCATTTGAAGTCTTATCGCAGCCAGGCGTCGTCAATGTGTTATCCGCGACGGTAATGTTGGTATTTGTGCTTAATGCTGTAATGGCCTGACAAACATTAAATACTTCATCCAGAAGATTACGGCGAACAATTAGCTCATCGGGAGCTGAGCCGGCCCCGTTTATTAATTCGACGGCAGGGAAGGTGGGAGGTAAATTTTCTCCAGCTTCGCGGATATCAATGCCTAGAATATCCAATCCCACCCGCAAGTTTTGATTTATTTTGGTGCGAATCAAGTCATGTTTATACAGCCTGCGGTTTGAGGCTGTAGTGCTAAGGGTTAAGGCGAGCATAGAGAGCCCGAGGAAGCTGACCACCAAGAGTTCGGTTAGGGTGAATCCCTTATCGTAGCCGTGTAAAAACTGTTTCAACATCAAATACCTTCTGATTGGATCTGTAGACACTAACCTTAATGTGGCGATTTGAGGCGCTGGCGCAGTAGCTTGAGGTCGCGCAATAGGTTGTTGTAACAGCGAATGTTTTTCCCCCGATCGCGACGTTCTGAGTCGAGCTACCGCTTGTTGGTAAAGTACTTGGGTCAGTCAGTCTAAGTACGTCCAGTACCTGTTGGGCTGCCCCCATAGCTAAGGTGCGAGTTTCGGTTACGTTGGAGCGCTTGAGCATAGCAACGTAGCCCGTGCCGAGTGTTGCCGATATTCCTAAAAAAAGGACTAGTGCCACCATTACTTCAATCAAAGTGAAGCCAGCCTCTGGACTGCGCAAATCAGGCTGCATAGGGATTCCTAGGTGATCCGTACGCTGCCACCCAGCAAGACTTCTACCTGGTGGTTCTGTGAATGTAAGTCATAAATTGGAATTTGTGTGTTGCTATCGGAAAGTCCACGGGAAGTGAAGCAAATCGTCCAGGAAATAGATCCCAGATTGGTCCCGCTTGGCAGGCTAAGTGAGAGAGTCGGATCGTTTATTAGGGTTGTGTCACTACAATTTGTCCCGAAGCGTGTAACAACCTGAGTGGTAGATATTGGCACAACGAAGTACGCCGACGTAGAGGAGATGGCGCGGGCACGAGCCTGTTTTAGTAGAGTTGCGAGTTCAGCAGCAGCGTTGGCTGATGAGCTGCTAAGTGCATGTAAATTAATGATAGCAATGCCAGCGAGAATACCAGTGATGGCAAGGGCGACTAACAGCTCTATCACTGTAAACGCCAAACGCGACTGCCATTGCAGCTCACAACGCATACGCGACACCCATGAAGCACCTATACAACCTAGGACGCCAGAGACGCATGTCCCCATTTGTATTTAGGCAAGATTAGTGCCGCCCAAATGCGCTGCAGAAAGAACAGTGGAACCTGGGACTTAAGCAGTATGAATGTAAGCCGGGTATGAAGTGTGCGCCACTGTGTATGAGGACTTTGCGCAACGCTTGACACTAAGGATAAGGGGCCATCGATCACTTAGCGCCAGTTGCTAAATTGGGAACGTTTGCTTGACGATCTTCTCGTTGCCCACAGAAGGTGCTGTGGCTGCTTTACTGTTTCACCTAAAGTGCTTTCTGCAAAAAAAGAGGATAGGTAGTATGGCCCGAAAGTTTGCATTATTAGTTCTTGTTTTAGCCGTGGCTTCACCAAGTTTAGTGCTTGCCGACGTATGTTCGGATGACTGCCCAGCTGGGCAGGTCAAAAGCAGCTTCCTTGACGGAAGTCATGTTACGTGCGTCTGTGTAGAGCCAGGTGTTCAGATGGAAGATGACCCTGCCGACGCCCACCCACCAGCAGGTGGTGAGGGGCAAGAGCCCGGAGAATAATGAAGATCTTATGGTTCTAGCGCTGGGACCCTTGGGCACCGAAGGCAGAGAAGTGCACTCGGCGATTCTTCGACCAGGCTGCTTCGCCGTGGCCTGGATCTAGGGGTACTTCTTCACCATAGCTAATAGTTTCAACGCGTGAGTTTCCAACACCTAGCGACGCCAGCACCTGAGCGACTGCCTGAGCTCGCTTATTGCCAAGCGCTAGGTTGTATTCAGCAGTGCCGCGCTCGTCGCAGTGTCCTTCGAGTTGAACTCGGAGGTTTGAGTGCGACTGCAGCATTTGTGCATTATATTCGATGTCCTGGCGCGCCATGTCCGATATGGCATGTGAGTCATAATCAAAGTGTACGTCGCGGAAAATTCCTTCTCCTTCGGCAGTGGGGATTGAGCCCTCACCGAAGCGGCCTTCGCGCTGCGCGTTTAAGTCGCTTTCCGAAAGCCCACCACTACCGCCATCGCCGTCTTTTTTGCCAAAGCCGAGCGCCGAGCATCCACCCAGCAGGAGTGCGCTAACGCAAAGAAGTGAACATGTGCGAACAAAAGAGCGTGTCATGCGGGACCTCTACAAAGCAATCTATTCCGTGTTTTTAGTGTTGCACGACGAATTTTCACGGATTTCCTCTCGCCGGCCCTTAAGTTTTACCTAGAGTGGACCAAGAGCGCAATGTGAAACCGTGCTGCTTTGGAAGTGAAATTTGGCTTGGGATGGGCTATGATGACAAGCGATATTTGTTAAGGGTGAGACATGGAAATCGCGGCTATCAAGGACAACTATTCGAGAGAAAAAGAACGCTTTATTCGCGAGCTGCATGATTACGTTAGACTTGACAGCATAAGCACTGATCCCGCCTACGAGATCAACTGCCGCAATTGTGCAGAGTGGCTAGTGCGGCACTTAAACTCGATCGGCTTGCATTCCGAACTATGGGAGACCAACAGCAAGCCAGTTGTGAGCGCACATTGGAAGGGCCAGAAAGGTAAGCCACATGTGCTGATTTATGGACATTATGATGTGCAGCCGGTAGTTCCACTAGAAGAATGGAAAACAAAGCCATTTGAGCCGGCCATTGATTCTGGGCGTTTGTATGGGCGCGGTAGTGCCGACAATAAGGGCCCGACTTTCTCGATTGTTAAGGCCATCGAAACTTTGATCAGGGCCGGTGAGTTGACCTGCCCCCTGACGCTTATAGTGGAAGGAGAGGAGGAGTGTGGTTCTGAGGGGCTTACTGAAAAGCTCCCAGTTTGGCAGGAGCGCTTAAAGGCAGACATCCTACTTTTGGCTGATTGTTCCACATATGTGGAAGGAGTGCCTGGGCTTACACTCGGACTTCGTGCCGTGGTGGGCTTGGAGGTACGTTTGGGGGGGATAAAAAACGACTTGCACTCCGGAATGCACGGTGGAGTTGTGAAGAATCCAGCCACAGAGCTATGTCGTATGGTTGCCAGTTTACATGATGCGCAGGGGCGCGTGCTGGTTCCTGGATTCTATGATGGAGTTAGGGAAATCACGCCCGACATTAGGCGTGAAGCTAATAAGGTACCTTGCACAGAGAAGCAGTACGAAAAAATGATAGGAGTGCCTCCGCTTGGTGGCGAAGCCGGCTTCAGTATGAACGAGCGGCGCGGACTTAGGCCCTGCATCGATGTTAACGGCATCCATTCAGGATATGGTGGCCCAGGCGGCAAAACAATTATACCAGCGCATGCGATTGCCAAGCTGACTGCACGTCTTGTTCCTGATCAGGAGCCGGGCAAAGTCTTAGCTGGCATAGAGCAGTATCTGCGCTCGAAGGCTCCAACAGGACTCAATTTAGAAATGATCGTGCCTGAAGCTAGCGGCAAGGCCCTGTGTGTAAGCCCGACCTTGGCTCCAATTGCCAAGGCAGCTGCTGTGATCGAAGAGTGCGCAGGTCATCGTCCGGTTATGGCATGGGAGGGAGGATCGATTCCAGTTGTTTCGGAGCTTGTTGCAGTAACTGGAGCTGTGCCAGTTCTGCTGGGACTTTTTATGGATCAAGATAACCTGCATGCGCCTAACGAGTCATTCTTGTTGGAGCACTTTCGGCAGGGATATTTGTTCACTGCGCGGTTTTTGAGCACCCTATGAGTGAGGCCGCAGATTTATTTCCGAGTGTGTCTGCACGGGCTGCTACACGTCCTCTAGCGGACTTGCTGCGGCCTAGTGAATGGGCAGATGTGCGAGGATTGAGCGCAATCGATAAAAATGTCCTTAAGGTTTTGCAGGCCGGCAAAGGCAAGCCACCGTCGCTTGTTTTGTGGGGGCCACCGGGAACAGGCAAGACTACTATCGCCAAGCTGATTGGCAAAACATTCGATTGTTCATTTGTTGAATTATCGGCGGTTTTGAGCGGGGTAAAGGATATTCGCGAAGTTGTCGAGGCGGCTCGTCATTCGACTAAGCCGACGCTACTTTTTGTTGATGAAATCCACCGCTTCAACAAGGCTCAGCAAGACGCCTTCTTGCCGCACATTGAAAGTGGGGCTGTCGTTTTTGTGGGGGCCACGACTGAGAATCCGTCTTTTTATCTGACCGCTGCGCTTCTTTCGCGGGTGCGGGTCTTGGTTTTAAAGCCGCTTAGCGTAGACGACTTAGACTTAATTGCAGGTCACGCTGTTAAGCACCTGGGGCTTAGCTTGGAAGATGGTGCTTTAGCCCTTTTGGTTCAGAGCTGCGGAGGAGATGGGCGTCAACTTCTGAATTCGATTGAGTTGCTAGCGCAAGTTTTGCCAGGCCCAGAGATAAAAGTTCAAGCAGTGGCAGATTTTCTTAAAAATGCTGGCGCCCGTATCTACGATCGAGCTGGTGAGGAGCACTACAATGTTGCCTCAGCCTTTATAAAGAGCTTACGCGGTTCTGATCCTGACGCGGCCTTATTTTGGGGCATGTGGATGATAGAGCATGGGGAGGACCCGCGCTTCTTATGCAGACGTATGATGATTTTCGCCAGTGAGGACGTGGGAAACGCCGATCCGCGTGCACTGCAGCTAGCGGTTAGCACAGCAGACGCCTTTGATCGACTAGGCTTGCCAGAGGGCCGCATCCCAATAGCGCATTGTATTACCTATCTTGCTGCTTGCCCAAAATCGAATCGAAGTTATATGGCGATGCATGCCGCTATTGCCGCAGTTAAACAACATGCACGTGTAACTGTGCCCATGCATTTGCGAAATGCTCCAAGTAAGCTGATGAAAGGGCTTGGCTATGGCGAGGACTATCAGTATCCCCATGATAACGAGGCAGCCTTTGTAGCCGGAGTACGCTATTTGCCAGATGAAGTAGGAGCGACTGTGTTTTACGCCCCATCGCAGCAGGGACTAGAGAAGGCAATTGCTGAAAGGCTCTCAGCGCTACGCTCCCACAGTAGGACAGAAAAATGAGAGCCTTGCTTCAGCGTGTTAGTGTAGGGCGTGTGAGTGTTGAGGGACGCCTTTTAGGTGAAATTGGTCCGGGCATTGTGGCTCTAATCGGATTTGGCCAACAGGACAGTGAAAATAGCTTGGCCCCAATGCTAGAGAATCTGCTTAACTTACGCATTTTCCCTGATGAGCGGGGGCGTTTTCATTTTTCTCTATTGGATACCAAAGGAGGTTTGCTGCTTATCCCACAGTTTACGCTGTACGCGGAGACCTCTAGTGGGCGCCGTCCAGATTTCTTTGGTGCCCTGGCCCCGGAAAAGGCAAAGCATCTTTTCGAGCAATTCGTGAAAATGGCTGAAGCGGCGGCAGCTGGGTCATTCGGTTGCGGCGAATTCGGCGCGCATATGTTAGTTGAGATTTTAAATGATGGTCCAGTCACAATTATGTTGGACGATCGGGAGAGCTAGGATTGTTAATTGCGAAGAGTTTAGCGTGGGGCTCCAAAGATCGCGCGGTAAACTCGAACTCTTTTGTGGCACAACCAGGCATGGACAGGTTGAACCCCACGCCCAGCTCTGAGCGATTAAGAAAAGGGCAGGAACCTAGTTTTGGAATGATATGTAGTGTCGGTGTGTGAACAGGGGGGTGCATGAGATTGATGTGTAGAATTCTGGTTACACTTTGTATCGCGAGCCGAGCTTGGGCCGATGCTCACGTTGTTGGAGTGACTGTTGATCTTTCCGGCGCAGTTGCTCCTGTTGGGAATGCGATTCGAAATGCGATAGTGCTCGCGCAAGAGGAGTTCGCACCGAACGGAGACGTGCATTTTGTGTTTGAAGATGATGGATTCCAACCAAAGAATACGTTGACTGCTATTCAAAAGCTTCGGCAGTCGCATGGAGCTGAAGCTTTTATTACTTTTGGTTCTGGTACATCTCTGGCTGCCGTAGCTTATACTGAAAATGCTGGACTGCCGCTGGTGGCGCTAGCCATTTCGGAGCGCGTTAGTCAGGGCAAGCAGTTTGCTGTGCGGCACTTTGTCTCGACGCACGCTTTGAGTGCTGCGACAGTCGCTGAGGTTAAGCGTCGTGCTTATCGCAGAGTGGCGGTAATATCGCTGCAGCAGGAAGCGATGGCTGCGCAGCGTGATGAATTTAAGAACGCACTTGGCGAGCGCATTGCTTACGAAGCAGAGGTTTTGCCTACTGACACAGATTTTTTGGCGATTGCCACGCGCGTTCGAGCGAGCAAGGCTGATGCTGTCTATTTATTGCTGCTGCCTCCGCAATTGAGCGTAGTTTCAAAGCTTTTGCGTTCCCTCCAATTTAAGGGCGATATATTTGGCTCTCAACCAATGGGGGTCAGCTCTGAGATAGCAGCAGCGCAGGGTGCGCTGGAGGGGGCTTGGTATGCCTCCTCAGACGATCGCGCCGCGCAGGCCATGTTCGATCGTTATAAACAGCGCTTTGGGGGCGATCGCTATGCTGAGCTGGCGCATGCGTACGATGCGGCTCACTTGCTTATCAACGCATTGCGTTCAGGGAATACAATGGGCTACCTCCGGAATGTGAATGACTTCCATGGCGCTTTTGGTACTTACAAGTCAGATGGAGAGAATGGATTTGCAATCCCTGCCACTATTAAAGTCATACAGGATGGGGAAGGTCGAAGTTATTAATCTCGCCACGCCTTACGAGGGTATCGGAACTGATTTAGAGCCTCTCCGCTAAATGGGCCAGATCGAGGGTTGCTCGATTGCCACGAGTCAAGAATCGGGATTCCAATTCGCAACGAGTTGCTGCGCATTCTTAATAACAAAAACTTACCGTACTGGTGCTGCTAAGCGCTGTTGCCACCAAAGTTCCTAGTGCTCCGCTTGAGCTCACTGGAATTTGAATCGCGTAAAGCTTAGGAGGTGTAACACTGAGGTCTGTGCCATAGGCAAGAAAGCTGGCGCTTCTAGCGCAGTAATACGGTCCATCTCCCACCAAAATTCCTGTTTTTAGGACGGTCTCAGTCAATGTTGTGGTGTTGTAACTGATCAGCACTCCTTGGCCCGAGCCGTTTTTCCCGGCGATTACCAAGGTAGATCCAAGTCCAGCCATACCAGAAGGATTGCTAACTTCAGCGAGACTCAGCACCCCCAAGTTTGGATAGACCCGTATGACAGCGCTGGATAGGCTTGTAGCGGGTGCTACTAGTGGTTCCTGTGCCACTAGCATGGTTTCGCTTGAGGTAGAGACTGCTGCGCGAATGATGCTAGCGCCATACCCACACACTGGGCCATCGCTCAAGCCTGTACAAATTGGGTCTAACTTAGGCGTTAAATAGTGCTCCAGGGAGTCCAGTGATGATGCAACCCTATAAATCTGGGCAGTGTCGGCACTAAGGGTTTGCGAGCCAGAATAATTGGTCAAGCCCACGTGAGCTCGGCCATCTGCAAACTCGGCAATCCAATTTAGTCCGTTGCCACTCAAAGTGCGTGTATCTGCAGACAGTTCTTGCTCGACAGCAGAACTGCTTAAATAAATCAGCACCGGTGCTTCATCGTACCCGGGATCTAGAACATTGGAGGAGTTGGCTTGCGCCAAGCTCACCACTATTCCGCCCGCTGAGAGGACGCGAAAGCCAGAAATTGTTGCTAAGTCTGGAACTGAGTAGACCACACTGAGAGTTCCCGTTGAGCTAAGCTTAAATAGACTGAGTGAGCTTTGAGTAAGGTCTGTGGCCCCGACAAAGTATACGTTGTTCGAGGTGTCAGCTTGGAATGTCTGTCCTCCTTTCACGTCGAGTGCGCTGGTGCCTGAGATGCCTTTTAGGTCCGAAAGGCAGCCAAGGCTGCCGGAGGGGGCAATGCGCGCATAGTAACAGCTTTCACCCGCTACTGTGCGAGGAGGTGAGTCCAATTCGAGAATCGTATAGCCATTCTGGAGCTCAAATATGGCTTGAGCAGAAGAGCTTCCAACTCCAAACACGATTGGATAAGCAGTTCCTGTTGCGCCAAGACGCACAAAACTTGCGGCGCTATGGGCTGCGGGGAGTTGCAAGGAGGCAGAACTTACTTTCTTGTAAGTTAGCCCGCCCGCCCGAAACTTTTTGCCTTCCTTCTCACAAATTTTATTTTGCGCCTTGCTGTTTCCAGGGGCCAAGGTTGCTGTGCCGCTTTTAAGCGCTTGCGCCGCAAGCCATTTCCCTCCTATCCGGGCACAATAGTTAAGGTTTGGGAAATTGCCTTTTGATTTTTTGGGGATTTTTAGAGCAATTCCGAATTTACTCTTGGCTTTAGTAGACAAGCCCCAAGCCTCCGGCGCAGTGACTAGCTGTGCAGCTCCGCATAAGATTAGAAGCAGTGCGGAGATTATTCTAAGATCATTCATATTTGGCACTAATCTAGACACCACAGTAGCTTAGCTTATTTCGACTGTTCCCAGCCCAAACTGAAGTACCCCTCAAACTCCATGCGTAGGGCATTCACAAAAGCAGGGCAGCTAATTAGGTCAACACCCTAAGTGCTTGAAGATCTGAGAGAAAAGCGGGAGTTTGGTACGCCAAAAAGTTTATCTCGAATTTATGCAACATAACAGGGAAATAATCCCATTACATATATACTTGCAGCCTTGCTAGCGCTGCTGTGGTTATGTGTAGGTCGCTTGTTTTTCTGTGGAGTAAAGATATGAAGAAGTACATGGCTCTTGCAATTATACTTTCCGGCTTTTTTCAAGTTTCGGTTGCCCGAGCTGATTTCCCAGATAGCTTTTTAACTTTTAAGGGCATTGCCTATGCCTATGAGGCATGTCGTGACGCAGGCTACTCGGGCGTATCTTGCAGGGAGTGGGTGGTAGACGGAAAGAAGATCGATCGAGCCTTGGTGTGCGAGTGCGTAGATCCAATTGATAGTTCCACCACCAGCGAACTTGCGCAGGAATAAGTGACTATTTTCTAAGCGTATAGTGAAGAGTCAAAAAAGCCTGTCCTAAGTGGACCAGTTATAGTGGTCTTTGGTTCTTCTTAACCCGGGGTGCTTGGGCGCCCCGGGTAGCGAACTTTTTCCGAAATGCGATCCTTGCTTGTTTTGCAAATGGCCATTTGCAAATTTCCGAATGATAATGGGGGCAGATGGAAGTGTACCGAATTTTACTATGCGGCCATATTTTTAACGCCCGTCCTATCATGTGGCAGATGATAACTATCTAAGGCCCTAAGAATCCGAGTTATCGCATCCTGGTCGTCCAAACCCACAGGTTGACGATTAGGTTCAGCCCATTCCTTACCCAAGGTTGTAAGCCAATGGTTGGGCTCTATGGGATCGTGGATCCAGGCTATTACCATCGGTTCCTCTCTCCCCTGATGTGGGACGAGTACGTTAAACATAACCACTTTCCAGCCAGCAAATTCACCGGACGTAATTTCGCGTTCGTATCCTCCAATAATTCGGGCTTTCTCAGGAAAATCTGGCAAGTCACTGGCCAGCTGCTGTAGTCTTTTAATCTCGACTGGCTTCCAGTTTTTGGCATCCGCTTCTATTGATTCGGAAGCTTCTTGTAGCCAGTTGCGAAAATGATCGATGGTGTTTGTGCGCACGTGACGGGAGACAGTATCAAACATCTCTCTTGCATGCGCCTGAGGAACATCCAATCGCCGACCATTTATGGACACCTCAACCGCACCTTCATTTCGTTCCAAGGCAATATCTTGTCCGTCTTTTGACGCGCTTAGCTTCAGCGTGGCGGCGGCATTGCTTGCATCCCCCGACACACTCCAAGCTTTTTGATCCTGTATGGCAGCTGTTAGAAACCCCTGTAGTTCGGGGCGAAGACCATCTTGCAGCATAAATTAAGCACCTACGTTAAATAAGTTTCGTAATCTCCAAGGGCTCTCAGTATGGCGCAGATTTGGCAATTTAAATCTAAACACAACACAATCTTGAGCAGGGCGCGCGGCACACCACCACTAGCAGACCCAATTCTCGTACCATCTATTAAGGCTATATCCCGTTATGCCCCGAATGGCCCCCTTTGTAGCATAACATGCAATAATAGTGCACTATAATATGAGCGCCGATTATGCAGAAAAAATACCCCAATCTGGATTCCCTCAATACTCTACTTGCATCCAGCATGAAGCCTATGACAATTGGAAAGATTAAGATTCTTGGGCGCTGCCCCGGTCTGAAATCGTTCGACATTGTTCTTAACAGTAGAGATCAGATGATTGACGGGGAGTTCTTTCCTGAAAGCAGCGAACAATCTTGCTACTGCTTCAAGCGACAAGATGTCCTTGACCGGCTGGGCCTTGGACCTATGTACAAAATCCGAGACAAAGACTTACGCGTCCATGTATGGCGTCACATTACATGGAATTTAGTAGATAACGGCCTTTGCGGATGGGGAAAGGGAACATGGCCGCTTTACCGCGCTTGTATGGAGGGCGATAAAATAGTGGAGATAAGAAAGATCGATCCAGAGTGGTTTGAAATCGAACGCGCCGGCATTCGGACCTCAAAGGGTGAAATGTTTTTTGTGCCTGAAAGCGATCTCGACATGCTTATTGATTGGGAACGTCCTGAAGCGGAATCTAAGACAGAGCCGGTCCAACACTACATCAGAAACTGGGATGGGAAATACGCAGCGATATTTGTCAGTCCGTTTTCGCCGCTAAGCTATTTCGATTTTTTTGAAAATTCCGTGCAACAATACGTCTATGAATTGTTTATGTCGGAAGAGAGTATATTATACGGCCAGTGGATCGCAGGTCGGGTGGCAACGGAGCAAGTTGCAGAAACGGTAGCTTCTAGAATTGGAATTCCATCCACTGTCATGTTTCAGAAGATAGTCGAAAGAGCAAAAGCTTTAGAGTTTCCCCAACAATTACTGAACTTCACATGCCGTCAACGAGCACATGGTTCGTTAGTGGGGATTGTAACTGCAAATACCGATCTATTTTCGCGGCTGGTCGTCCCCACACTCAAACTTGAAGCGCAGTTTGACTTCATAATTAACTCAGCAGATCTCGGCTTGGCAAATAGGTTGGACATACTCAACACGGCGCTTGAGCAACAAAAACTTGTAGTAAAAGTTAGCGAATGTCTATTGGTCGACAGCGACACTGAATCACTGCAGGCCTTCAAAGCCATGGGCGGAAAAGTCAAAAGCTATGAGAATGATCAAGAGTTCTATTGCTGGTGTGCTCTCAGCCACTTCTTTGAAGAAAGTTATCTAACGCAACAGCTTTTTGATCGCACGCTTCGTCTTAAACGAAAGGTAAAGTCAGAATAGATTTGGGTCTAGGCAAATCAACTCAACTTTCGGAGTTATTTGGCGATTGGGCTCTAAACTATGCATGCATGGGCTTCACTGATAGAAATGCTCAGGGCGAGACTTCCGTGTTAGTTGTGGAAGGATCTGAGTTTGTAGATCTCCGTCGTCTGGTGTTCAACGGCCTGACACCATTTAGGCAGGTTGACTCCAGAAATTCTGAGTAGCCTTTGGCGCTAAGTGAGTCTTTTCGGGCGCTTAGTTGAAAGGGGGCTTTCAGTAACAAAAGCAAAACTATTGCATTATATGTCTGGCATACGGCTTGCTCTGCTTCTGTGCGGGGGCTTTGCGAGGTGTGCGCCGCTGCCTCTGTTACCAGTTGATGGTGACTATCTCAGACTGCGTAGTTCTGGAAGGTTTGATTGAGCGATCTAAATTGGGGTTGCTTTTAGTTGTTGGGAGGTTGTTTGTATGCTGACTGAAAAATGTGGCCTAAATATATTTGGGCTAGTTCTAGCATTTATAGTGAGTCAACTTAGTGTGACCCAAGCTTGTTTCGCGCAGGTGAGGATAGTGGTGCCTTCAATCGCCGCAGGTTATGGGGGACAGACCTTTACTCATGAGGATGCCATGGATCATGAAGAAGATCTTTTGGACTTGGCGCAAGGGACCTATACCAACTTTCTGTTAGGCGCAGAGTCACTTGCTGCGCTCAACTATCATGCGAGCATAGTAGTGGCCGCTGTTGAGTCCTATTGCAGGGGACTTGGAGGTATGACAATTGACTGTGATGAGCACGGAAAACAACGCCTTACTGTAAAAATTTGTTGGGCCCCGCCTGTTCTGGATATTTTACATGCTTTCCAAAAAGGAAGCGTCAACGACCGGGGTGACCTAGAACTTAACTTCCTTCAATATTGTCGCTGTGTTCAGGGATCCTATTCAGGGCCACTGCAGTGTGGGCTGCCTGACCCAGAGGATGTAATTGAGTAGCGCTAATAGTCAGTGCTGCGGGGCGGGGTAGGGCACCGCCTTCACCCTAGTCGGGTAGGGAGACTTGCCACGCTGGAAGCCGCTAAATCCCATCAGGCCAGTCTGCTTAGAACGCAGAGCTTGTGCCAGGCAACTGCTTTCGCGCGCCGGGCATGAGCTCATAGAGTGACCGAAGGCCATGATCGCATTGTAGGTGATGGCGGAGCTTTGGATGTTCTTGTTCTGAGGCCCACCAACTTGTGCATTTAATGTTGATTCAAAATTGTTTGGTAGTTCGTTAAACCCCGCTACTAGCGCACGGCTTAGTAGGTCTCCGGCTGCATTTCGAATTGTGTCATTCAGTAGGACCTCTATGAAGGCTTGGCGCGGTTTATATTGCAGCGCCTGTGAATATTTGAACCAGGAGACTACGTCAGGTTCAAAGCCAACTAGTACAACCGCTTCAATCCCTCGCCTTTTAAATTCCATGACCGCCGAGCGCAGGTCATCAGCGGGATTATAGCGATATGAATAATGTGCAGGTACCTCACGTTCAACCCCTTTCCAACACAGTTCTCCGAACTCTACGTTGGCAGCCAGGGAGCCAATGCGCTTTACACCTTGCCCCAATAATTCCTTTGCAAGCGCGCCACAGGCGTCCTCGTAATCCAAAAAATTTCTATATGAGTCTGGGTTGCTTTTCTCGATGGCTAAAGAGGGTGAGTGGTAAATTAAAGGTCGATGGGCTGCCGCAACTTTTGGTGAAACTGCCGTGCAGACCTGAGTAAGGTCGCATACAACTGCATCGACCTGCCCTTCCTCAATCAGGCGAATCGCTGCGGTAACACTGTCAGCAGGATTACTTTTGCTATCTTCGACCAGAACTTCGATATTGTGGCCAGCTGATTTTAGCTCGGCAATGGCAAGTTGAACGCCACGTAGGCCGGGAACCCCGAAGAACGCGCCTGGCCCAGAGAGATCTGTAATGTAGCCAACGCGTATCGGCGCGTTTTCGCCATAGGCGCAGTCTCTAGCAAACACTAACACACAAATCAGCGCACAAACTGCTTTCATATTACCTCTGACAGCACAGACAGAGCGTAGCGCTGTCGCATTTAGCCGTAATTAAACCCTGCGCGAGTGAGTTTTGACAAGAACTCACTCGCAATAGCAGGGCCATCTTGGCGAAGCCAAGTGGACCAGTAGAGCACACAAACCCAGCCGACAAGTGGCGGCACTACTTAGCGTGCGTAACAAAATGAAAGCCTATATTGATAGCCCTAAGGAGGGAATAGCAATGATTTTGAGTCAATGCGGCATTTGGCCCTCGGGGCTTAGGGCTTCCTCGTTTTCTGCGGCTCGACTTGGCTACGCCAAGATCTCGCTCTCCCAGCCTCATTCATTTTTTGTAAAAAATGAATGAGGCTGGGTTTATATACGAGTGAGCTTTAAATAGTAGGAGAGTGCTATAATGGAACATGCACATTGTTCATTGGCCGCTCAGCGCGCGAAGCTGGCGCACTACCACGCTAAGTCCACTCTACTCACATGCGACTTGCCGACAAAGCCCACCCCCGAACGGTACGTTACCGCTTGCACATACACGCTAAAGGATGTGCCAGCCGGTAGGCTGGGTAGCGGAATTGTGGCGGAATAGGTGGCCCACTGCACACCATAATAGGTCATTGGCGATGTGGTGCCATAAGTGAGTATAGATGGGTTTGCTCCCAGATTTATACATTTTCCATTCGGTAATAGCGGGCCGTTTCCGACTTGAGTGCTGAAACCTATAATCACTAAATCTCCAACAGCCAAACCACCGACTGAGGCTGGTGCATTAACCGAGATGGAGGCGCTGTTTCCAAATGGCAAGGCTGTGTAAGTCGCGAGTGGAATATTAACACCCGACTGAGTCTGATAGAGAGCATTAAGAGTCAGGCTAGGTGAGTTCAGGACTTCAAGCACATCATTCGTGCCATCGCAGTCGCTGTCACTTACATCGCCTGGGTAGGCTTCGAATGTATCCAGGAATAATTGATAATCTAAAGAGTTGATTGTTCCATTTTGATCTATGTCATGAATGGCGCAGCTGTGATCGGGGCCTATAGACCCATTGGAGGGTGATAGTAAGCAGGCTTTTAGGTTGTTTGTGTAAAATGTGGCTTCGAGGTCGGAATCGTCAAGCAGCCCATCGCCGGAGGCATCAAAATCTCGTCTTCCCAACGAGAGCAGGAAATCTTTCACTTTATCCTGATCGCTTTGTGCCAGGGCAGAGTACTGATTGTACGAATGCGCAGACTCGCTGCCAGGTGCGCCATGTTGGCTAAGTGCTAGGTCAAGCGTCCAAGCGCTTCCATCATGCCACATTCCATCCTGCATTTTCTTGCGCAGGCCCCACAGTGGGGCGGTTTTAAATTCTTGGCGAGTCGCCAGTCCCTGCACCATCTCTTGATTAGCTGCTCCCATGTCGTGCAGCAGAAAATCAGAATATGGGCGAATGCTTTTCCCTGCCAGGGCAGCGGGCAAGGATGGGGAGTTAGCAGTAGTGAAGCTTGCGATATGACAATCGGCGCAGCCAATCGAGTTAAAAATTGTTTCACCGCTCATCCCTGCGCGTGGGGACTGAGGCGGCGGTGCCAAAAAACGCTGGTAATTGTGCATCTTATTCACAGCAGTTAGTCCACTTGCATCAGGTTGATCTTCGGGGTCCGCCACTGAGTCGCACACAGTAAGTGCCGCTGTATTGCCATTTGGAGCATTTTCGGAGGGGAATAATGCATTAGTAATTCCAAGTTCATTCTTGAGCGCGTCAGCGGTGAAATGCATTAAGGAAGAAACTTGCGCTCTATGGCCAAAGCGCCCAACGCGCAGTGAGTTCCCGGCTGCCGCATCGGCGACAATGTTGGCGCGCCCGCTTACCCAAGTCGAGGGAGGGGAAAATTCACGAGCCTGAATATCAGCATCCGCAATCGCATCGACTAAGCCGGCGCCATAAAGCGCGGGTGTCATTCTACCAGCTGTCATTAACTGTAGTGGTGACGGGAGTGAAGTTGGAATCGACTCCTGACACTGTGGTAACGTCCAGTTGATAGTATTAAATTGCAACAACGTGCCACCAAGGGCTGTGAGCGGGTCAAAGGCTGGTGGGCTAACGCTGGTATCAAGCCCAAAGAAGTGGCTGACCGTACCGAAGCTATGTCCGCCAGATCCACCTTGAACGTGACAGGAGCCACAGCGGCTTGAATTCATTATTGGCCCCAAGCCCTCGCTAATTTGGAAGTCCTTCTGAAAGCTTGCTCCTCCGGCCTTAAACTGCTGGAGCTCCAACACGCTGAGCATTTGTAAGGGGTCGCCAAATTTTGGTTGAACACTAGCTGACTGCGCAAGTGCAGGCGCACCTTGGAGCGCTAATACAATCGCGATGGCACGTATTGTTGAAAGAGATGTTCTATGCTTTGCCACTGTGTCGCCCACGTAATGCTAGTTCCCTATTCAGAGCAGAAACTAAGAAAAAGTCTGAGAAGCTTGCAGGCGCACACCACTGAACATTAACTTGGGCAATTATTATGCCATGTGTTAGGCGGAAGTATAGTTAATTCAGTTACTGAAAACACAGGAACTATGAACGTTAATAGCTGCTTAGTGCGCAGAGACCTCCCCAAGATCGGCGACATTTTTGAGGGCCAAGCGTCGACTTAATCTAAAAGCTGCTTTAAGGCC
>JAIBBV010000013.1 GCA_019694465.1 Oligoflexia bacterium
TCTCCCCGCTTCGCGATGAAAGCTTCGGGCTCGCCCTGTTTATTGGGTTCGAGCCCGGCCCGGGGGCTCTCATTTTATGAGATATCTTGAGATTAAAATGGCTCCCCGGGCCGGGCTCGAACCAGCGACACGGTGGTTAACAGCCACCTGCTCTACCAACTGAGCTACCGGGGAAAATCCGATCGATTGGATGCACTTAAGCAAGGCAATAACCTTTCTCAAGCTCCTGGAATAATTCCGTTTTAGCGTAAAGAAGTCAAGTGATGGAACCGCCCACAGGAGCAAATTGTATAGTGATTGGTGGTAATTGGCACGGCAAAAATTTCATGTAAAACTTTGTCTTTCTTGTCGTCCCCTAATAGGGGACCGCCGATTGTGTGAGCGGTTTGTCTTTATCACCCCCGATTTGCTCCACAAATCGACCCCTGAGGGGTTAGTGAACAGAACTCGTCAGCGGTATGCGCTTGATTGTGGTGTACCCGAGAACCAATACCAAATGATAAAACTAACCAAGCACCGTACGGCCAGAAAAAGCCCGCGAAAGCGTTACTTCATCCGCATACTCAAGCTCACCGCCCTTAGGCATACCCTGAGCAAGGCGTGAGGACTTCACCCCCATCTCTCCCAAAAGACGCGCCACGTACAACGCCGTCGCATCCCCTTCAACCGTAGATCCTGTCGCTACTATAACCTCGCGCACAGCTCCAGTTTTAACGCGGGCTACAAGCTCAGCTAACTTCATGCTCTCCGGCCCCTGCCCACGCAAAGGTGCCCAAAGACCATGCAACACATGGTAAAGACCACGATACTCACCCACTCGCTCAATCGCCATCAAATCGGCGGGTTTCTCTACAACGCACAATATCGATGAATCACGCCCAGGATTCCGACAGATCACACACAAATCATCTTCGCTAAGGTAATAACACTGCTTGCAAAGCTTAACGTGCTCCGCTGCATCCCGCAGCGCTGTTGCCAAACTTAAGGCAAGCTCTCGATGATTATTCACCAGGTAATATGCCAAGCGCGTAGCAGATTTTTCCCCAAGTGAAGGCAATCGCGAAAATTCACGAATCAACTTCTGCATCGATTGGGGTAAGCTCAACATTTTCCTAGAATAGCCCCGGCAAGTTCATGCCGCCAGTAACCTTCGCCATGTCAGCTTTAACTTGCTCCTGTACCTTTCGTAGCGCCTCATTGCTAGCAGCCACAATCAAGTCCTGCAGCATCTCTATGTCACTGGGGTTAACTACGTCCTTTTGCAGCGTGACGGATACAATTTCATTCTTTCCATTGGCTACTACCTTGACCATTCCACCACCGGAACTACCATCGGCTGTCAACTTCTGTGCACCTTCCTGCACGCGCGCAAGATCTTCCTGCATTTTTTGCGCCTGCCTTAATAGACCCTGCATACCTCCGCCACCGGGAAGGCCTGAAAATCCTTTGCCCATAAATCCTCCTTACTATCTAGATTAATGCTTACTCTCGAATCTTAATCGCCTCAATTGTGGAACCAGGAAAGGCCCGCTGCAAACTCTTAATCTTGGGGTGATTAGCAGCACTCTTCTTCTTTTCTTCCTCATTTTGCCGCTTTTTGGCTTGCTCACGTTCCAACAAACTCCCTGGCGCAGCTTCGCCAGCAGCTTCCAAAATAGAAAACTCTATCGCCCACGGTTTGATGCCCGAAAACTCTTCCAACGCCACCGCAATCTTTGCCTTAATATCCTTGCCATTTAGATATTGCAGCGAGAACTCCGGACCCCGCGCTTGTAAACGTCCAGCAGCAAATACTTCCACCGACAGGCGCCGCAATTGCTCAGAGGTCAAACGACTAACCTTTTGCGCAGCAAAGACTACAAAATTACCCCACTGCAATGGCTGCATTGCGCTGTCAGTAGTCGCTGTGGGTTGCGTGACCAAAGCAGCGCTACCCGCACTACGCGCTGGAGTGGCTGTGCTGCTAACACTAGTCGACGGACGTGAGGCAATAACGTGCCCACCGCCACCGCCGGACCCGCCGCCAGAGCTCGGCTTAATTGGATCTGGACGCGCTGCGCCCTGCAAAAATGCAGTGAACTTATCCATTAAAGCCTGCATAGTCTGCACAGGCTCACGCGTACTCATGCGCACAACAAGCGACTCCAATGCATATTTAGGAAACGCACTGCGCAGCGCCTTATCTGCCCCATCAATAGCCAAATCAACTAAATCCTGCATGTCCTGCTGCTTAGCCGCAGCAAGCAATTTCTCGAGATCCTTCTGCTCGGCAGCGGAAAGGCGCAGCTCCTTAAGTGCGGCCTGACCACCAAGATGCGCTAGCAATAACTCTCGCCAATGTGCTGCGTATTCTCGCAAAAATAGCGACGGGTCAACCCCCGTTGAGAACGTATCCGCTATCAAAGATAAGGCCTTCTCACTGTCACGCTGCAGAATAGCTAGAGATAAAGCATGCAGAGTCCGTCGCTCCACGCTCCCCAAAGCACGACTAGCATCCTGCGCCGTGATCGCCCCTTCACAAAAGCTTTGCACCCTATCTAGTAGCGTTTGCGCATCACGCATTGAGCCATCAGCAAGACGCGCAATCATCGATAAAGCCTCAGGCTCAATTTTGAGCTTTTCACTTTTTACAATCTGGGCCAGGCACCTTTCAATTTCCTCAACTCCCAGCGCACGCAAGTCAAACTGCTGACAACGCGATATAACCGTCTCCGGAATCTTATGTAATTCCGTTGTGGCGAGGATAAAAACTGTATTAGGCGGCGGCTCCTCAAGACTCTTAAGTAAAGCATTAAATGCGGAGGTGCTAAGCATATGCACCTCATCGATGATATAAATTTTGTACTTATAGCCCGGTGGCGGCAAAGCACGGAACGAATCAATTAGTTCACGCACATTGTCAACGCTGTTGTGAGAGGCGCCGTCGATTTCACGCACGGCAAGACTAGTGCCCGCTGCGATCTCACGACAGTTAGAGCACTCAAGGCATGGCTCCGCTGTTGGACCCTTCACGCAATTAAGAGCTTTAGAAAAAATTCTTGAAATGGAGGTTTTGCCTACTCCACGTGGCCCGGAAAATATGTAGGCATGCGCAACTTTGTTACGCTTAATTGCGTTGGCCAATGTCCGAGTAACATGTTCCTGACCCTCAACGGTTGAGAAACTATCAGGGCGATATTTACGAGCTAGAACGAGATAGGACATCGATCTCGCACCACAAAAAAATTCATTCTCGCTTTTTAAGGCGAAGTTAAAAGGCGGCTAGTTAAACGCATCACAGAAGGTGGCCGCTACGGCTGCTCCCTTCCGGGCCTGACCGGGTTTACGGATCTTCTCGCGCGCCCCCAGCCGCCTTAGCGAGTATATACGAAGGACGATATCGCTCAAACTTTCTTGAGTAAGTAACAAACAAAATAAGCCTAGGGCCGCCCGCTGTGGCAGGTTGCTACAGACTGAGGCAACTTGCCCCACCCTGACTAGGCAAATACATAAAAATAACTAGTAGTTACAGTCGGTTGTGGCTATGTGCGCCAGGCATATGGATTGCTTTATGAGCTGGCATGACACAATCACTCGGACCCCACATGCTAAGACATATTCAGGACCGCATAAACGCTGGCCAAAGCGAATTAGCGCTAAGAACAGCCCGTGAGTACATGGAGCAAACGGATCCACTGTACCGCGCACTTTTAGCCAAGGCACGCCAAACCAGTGCTCCTATAAAAACTAAGAAAAATAGAATAATACCTAAAGTCTTCGGCTGCCAACTTCGTCAATATTCTGACTTAAGGCGCCGCAGCCTATCCCCACGCGAATCTTTTAGGTGCGCTTCCCAGTGTCGATTTGCGCCAGCGCTTGATGCAATTCGAGCAAACGCTCATAAGTCTTTGTAAGCTTGATAAACTTCTCAGCAGTACTAGGATCAGCAGTGGCCCCCAAATGATCAGGATGTACTTCCTTTACCGCATTTCGATAGGCAGCTTTAATTGTCTTTAGGTCTACTCCCGGCCCTAACCCGAACACAGCCAACGCTTCTCGATACTCTATCATCGCCGGACTGGCAGAGCGCATGAAGCTGGATGTTACAAACTGTGGGCGCGGAGCCTCCTCAGTTGTGGCATGCGCACTAACTTGTGCAATACGTTCATTCGCAGCTTTGACTAGCTCATGCCTATAACGTCGCCAAACCTCAATGATGAACAGCACTAATCCGGCCAAAATTGGGGCCAGCAACAGTACATAAACGTAGCGTACGTCGAAATACAGTCCAGATACGAAAAACTTAATACGATAATTGAGAGGAACAGAAGTTTGCACGTCACTGAGCATCTGTCCGGCCTGGACAAACAACTTGCGCTTTACAAGCGCCTGGATGATAGCTAGGCGCACCGCGTCGTTTTCCACATTTGGGTCACCGCGCACCAGCAGAACTTGATCTAGAGCACGCTGCGCCTGCTCTAAAAGCCCCGACTGCACATTCCACTGTGCTAAGCGATCTAGGGCTTTCCCATAAACGTCACGCACAGAAGCGTCAGCTAAGGACAAGGTCTTGAGAAATTGTGCCGTGCCAGCATCAAATAATGCTGTGGCCCCAGTCGGCTGCATTTCAGAAAGCGCGCGCTTTGCCAGCTCATGCGTGGTGGGCGTACGCTTGCGGATATCAACATGCGACAGAGCAATCAAAGCACCGTCGCGATCGCCGCGCCTAATCTTGGCTTCAGCCTGGGAATGAATAGACTCAACCAACAATGGTGAAATCACATCACTCAACCACTTATCTCCGCGGGTCAGATCGATCAAGGCAAAAATTCGCTCCAGGTCACCGCGCTTAATGTCTTCGATCGCCTCGACCACTTTTTGATACAACCTACGTAGCTCGCCGTATTCGGTATCCTCGATGCCAAAGGCAGCTCCAAAAAAATCGATCATCAATGACATGCGCTCAAAGCTGCGCGACAGTCCAGCGCTACGAATTCTCTCGCGCACATATGGCCGCAAATCAGACTCGACTTGCAGCGCAAAGCCAACCGCCTTGGTGCGCACCCATGCCGTGTCACCTACACCAGCAATAAAAACTATTCTGGCATTAGCTACTGCCGGACATGCAGCACTAACAGAAGCCTCAACTGCATACTTTAAAAATTCTGAGGCGCCAGGAAACTGCAGCTGATCGAGGAATGAGTCCCATTCTTCGGCGCCTATCATCGGCCGCACGCACAGTGTACTCAGCGTTAACCCAGCGCGCTCAAATTTGCGCTGTTTTATGCTCTCGATTAAGAAATCCTGTAGCGCCTTGTCGCTAATATTCGCGGTGTGCACCACATTTCCGAAATATTCGGTGACAACAACATCCTCGAGCCTAGCTCGATCAACAATTTGGGCGTGCCCAAACAGCACTAACTTCACATGACTATCATCAACGCGCGCAATTTCATCTACTGCAAATGAAAGCCCAGAAATATTTAAAGTTTCACTGTGCGCTGCACTTGGGGCAAATGAGAATACCACCAGCGCCAGCAGTAGCTGACACAACTTTGCCAAATAGCGCCATCGACCAAGCATGACTAGCAAGTACAGTAGGCGTTAACTACTTAGGTGGAAGGACCCCATAAACATTTAGAACCAAAGGGGGCTCATCTTTTTTATTTGTCGCGATCGTGATAGCTGCTCGCAAATCCCGCGATACTTTGGACGGATCGACACTAACATGCACCACGAAACGCTTACCAGCCTCAACTACCCGTAAATCAGCCTTTACAGCCTCGCTATTGCTATCGATAGAGGTAACTGAGACGCCCTGCGCTCCCCCATTATCAAGCTTCACAAAACGTTCAATTGGTGCAGTGCCATCTATCACACCTACCGAAAGAGTTGGTGGCGACAATTTCAGAGCTCCCCTCACGACAGCGAACACCGGGATGTTTAAGCTAAAAGCGCCATTACTATCTCGCAAATTTACAACTAAGCGCTCGCGAAATTCTCCCAACGGAACTGAGTCTTTGATCCCAACCTTGATTCGCCAGGCATCAGGCTTTTTCTGGAGAACATCCAACTTTATATAGTCAGAAAGGCTCTTCACCTCATCAATCGTAATACCAGACCCCGCCTTTGGCTTAATACTAATTTCCTTAGGCTCCCATCCTTGACCTGCCCCACGCGATAATTCGCCAAAGTAGGCCCGCATGGGGTCTATTGTCACATTCTGCTGAATCACTCCCTTTATAGTGATGGTGCTAGATGGGTTTTCAGGATCATTAGTGAACAGACGAACTAGCTTAATCTTCTCCCCTGAGAAGTCAGCTGTATCAAGCTCGACGCGCACACGCCCCTGCTGTCCTGGTGCTAGCGAATTGCCATCTACGGTCGCAGCGGTACAACCACAGGCTGGCGCCACACGTTGAATATCGAGCTCGCCGTCGCCAAGATTCTTAATAGCAAACTCGTGGGTCACTGTAGTGCCCTGCACAACTGTCCCAAAGTCGAAAACTGGTTCTTCAATCTTAAGTTGTGGCTTGGGAGGAACGCTCTCAGCCAAAGAAACCTCAGGGCCTACAAGTAATAACGCCAATAGTGCTCGGCAAATATTAGCGGACCTACTGACTCCATCAGCAATATGAGCCAAAAACTCAAATGAGATCTGTCCCTTTTTCCGCTCGACTAAGCAGCTGCTGCCGCACTTTCCAACTTGTCCTTGCATGCCTCCTCCTGAGGGAACATATTCACGTGCTCAAGAAATTTCGTGTAGAAATTTCCGTTCCTGAAATCCGGATGCCGCAAGATGCGCTTATGTAACTCAATATTAGTATTGATACCTTCAATGATGTATTCATCCAACGCTACAAGCACCTTCTCGATGCAACACTCTCGATCGCGTCCGCGTACAATTAGTTTGGCGATCAATGAATCGTAATATGGCTGAACTGTATAGCCGCTATAAACAGCTGAATCCACGCGCACGCCATGCCCACCCGGTGGATGGTAGCTATGCACAAGACCTGGCGACGGGATTAACGTTCTAGGATCCTCTGCGTTAACGCGCACTTCAATGGTATGGCCAGAGATCTTTACATCCTTCTGCTGAATAGAGAGTGGCTGGCCAGCTGCAAGACGAATCTGCTCTTTCACCAGGTCCACATCAGTCGCTAGTTCAGTCACTGGATGCTCAACTTGTAAGCGCGTATTCATCTCAATGAAATAATACTTTCCAGCTTCGAGATCGACTAGGAACTCACAGGTTCCAACGTTGGTATAGTTTACAGATTTACCGAGTTCAACAGCAGCTGCCTCGATTTGAGCCTGTAACTTTGGAGGCAAGCCGAGTGATGGGGATTCCTCAATAATCTTCTGATATCGGCGTTGGATAGAGCAATCTCGAATACCCAGGTGAATAACATTCTGAAACATGTCGCCAGCGATCTGGACTTCAATGTGCCGAACACGTGGTAGATACTTCTCAACCAGCAGATGTCCATCTCCGAATGCCGCTTCGACCTCGCGTTGCGCTGTCGCAAACATGGGGCGGAATTCCTCGCTGCTTTGTACAATCTTCATGCCGCGACCACCACCACCGGCACAAGCTTTAAGCAACACTGGAAATCCGGCTGACTCAGCTACCGCCAAAGCTTCTGCTGCATCAAGAAAACCTCGACTGTCGCCGGGAATAGTGGGGACACCAGCTTTATCGGCTGCACGACGCGCGCGTGCCTTGTCACCCATAATGCGCATGTTAGAAACACGTGGACCAATAAACGTAATTCCGCAGCTACCACAAATTTCTGCGAAGGCGGCATTCTCACTAAGAAACCCATAGCCTGGGTGAATGGCATCAGCGCCAGTTGCAACTGCGGCAGCCATAACCGATGCGATGTTCAGATAGCTTTCCTTGGCTAGGGCTGGCCCAATGCACACACTCTCAGAAGCTAACTTAACGTGCAGAGCGTCCTTGTCCGCTAATGAATGAACGGCAACCGTCTTAATTCCCAGTTCGTGGCAAGCACGAATCACACGCACAGCGATTTCGCCGCGATTAGCGATCAGAACTTTATTAAATGGTGGCTTTTTAGTGGACATTAGGCCTGCGGATTGATGTAGAAGAGAACTTCTCCAAACTCAACAACTTCACCATCTGTAAGAAGAACCTTTTCAATTTTTCCAGAGCATGGCGACTCTATTTCGTTCATCAACTTCATCGCCTCAACGATGCACAATGTGTCGCCCTTTTTAACTGCCACTCCCTCTTGCACAAACGGATCGGCATCTGGCGATGGCTTGCGATAGAAAGTACCAACTATGGGCGACTCAACCTTTACGAAATGACTTGGGATACTAGCTGCTTGCCCAGCTTGAGCAACGGGAGCTGCTGCAACATGTCCATTTGGGACAGCACCGACGATGGCCGGCTCGAGGTGCGGAGCACTAACCCCATTTATCGTCGCAGCAGGAACAGCAAAATGCTTGCCACGTGTGAGCTTAATATGAGTGCCGTCCTGGTCTATCTCAAACTCAGTGACGTCAGTTTGCTTAAGGATATTAATAATTTCAGCAATTTCTTCAATCTTCATACCCGCCTACTCTTATTCCTTATAATCTTGGTAAGTTTGGCGCAAAAGACGCTACATACTGCCACAGACATAGAAATAACTCCAGTATCCGGTAACTTAAGGGAAATATGGAGATTATTTAGACTGCTACGCTAGCCAATCCTGCTAACCCCAAACTGGTAGGCCTGCCAAGCTATAATCGGTCGCAAGAAATAACACTCCAAAACTTCGCTTAGCGGTGGGCCTTCGAATAGGGACATCCTTAAAGAGTTATGGGACAAGGATATTCGTGGCCGGTATTAGTCCGCATTCACGAACTACTTCCCAGAGGCGTACTACTTAGTCTTGTCCTCCTCGGCCAACAGGTCTAACTCTTCTATGCTAAAATCTGTCTCTGCGACAGTAGCACTAGCATTGCTAGCTAGCACCTCAGCGGCTGGCAATCGGGCTGCTCGTGCTGGGGCTAGACGCTCCAGAATACGCCGCAACGTTTGTACCTTGGGCAAAGCTCGGCACAAAAGCTCAATTTCGCGAATTGCGAATGGATAGCACTCTAGCTCGAAGTAAATTCGAGCCAGAAGCAGCCGTCCAATATGTGCTGATGGATTCCGTGAAAGCCCCTTTAAACATACCTCTAAAGCTTCCTTTAATAGCCCACGCCCATACAGCCCCTCAGCCAACTCAACAAATGCTGGGTGCCCAGCATCATTCTGTACCAGAGTCTGTAGGTCCTTCTCGTCAAAAGGCATACTAATTCGCTCCCCTCAAAACGAAAGAGCCTGCACGATGGCAGGCTCTTTCGGTCAATAAATTTCCACAAGTTAGCTTATGGGCATCTATTGAAGTTATCAAAGCTCAATGTCTGAGTTGCTGTAATCTCGATGTCGCTTCCAACATCGTTGACACAGTTTAGAGTCATAGTTACAGCTTTGAATCCATAGTTATCAGGAATGTCTGTGGACGAACCGAAGAAGCGCTTTGCTCCATCAACTACGTCAAACACAAGTACCCTGAATATCCCTGTTCCGCCGCCGCCCTCTAGAGCATCAGCTTCGCCAACAAGACTTAGAGTGCCAGACACATAGTCAGTCCCTGAGTTCGCCAATGTGCTTGCTGAGGCTACCTTAAAGCTAGCTGTGTTACAGAATACTGTCTGATTGGTGTTATTCACTACCTTCAAGATAGCAACAGTATCAAAGAATGGCTCCAATGTGATAACTGGAGTTGGAGTTGGTGTCGGTGTCGGTGGAGTATCACCTTCCTGACTTGAGCAGATGCCCTGCTCAGTGTCGATCGAGAATGACACTGTCTCAGGATCTGAACCAACGCTGCCATCGTCAATTAATACCATTTGGCTAATTCTTACGCCGTCTGAATCTGTACCACCAACGCCGCCGCTACCGGAGGTATCAGAACCACCGCCCAAGCCGCCGCCGGCAGCATTATCCCAGCCAGTGAATCCATCAGGAATTGGGCCACGGCACTTAATGTCGACAAAGCGACGCATATTGGCGCCAACTGGCAGGCGACACGCAAACTGGTAACTACCAGGTGCCTTACATCCGATCACGCCGCTGATATTTCCACCAGCATCCGTAATCTCTGATCCAGTAGTAGGCTCAAGAATTGAGACGCCCGTCTCAGAATCACACGAAACTTTAATTCCCTGTACGCCGTTACCTTGAGCATCGGTAACCTTTACACCGAAGCCCGCTGTCTCAGAGACGCCAAAGTCGGTATCGTTAACAGATACCCTGATGTCGCCGGAACTCCCGGCACCACCTACAAAATCATTAACTGCTGAATCACCAGCCGAATCGCCATCTGTGCCGCCAGAGCAGCATGCTAATGCCACCCCAACGCCAACGAGGGCCGCTCCGAATACTAACGAACGTACTTTATTATTCTTCATAAGCGTAACCTTTCCTTAATCTCTGCCCCCGCTGAACTAAGCACCGCTGCCGGATGATGAGGAACCGCCAGTACTTGGACTAATAACGATGTCCGGTGTGACCTGTGCGGTTAGCTCGCCTTCATTCGACTCGAAGCGGTCACCGGCTGTGCTTACGCCGCCGATAGTAGCCGAAACGATCATATTGAATGGAGGCTCAGGCAACGAGGCCTTATTCAAAATCATCCACTGGCGAATTGATGCTGGAACAACAGCAATCGTAGCAAATGCGCGACTTGAAAGGTTCAAGTAACCAGCTGGCAGCGATGATGTGCACGCCGCAGCGGCTTCTGCACCACCGGAGCTTGGTCCCATCAAGGCTGAAACAACCACTGTTGTTGAAGGTGGATTCTCCAGCGCACCTGGCACTGTGTAGCTCAAGTACACTCTGTCAGCTCGCAGGCCCTGGCAGCCTAGGAAGTTTTCAGTGGCAATAACTGCGTTGACCGAACCGGCACCCGAGCTATTTCCCTCACTGACATCCTCTGCATCCGGATCGGACAAGGGGAATGAAATGCTACCTAATGCGGTTGGCAGATCACCTGTCCCAGTACCGGAAGATTCAAAGAATCCTAAGAAGTTGAAGGTAACGCCCTGGTCGTTGTTGGTGGCTGAACCGCAGCCGAACAGCGAACCTGCGACAAAGACGCCAGCAATTAATTTATTCATGTTAGTCACAGACAATCGCATAGAGACACTCCCTAAAATTACGAGGCAACCTTCATCGCAGCGTCATCAAAGCTCCCCTCGACGATGCGTGGGGTGATGAAGAATATCAGCTCTTCATCGGACTTATCGAGCTTGGTGTGACGGAACAAGTGACCAAGGAACGGAATGTCTTTCAAGAAGGGCACGCCGTCGATGTTATCCTTGTCAGCAATCTTGTAGATGCCGCCCATAGCGAAGGTCTGTCCACTGGACACGAGTACCGATGAAGTTGCACTACGCTCGCGCTCGGATGGAATACCATCCACCAAGCGATCGCCGAAGGTGCTGGACTTCGCATCGACGTCCAATAGCACGTAGTAGTCTGGCGAGGCCTGCGGTGTAACAGTCAGAGTAATACCAATCTCGATTATCTCTGTTGCTGTGCCACCGTTGCCGCTTGAGGTAGCTCCGGAACCGACTTGCACGGTGTTACCGCCGCTAGGAGTCTTAACGCGGATTTTTTCAACGCTCTTAATCGTAGCCTGCTTGTTGTTTGTTGTAGCAACAGCAGGACGGCTAATTACGCGTACGCGTCCCTCGGACTCAAGTGCCGAGATTCTAGTGTCTAAGGACTTCGAACCATCTGCACTTCCGAACAAGAAGTTAACAGCCGAACCAGCGCTTTGTGAAACGGCTGCTGGGAATGCTGAGGCAGAATTGCCAGTTCCAAGTCCACCACCGATTTCAACGCTGTTGGGGAAATTGTAGCCAGTGGCCGTACCCACATCAGGCGAACGCAGATACTGGAAGCCAAGCTCAGCGCCAAGCTCACGCAGGAAGCTGCGACTCGCTTCAACGATCTGAGTCTCAAGCAATACCTGAGGCGTACGTAAATCTAGCTTGCCCACTAACTCAGCTACATTCTTAATACCCTTGCGGATATCTTTAATGATCAGCTGATTGGTGCGCTCGTCGTACGTCGCCGATCCGCGCTCAGATAGAACTGTATCTACCAGGGGCTTCAATTCAGAGGCCTTAGCGTAGCTAATGCGAATATAGCGCACTGACAACGGCTCAAGCTCTTCCTCAGCTTGTTGTGCCTGCTTCAAAGCTTCACGCTCTTGGCGCAGCTTTTCAACTGGAGCAATACGAATAACGTTACCCTCTTGCACCTTATCCAAGCCATTGGTCTTGAGGATCACATCCAAGGCTTGATCCCAAGGAACATCAATCAAGCGCAAGGTAACCTTACCAGTAACGTCCTCGCTCGCAATAATGTTCAAGTTCGAAACCTCAGCGATAATGCGCAAGGCATTATCGATGTCGGTATCTTGAAGATCTAGAGAGATAAGTCGCCCAGTGTACTTTGGCGTGTCTTCAAGAAGAGATCGCACATCACTGTCGAGGCCGGCATCAGCGCCTGCGTTGGCAGCAGTGGCGTTCTTGTCCTTATCTCCCTCAGCTGTCTTGTCAGCGGCGGCATCTGCAGCTGCTGGCTTGGCTGAAGCATCCTTCTCAGCTGCTAGCTGAGCACGTGCATCACTCTGAGCAAGAGTATCCTGAGCGGCACTCACGATGATTTTGTTATTCTCCGATCTGGCGGTTAGACTAGATCCGGGTTGAGCGAAGATTCGAAGCGCTACGTCATTCCCCTTGGTAACTGGGCGAACAGAACGGATCGCACCACTGCTCGGGGGAGAGACAAGCGCCTGGGAAATGCTGGAGTCAAGACCTGCACCTTCAAGGGTCAACACATACTCTGATGGAGCGGTCTTCTTCAGCGTGAAAAAGCCAGGGGACTTCATGTCGGCCACAACGGCATTTGACCCAGCGCTGAGCTTCTCAATGCTCAAGCCAACAAGCTTGGCGCCATGATGTTCTTCCTCGCCAGCCTTACCGTGCTCATCCTTCTCTTCGCTAGGAGCAGGCTCGTTCTTAAGATCGCGAGCTGGGCTGCTGAAAGGCTGAGAAAGGGCAACATTAGAGCGAGTATCTATCGCGCTCTCTTGAGTCGCCTCACCGGTAGTGTCGCCCTTGGGGGCGTCGATGGTCGTGGTGTCGGTTGTCGTATCTGTATTTGCTGTCTCTGTCCCAAGTGTCGATCCAGCTACAGTGCCATTTGACGCCATCATTTCACTGCCGGAATTATCGGCAGTAGTCGGCGTGCGGCCAGCACAGGCGGAGACAAGGGAAATGGACGCAAGCAGAATTGCAAGACGACGCACCCGCGAATTTCTAGCGGCAACGTTCATGAGACTCTCCCTAACTAACTATTGTAAACATGACTCAAGACTTTAAAACCATCCTCGGCGATGAGGCAAAAACCTTAACGATAATACCTACCGCCATTACCAGTAAGCAATAAGCAAAGTCCCTTTGCCTAAGCTTGCCACCTTGATGAGTTCATCACCGAAGTGAATTAGGACAGCTAACGATACTCTCCAGGCAGGTAACCAAGGTGCTAAATGTCCTATTCAAATAGTTAACAACCTGGTCACCTGTCAATACAAAACCGCCTAAACCTAGTGAAATTTCGCGGATTTAAATCAAAGTTTCAAACCGCGAAACTCTCAAGTGAGCAAAAGAGCAGGAAAATAACGGCGTTTTGCTACTTTCTCCTGCGCTTCTTGGAATCAGACTCACCAGGAGCTTTGATGCGCTCAGCTTCGTCTAAGTAACGAAAAGTTGTGGCGACGCACTCAGAAGCTATTGTGATTCGATCCTCGCCGATCTTCGGCTCAACCATGCTAACTTGATTGATGTTAACAATTCGAGGCAAACGCCCAACCTCATCGAAAAACGTTGCTACTTGGTGGAAGCTACCCGTTACAGCCACTTTAACAGGCACTTCAGCGTAGAACTCACGAAACACCTCTGGACTTGGCTTAAATAGGTTAACCTCTAAACCAGCATCTCGCGCCAGAGTCGAAATATTAGCGAGTAGATCTGGGATCTCGCGCTCATCGGGCAATTCTTGCAACGCAAACTTTAGCTTTACGTCCAGCTCCTCAACTTCCTTTCGGAATTTGGACAAATTTGCAGCCAGACGCCGCTCGTGCCCGATCTTACTCTGAAGGTCCTCAATCTTGCTTGCCAACTTTTCCTGTTCACTCAGCTGCGGGCTGTAAAAATATTGCCAAAACAGAAAGCTGAGCAACAAAATACTGCCCACCCAAAAAGCAACTTTTTGGCTAGTTGGGCGCTCCATGAAATTTTGAAGTAGGGGATTCATTATCCTTCCATCTCTCTAGAACAAAAAACCTACGACTTTGTGGGCCCTGCTGCCTCATCTGATTTTTTTATACGCAACTTGCCTGTGTAGCTAATCTTGGCATCCAACGTGAAATCCTTGACCTTCACGCCACGCTCTTCTACCTGCTTGGTTTCTACCAAATCGACACTGGTAAAGTACTCTGAGGCCTGCAGATCTTTCATGAATGTCGCAATTGTCTGATTGTCCAGCGCAAAGCCTGAGATTCTGAGAATACTTCCGCTTTCCTTAATGTCCGTAAGCCAGGCACGCTCCGGAAGAGACATGTTGAGATCGTCCATAACTTTAACTGGACCAACTTTGTTGCGCTTAAGCGTAGCTATTACCACAAGCTTGTCATTTAACTCTGCGCGCTTACGATCTAACTCCTTCACTTCCTTTGTCGTTTCCTGCAAAGCTGCTAGCTGGCGCTCCAATTTGCCAGCTTCGGTGGTCTTTTGAGCTACCTCCACAGAGATGGAGTCGTTCAGATAGTAGAAAATGCCTAGGCACACCAAGAGCGAAGCCACGTAAGCCGCAATCAGCAAATTGTGCGAATTATCGACAACTGTGTCCTCTCCAAGGAGGTTAATCTTAATCATGCCTTAAGCCTCCTCGTATTCGGGAATTATTTTATCGCCGGGGCTACGAATTCCCATACCTACCGCGACAGACATGAAGGGTGAAAGCTCTTGAATATAAGCGGAATCAAAGCCATCTCCGATCTCAACACCCTTGAGCGGATTTAAAGCCTCGCATCGAATGCCTGTTTTTTCGCTTAGCTCAGATACCAATCCTGGAACCAAGGAACCGCCGCCGCTTAACAAAATTGAGTCAATCGCTTCATCCGCACCTGAGGCATTCCAGAAGAAACTCAGCTGGCGATTTAGCTCCCCTGCCGCGTATTCAATATTCCTATCTATTACATCTTGGATCGCCCCAGCCATCGCATCATCAGCAGCTTTAGAGCCACTACCAGATGTAGTGCCTTTACGTTTGAGGGCTTCCGCCTCATCAGCACTGACCCCCATAACTTCAACTATGCCATCAGTGAAGAGCTTGCCGCCAACCGCCACATCTCCGGTAAACAGCGAATCGCCACCTTTACAAATATTGATACTGGAGTAGCGAGTCCCCATGTTCACTAACGCTACCGTCTTACTAACAAGGTCCGGATAGCCTAATTCGAACATATTTTGCATGGCGAAAAAGTCGACATCGACAACAGCAACTTCCAAGCCAGCCAGCGAAAAGCATTCCATGAAACTATCAAGGATCTCATCCTTAACCGCAGCTACCAACACATCCAGCTGGCTCTTACCAGATTCACCGATGATGTGGTAATCCAACCTGACCGCCTCAAGGTTGTGTGGAATAAAATTACCAGCTTCAAGTTGTATGTTTCCTGCAAGTTCGACTAGGTCGACCTTGGGCATTTTGATCTTCTTGGTAAACACGGCCGGTCCAGGCACAGCCGTAATGACGCGTTTATCTGCAACTGAATTTGCTTCCAGCAGCGCTGTAATCTGCTCAGAAACCTTATCAGTTTTTGTGATCACATTGTTAGAAAAAATGTCGCCGCTTAGACTAGCGCTTCCAATATTGAGCAGCTTTGGCCGAGCACCCGAAATATCCAGCTCTAAGAGCTTGATCGATGATGCGCCTATATCGATAGCGATGAGTGATTCTTGCTTTTTAAAGAAATCTTTGAAGCCCATAATCTTGGTATATGATGCATGTTTTGGGGGCGCGGTAGTACTCTGATTCTGCCGCAAGCACTTTTAATGACTTGCGGAACAGTCTCCTTTTTCAACCACCGTAATACTCCGAACGTGGGGAGCTTGATGACAGTGGTAGTGAATGTACAGCGTGCTTCTTTCAAAAAGCCTGTCAACCCAACTGGTTGCAGCTAATTTTTACGCGCCTATAGGAGCCAAGACCGTTTGGTAGTTGTGGGCGGACGAAACAGCCGTTTGATTTAATAAATAACTTTGGAGCAGCATATGCGAACTCTACTTTCACCTGCTGTTGTGATATACCGAACAACGCAATCGCAAAATCCCGTTCTACCTAGGCCGCAATGCCAAATCTTGTAAACATCGTTATCCCCCCGCTGCCTCAAGCTTACACCTACGCGGTGCCCGAGGAGATCGAACAAGATGTAGAAATAGGGAGCCGTGTTGTCGTACCGCTTGGCAAGCGCCACGCACATGGATATGTAGTTTCAAAATTTCCACTGACCGAGGAACGTGAACAATCACTGGCTGACATTAAGCTCAAACCAGTCAGCACTGATGGCAAGGGCCGACCGTGTTTTTCAGTCAGCCAGCTGCGTTTTTTTGAGTGGATAGCAAAATATTATGGTGATTCGCTCGCTAATGTGATCGACGTAGCAATACCCCCGATCGCTCCACGCAAGTTTCAGCGGCTGGTGCAACTCATAGGTCTATCAAGCAGCGCCTCATTACGGGGCGCGCTGCAGCGGAAGATAGTCGAACGACTGCAGCACGAAAAACAGCCGCTTCCGATGGAAGCGCTAACGCGAGAATTTCGCGGCGCACCTGCAGCTGTTAGGGCGCTAGCCGCGGCCCAAATAGTCTTGGTAACAGAAGCAGAACTAGTCGATCAGTATCTCCCCAGCACACAAGCACCGAGGTGGGCCAAGACGGAAGTAAAGCTCACCGCGCAACAACGCGACGCCTTAGGAATATTATCGAAAGCGCTATGTGCAGAAACTTACAGCCCATTTTTACTGCATGGCGTGACTGGTAGCGGCAAGACTGAAGTCTATATTGAGGCAATTCGTGAAGTTTTAACTCTGGGAAAATCGGCCCTAGTAATTGTCCCTGAGATAGCGCTTACGCCCCAACTTATCGATCGTTTCAGAGTAAGACTTGGCGATAATTTGGCTATTCTGCATAGCGCACTAAATCGACGCGCACGCTGGGACTCTTGGCGCGCACTGCTTGAAGGACGCGCACATGTAGCGATTGGTGCACGCTCCGGAATTTTTGCACCGCTACACAAGCTCGGATTGATCATTGTCGATGAAGAACATGAGAGCTCCTACAAACAAGCGGAAGGCTTGCGCTATCATGCACGTGATTTGGCCCTAGTTCGTGGCAAGCTTGAGAACTGCCCGGTCGTATTGGGATCAGCCACCCCGTCTCTAGAAAGTTACGCCCATGCAAAAGCGGGGCACTATACTTTACTTAACCTACCTACACGGCCCGGTAGCACTCAGCAGCCAAGTGTCGAAATTGTCGATCTTAATAAAATTGCGCCTTGGGATATGCCAACACGCAGTATCTCCCCGCAACTCCAAAAATCTCTCTTGGAGGTAATAGCTCGCGGTGAGCAGGCTTTCCTACTCTATAACCGCAGAGGATTCGCTAGCTATCTTCAGTGTAAGAATTGCAACACCGTAATTGAGTGTCCGAATTGCTCTGTCACTCTAACCTACCATCGCACTCGCAATGAACTACTTTGTCACTACTGCAATCTAACCATGGTTCCGCCGCAGTTTTGTTCAGCCTGCACCCCCACTGAGGATAAGGGTCCTGGAGTTTTGGAGCAACGCGGAGCAGGAACAGAAAAAATTTTTGAGGAGCTTGCTGAGTTGCTACCAGGAGTTGCTATTGGCAGGCTTGATCGTGATTCCGCCCTGGATGAGCAAACTTATCGCGGGATTCTCGATCAAGTCCGCGATGGGACGCTGCAAGTTCTGGTAGGCACACAAATGATTGCGAAGGGGCATGATCTTCCCGGTGTAACATTGGTCGGTGTAGTCGACTGTGATATCGGCCTGCACATTCCAGATTTCCGCGCTAGTGAACGAGCATTTCAACTTCTAACACAAGCAGCCGGGCGCGCAGGCCGCGGCGACAAACCTGGCAGAGTAATTCTGCAAACCCGCATTCCACAGCACCCCAGCATACGTCACACAGCGCAGAATGATTACAACGCATTCGCTGCCTTTGAGCTGGAGCGCCGGGTTAAGACAAACTATCCGCCCCAAAGTCGCCTCTTGCGCATATTGGCTAGCTCAGCCGACAAGACTCTGGCGCGCGACACCTTAGCCAGACTCAGGATGCAGCTAGATACATTCGCGCGGGAAGAAAAACTCCCCATTACCATATTGGGTCCGACTGCCGCTCCAATTGCTAAAATTAAGACCCACTGGCGCGCGCACATGCTTATTAAGGCAGCAGCCGCTCCACAATTGTTGCGAGTTATGCATGTGCTTAACCAAGAACGCTACAAATCTAAGAAAGTACGACTTGTGCTTGATATGGATCCGCAAGATTTGATGTAGCGCACAACGCTATGCGAATGGAGCGATATCATGAAGTCTCGATATGATTCTTCAAGCGCTCATTGAATTCAACCCGTGCAGCTGCGACCATGCTCCCGTCTGTAGAATCCGGGAACCCCTTTCGATATCGCATCAATGTCTCATTCAGTTGAATACTCTGAGTACGCGCTGCGCGACAACGGCGATACGACAAAATAGTTAATATTATTAGCTAACTAGACTTGCCTCATTATAACACTTAGGAATGAGGCTATTCCTCTTTTTTCTGGCCCATCATCGCTTCCGCTTCAGAGAACTTCTCATAAAGCTGTGCGTACTCGATGTCCAGCGCGTCATAGCGCTGTTTCAAAAGGAAGTACTGATCGTTACCCTGCTCAATCTGTAGCAACATCTCAGTTGCCTTTTGTTCAGTTTGAATCAGCTGAGTCTTCATCGTCTGGAGCTGCTCTTTTACCTGAGCGCTGGCTTCAATTTGCCCTAAAAACATTTCCATTTGCTCAGCCGAAGCAGCAATTTGCTGTTTCAAGGAATCATTTTTCTGAGCCAGCTCTTTCTCTTTTTTCTTGAGAATATTGAGCTCTTCTTTGGTCTCGATTCCACTGGCCTCAAGTTCGCGCTCAATTTCCTCTAACTCACGCAAGCGTGTTTCGATGGTTTCAAGCTCGGCCTGCGTTATAGTTATGCGACCTCGTTCCGCCTTTACAGCTTCCTGCAACCCTTTAACTTCTCGCCCCTTCGCCGCAACTCCCGGAAGCTCAATCATGGCAAGGTAAAGCTCTTCAAGCTTATCCTTAAGGGCAGTTACCTCCTTTAGCCTACCTTTAAGCGCAGCCATCCCAGTCGCGGCACTACCAGAGCTCTGTGTGCTCTTGAGGATAAAGAACATCACAACGCCTACCAAGACGAACTCAACCAGGGCTATGACGATAATCATCACCATATGTGCGCCTATTCCTTGGCCTCCTGCTCACCCTCTGGCGCCTGGGCTGCCTCGCCAGCCTCTGCCCCTTGTGCGGCTGCATCTGCGGCAGGCGCAGCCTCAGTGGACTCTTGGGCAGACCCAGCTTCAGGTGCTGCTTGGGCTGCCTCGCTCGCGGCAGGAGCAGCTGTAGCTGCAGTGCCTGCTGGGACACCTCGCAGTGGAAGCGCTGATACTTTATCCTCGGCCAAGCGTGGATCGTTAATATCAATCTCAGTCTGAGCTGCTACACTTTCAAGGTGCGCGATCGCTGCCTCGACATCCGAAAGCGGGGCAAAGGTAGGAAGAGTAAACGAAGCCTGCACAGACGACTTTCGCAGCAAAGTAATACACACTCCGCCAGCGGCTATATTAACCAGGGTCACAAGAATAATCGGAAGCAGCGGGGACTCTGGCTCTTGTTTCTTTTCGACAACCAAAACCTCCTCTGCTACCTCTCCTTCCTCAAGTGTAATCTTTTCAAAAAGCAACTCGTTGCTTTCCTCGCTTACACGCCCCTTTTTCTTTTCGGCGCTAAGGAAAGCTTGCACCTCGTAAATTCCGTCGTGCGGAAGCGCAGAAGCAGCAGCACGGTAGGTCAAGGCGTCGCCACCAGATCCAACTGGGACAGAGAAGCGCTTCTTATTCTTATCAATAGCGACAACTTTCACTTCAATGTTCTTATACGCGCTAACATCTGGACTAAGTTCAATCAAAAATACTTGTCCCGTAACTGGAGTTTCCTCGCCTTTCGCTTGCCCCTCGCCATGTCCTGTCTGGCCCTCTTCGCCATGCCCAGCATGAGCATCTGACTCACCTTCGGCAGCAGCGTGATCAGACTTTGAATCCTGCCCTCCAGAAACAGATAGAGAAATAACTCGCGGCTTAAGGCGGAAACTTATCTGCTGCCGCCTTTCAAATGTGGGGGCGTTAGACACGACTTGCAACTTGTACTCGCCAGGGTCCCTAAGGTCGACTAAGTACGAGAATATTCCATCACGAGGAATCTTATCGCCATGCGTACCATCGTCGTACAAAGTTTCACGCAGTACTGGCTCCGAGACACGATCGGTAGGAATGATTTGGAAGGCAAAGCGCGTTGAGCCCGCCATTTCCGGAAGGATCACTGGCTTCTCAGACTCATACAAGCGAGCTTGCAGAAGCTGAGGACTACCCACATTTACTGTCGCAGGCCAGTCAGTCACAAGCTTGAGGTTAGTTAACAACGTAGCAAAGCCTTCCGTAGAGATAAGCCCCTGAACTTGCCAGTCTCCCACTTCAGGCTTAACGATTGTAACAACATCAAACTTTTGCCCCTTAAACCATTTCACCTCAGCAGGATGGTTTATTGAATCAAGCGTTTTCCCACTAGGGCTACGCAACTGCAAATCCCCGCCATCTTCTCGGTTAATATAGAATGTAGCCTCTTCGACATTGCCATCTAAGCGAAAACCCTTAGAGGTAAGCGGAAGCATCTGCGGTTTTTTAACAACCAGGAATAGGTCTGCATAAGACTCATGCACCTTATCTGCATCCGGCGTGAACCAATGCGACCCCTCAGTCGACAAGGCAATCTGCTGCAATAGCTCCCTATCTGCCTGATCGCTAAAGGCCAGCGTATGAATCTTAATCCCCTTAGCCTTAAGCTCAGGAACATAATTGTTCATCAAGTCGGCGGTAAGAAGGGGGGACGAGCCAACTGCTGGGTTCGGATCCATTTTTCCATCAGACAACAGTACAATTACTGAGTTTGCGTCTTCGCGGGCCTCTTTCTCCAAAATATCCTTGGCCGCTCTTACGCCAGATAAAATGTCAGTGTACTCACCCGAGTCTCCCACTTGGGAAAGCTGTTGGTTTATGGAAGCAGTTTGCTCACGCTCATATGGACTAAGTGGCCGTATTACGCGAGCTTCATTATCGAAAGCAACAATTGATAGTCTGTCGCCTGGCTTCAAGAATTGAATGAAAAGCTTGGCTCCTTCGTCCCGAAGGCGCTTAGGGTCCGTCACTCGCATACTGCCCGAGGCATCCAGCAAGAGTACAGCATCGACTTTTTCGATATTATCAGCCTTCAACTCACGCTGTTCCGCGCTCAAAGAGCCTACAATTAGAACGGCTGCGCTAAATATTGCGATTCCCAAGGATCGGACAGCGCTGCTGGTCACACAGCTAGAGCGATGAAAGCCGCTTCGAATGGGCTTCCCAAAATTCAATAGCAGCGAAGTAATACCTTTCATCATTATTACGTATTCTCAGTTAGGCAGTAGTAGTTCGCTCAAGATGAAAAGACTCTTCGATTTCCTAGCTTTATCTGGCACCGAATCTGGCCAATTGCCTACCAGCTCAACTATGGCGCAAAATAAACAGTAGCCCCCTAAGCATAGATAACAAAAGAAGGGCCTGGCTTGATGGAACGATAGTTAAGACTAATTATTTGGCTTAAAAGGGGCCACCATTGTAGCAACGCTACATCGACATACCCTTTAAGCGGCCTAAGTACCCCGATCGTTCCGTCCAGCAGCTCTTGTTTTGTTACTAGCTCATAGACAAAACAACAAGTTAGCGATAAATCGACAAACTGTAAATCGGTTAGAAGTGGTTTCAAAAATGCTCCTTATGCGGTTTGACAATCTGCGGCATTATGCGTGCGCCATGCCCGCAGCCATATCAAAATTATCAAGTTTAGAGCGCTGCTCTTCTAAAACCTCCACCCATGGCAGCCTCTTCCAAAAGTCCCTGCTAGCCATGCAAAGATTCTCCAAGCGAACTACGATAGCGCTAGTAGTGAAAAAGACGAGCCAACCTTCTGGTTTAACAACTTTTTTCAGCCCCCTGGCGGCTCGACTGCCAACCACTAGACTGCCCCTGGTTTCGTATTGGACTCTGCTTGTGCTGCTTTTTCTAGGGCCCTTGGTGAGCCAAGTAATTGCCGAGAGCGATCCCCCCTTCAATCTTCCACCCAAGCAAGAACTACAGAAGCTACAAAGCGCCATAATTTACACAGGCAAAGGTGAAATATACTTTGAGCTTTATCCACAAGATGCTCCATGGCACGTTGCCAACTTCAAGTACCTTGCAGACAAGGGATTTTATAGAAACCGGCGTTTCCACCTTTACTACCCAGGATATGTTATTCAGGGCGGTTCGCCGGATGGTAAGCCAAGTGGTGGACCCGGGTATTCGCTTCCCGCAGAGTTCAACAAACACCCACATGAACTTGGAACGCTGGGTATGGCTCGTCAGCCGGACTACATAAACCCGGAGCGCCGCTCAAATGGCAGCCAGTTCCATATCCTGTTAAGTGACGCCCCACATATGGATGGCGCTTACACTGTCTTTGGCAAAGTCGTTAAAGGGCTTAATGTTTTGCAGAAGCTACGCAAGGATGACCTGATTCAAGATATTAAGGTCTATATCAGCAGATAGTTCCTGCTTATCCTAAGGGAAAATACAATTCCACCCATTTTATTAAAGGCTACTAACGTCGCATAGCAAGACGAGGAAGATCTGTTTTGCCTTGGAGTGCTTGGGTCAGCGATTGTCACCCAACGTGCCAGATTCAGATATTAACCAAAGAAGCTCTGGGCAAAAGCCTCGTGCCTAAAAAGTTTGGTATCAATATTTTTGGTGGCACTTTATGCTAACATTACATTTTATGCGGAATAGCAGGCCAAATATTGTCCCAGAAAATACATGCACATACGCTGTCAGTAATCCGTTTGACCGGAGATCCGCTTCTTACAAGCTCACCTGCTTAAAGTCTGAACAGTACATTGGCCCGCACATGCGAAAGGAGCGCTCTTTTTACGAATCCTTCTGTCTATATTTTTTGGCCACGACTTTACCTAAAAATGGGAATATCTTAGATATTGGGGCGCATATTGGCACCTATGCTACTTATTTGAGCCGCTGCGTGCCTTTGGGGCGTGTGTTTGCGTTTGAGCCGCAACTTCCAATCTTCAAACTTTTGCAGAAAAATCTATACGATAACGGAATACAAAACTGCACCCCCTATCAACTTGGAGCAGCACACCGCTACTGTACGTCCGCTATGGAGAGAACATCACGTGACGGTATGGGTATAGGTCTGGCGCCGACCTACCAAGGTGATGCTCCGCGTTATAACTATGGAGGGCTCGCCCTCGGCATCGGAGGCCAAAAAGTTAAGTGCGTACCACTAAGTACCTTCTGTAGTCGCAATAAGATTCGAAAGGTAGACCTGATTAAGGTAGATGTGGAAGGAGCAGAGCCTTTTGTTTTCTTCGGCGCTCGCCATTTAATACGTCGCTGTCGGCCAGTTATTATTTTTGAAAGTAATTCAAAGCGGGTGACAAAGCAGATGGCCAATGGCCTTGGAGCGCAGATCACATCCCACTCAGCC
This sequence comes from Oligoflexia bacterium, assembly GCA_019694465.1. GTDB lineage: Bacteria > Bdellovibrionota_C > UBA2361 > UBA2361 > JAFLCA01 > JAIBBV01. Next base: position 24,044 of record JAIBBV010000013.1, read on the forward strand.
TGCTTCGATGTGCGTTCATGCTGTAGCGAAGAGCAAGGCTATTTATATCTTCGTTTGAGATTTCACGATAACATTGTGCTCTTGCCTAAGGAGCGCCTCACTCATTCCACGAAGCGCTTACTTAAGTTCTTCTCGAAGGAACGCAGCGATAGTGATTATTTTAGTCACATGTATGTGCTAAGGCAGGATCCCAGGCCCACCCAGCTGCGGTCTATCTAGCCGTATTACTAAATTTGAGCAACTCGGCCAGCTTTCAGTGAGTAAGCCATTTAGCATATGCGCTCAAACTAAGTATCTAGATCGCAATTACACTAGCGGCCTATAGGTCCGGCGACTCCAGATAGCTGGATGTATCAGCTTCCTCTGGCGCAGTCTTGGATGGCTCCGTGCCCCGTACGAAGTATTCTAGGAAAGAGCCAGGACTGCCCTGCTCTGCCAACAAACCCGTCTCCTTATTGATCCAAAATGGATCGACACCGTCTGGGACACTAAAGTCCAGCGGCTGCAAAGGTTCAGGTGCTACATACGCTACACCTAGGCGCTCAGCCTCGGCCTTGGCCTCTGAGTTGAGACGCTCATAATTGTTGGCGTCTTCGTAACTTAGAAAGTCACGCATTATATACAAGAAAGCTGGCGCCGCGACCTTACCTCCAGTTTCCTTATCGCCGATCGTCTTCTTAACGTCGAACCCAATCCAGATACCGCACACCCAATTTGGCGTATAGCCTATGAACCAGGTGTCCATTTGATCGTTGGATGTGCCCGTCTTGCCAGCGACAGGGCGGCCAAGCTCCTTAACTTTGTAACCAGTGCCATGCTCGACAACCCCCTTCATCATGTTCGCCATAATGAAAGCACTATTCTCATTCACGACTCTGCGCGCATGCGATAGTTTGTCAGCCTCGGCGTTATATATTTCACGTCCAAAACGATCAGTAATGCGCGTAATAATAACAGAATCGACCAGAATTCCCTTTGCCGGAAATACGCCGTAAGCCCGGCTTAGCTCAAGTAATGTTACTTCGCTACTTCCAAGTGATAGTGACAAATTTCGCCCCAGCTTGCTCGTGATACCCAACTTACGCGCGTATTGAATTACCGCATCAATGCCAATGCGCGACACGATATCTGCTGACACAAGATTACGCGACTTTTCGAGAGCCGTGCGCAATGTAATCGGACCTAGAAATTTCTCGTCAAAGTTATTAGGGGTCCAAAATTCATCTCCGACACGGAATGTGCGCGGGGCATCGTATACGATAGTTGCTGGCGTATACTGAAAGCCATCAACGGCAGCTAAATACAAGATTGGCTTAAAGGTTGAGCCAGGTTGGCGCAGCCCTTGCGTAGCTCGATTAAACACACTGCGTTGATAACTATAACCACCAATCATCGAGACAACGTGTCCCGACAAAGGATCGAGAATTAGTGCCGATCCCTCTAAGTCTGGTGTTTGATCTACTGAGAAAAGTTGATCAGTAAATGTTGGCTGAATTGGCTTTCCTGCCTTATCCAGCTGCGCCGGTTTGCGAACAACTTCGATTACGTCACCTGATTTAAGAGTTTGCTCCAGCGCAACCCAACTCACGTTATCGCTGGCGTCCAAACGTTTCTTGGTCCAAGTTTCATCTTTCAGAATGACCAGGCCGTTTGTTTTCCCTACCTGCACCTTAAGCAGGCCTTTAGCAGTTTGGACCTCCAGCACGAGCGCTGGGTATGGAGTGTCCACCTCAAGCGACTCCGGAACTTGCAGGCCATATTTTTCCTGGTAAGCCTTTATATCAGCCCCGGCAATTCTACCAATCGGCCCACGCCAGCCACGACGCTTATCGGCCTCGCGCAATGCCACGCGCAAACCGCGCGCAGTGAACTCGTCAGCCTTTGTGTCGAGGGCTGTTTCAATACGTAGCCCATCAGTATCTATGTTGAGGTTACGCCAGGCCTCATTCTCTGTGAGCAAACGCCGCACCTCACCAACGTAGTACGGGGAATGAAAAATATTTGCTGCACTCGCTTGAAACACATCGACCTTATCGTCAAAGGCCTTGTCAGCGGCATCCTGCGTGATAAACCCAGCTTTAACCATCTGGTCTAGCACATAGCGTTGCCGACGCTTGGCACGCTGCATATGGCCGAGCGGGGAATAGCGCGAAGGGGCTTTGGGTAGCGACGCTAACATTGCCCCCTCTGCCAGAGAAAGGTCAGCTAGTTCTTTATGAAAATACAAGCGCGCGGCAGCCTTGATACCGTAGGCTGAGTTACCAAAGAAAATCTGATTTAAGTAAATCTCTAGTATTTCATCTTTGGTGAGACGCTTTTCAATTTGATAGGAAAGAATAGCCTCCTTAACCTTACGCTGAATTTTCTTTTCCGGGCTAAGCAAAAGGTTTTTCACTACTTGCTGCGTGATAGTCGAACCACCTTGGGCTGACTCACCACTTTGAATATTTTTAACTATCGCTCTCAAAATACTCTGTGGATCGATACCAGGGTGAGAGTAGAAGCTGGCATCTTCTGCTGCTAAAAAGCAGTTCCGGACCATTACAGGAATTTCTGCGATGCGGGCTGGGTAGCGACGCTGCTCATAAAACTCTGCCATAAGCGTGCCGTCTGCAGCGAACACCTGAGAAACTGCCGGAGGGCGGTAATCTTCGACATTCTTTAGTTTAGGGAGATCGCGTGTAATATAGTAGTAACCCCAGACCAAACCGGCGCCGCCTACGATAAGCAGCATCAGCGAACAAAAAAAGCAGAACCACAGGAACTTTTTGAACATGCGAATTGAAGATTTTCCGGAGACTATACTTGCTGCCCAACGTGTTGTCGTAAAACTTCACCTTTTAGGCATTGGCCATTCCTCCGGAGGAATGGCCAATGGGTGGCACTACCAACCTAGCGACACAAGCTGCTAGGTCTACCCCTAACGCTGCCTGCATGCCCGAGACTAGCGTATTGCCAAAAGCTTTTAACCACACTTCCTGCAACAGCTCTACGACCTATCGAGTATAAATGGCCAGCCCTAACGGCGCAATCACACCTCAAAGCGGGCCAAATCACGAACCCAGAACTTGAACCCCTAAGAGCCTAGGGTCAGAGCCGCCGAATATATGTCGAGGCGCCCACAGCGGACTAACCTCTAGCTTATAATGCACTTTTGATACGACGCCGCACTCAAGCTCAACAATGCGCTGCCCCCTATCAGCGAAAGTTACTTCTTTCTCAATGCCCCCAGCTATAATTTTAACTTTCAGCAGTTGCGCATCTTGTGTCGGATACAAAGAACGTAGTCGCAAAGCGGCACGATAGGTTTGGAGCTGCTGTTGTGCATGATCTGGCGTAACTATAGGAAGGCAGGACAGCAGGCCTTGGGCGCTGCGTCCAGTCCAGCGAAATAAAGTACCCTGCTCAGATTCCCATGAATAGAAACCACGTTCGGCACGGCTAGAACAAATAAGTATTGCCGCACACAGCACGGTTGTCGTCAGAGCCGCCCCCATTCGAACACGCACCCCAATTTGCCTAGCTCGTAGTTGAAGACAACCTGCCATTAGAGCAGCAGCGAGTAAACTTACTTCATCAAAATCAGTATGCGGGCCAAAGAATAGAAGTAACAGGAGCGTCACTAATGAAACCAAGGCCGCTCGCTCGTATCTGGTTCCCTCGGTAGAGCGCTCAAGGCTTGAGCAGCACAGCAGGAAACTAAATAACCCCACCAGGCCGGTCTCAGCTAATAGGCCAAGATAGAAATTATTGGAGTTATCTGCCCATGCACCAATCCCAGCTCCAAGGGCTTGGGAATAAACAGGCACCGACTGTGCAAATTTGTGGAACCCAACACCTAAGTAAAAATGATCAAGCCACATAGAGAGGCCAATGCGCCAAAATATTAGACGACTGAAGAACGTCTCATTCAAGTTTATAAAACTGATCGAATCGACGATTCGGCGCGAGCCAGGTGGCACCAAATATAAAGCGCTTTCATAATATGAGCTACCCCAAGCCCGCAGGGCGTCCAGCGCAACAGCCCCTAAAGAGCCGAGGAGAAGGAGCGTAAGTAGCAATCGTGGTCGCCAAATGATCGCCGCCACTAACACTTCTAGGCCGATTCCGAGCAAGAAGCTACGCGAGCCACTAAGAATCCCAAGCACCAATAGGCACAGGATAAGCGGAACAAGGAACCAATGCGGGTACCATTTTTTTCTAGCCCCTTCAGCGTTGTTTGAGCCGACACTACACATCGCGATCAGTAATGGTAAGGACAGCGCCAAGAATACGCCGGCCGCATTAGGATCGGAGAAACTCAATGCGTAACGCTTCAATCCTGTCCAGTAAGGCACCTGGTTCACAAAGAACTGGGGAGCCACACCAGAAATCTGAAGCGCGCCAGCAGCGACGCTCACGGCTAGGCCAAGTACTAAGCCACGCAGAAATAACAGCCGGCCCTCTAGATTGTTCCTAAATAGAGCAAACAAGCCTAACAGCATGTAGAGTCTTAGGGCATGCAAAGTTAGCGTTAGCCAAGCTGGAGGAGACAGACGTAAATAATCAAGAAGATCGCGCCAGCCTTCTGCGGTAGTGGGGGGAAATTTTATGCTCTCGAGATCGAAACCAAAACAGATCTCTCCTAACACCCATGCAAGCGCCACAGTCAAATACGGAGCAGCCCAGAATAGCCCGCTTATCGACCACTGCCGTCTAAGATAATAGAGAACAAGCAGCCCAAAACCTAACAAACACCCACTACCAGCCCAAGGTAAGATGGGGGCTAAGAGGCCCAGTCCACAAAAACATGCACGCACACGCAGACGCGCTGGCAACAACAATACTGTTAGCGCCAGGAGTACAAGAAGAATTGAGGGGACAGCAGAGCTTGCGCTAATTACCAGCGCTAAAGCTGCAAGCAGCGCAAGTAAAGTCAAAATTTCTGACAAGACCCGAGAACTGCGCCCCATCCCATCGCCATGTGGTTCATGCTTTAAGACGAATTTATTTTCTATGTTAGAGGCTGCGGGCGAATACGATGGGGCTATTCCTCTCATGATTTTGGGCTCGGCGTGGGGGTGCCTTCGACCTTCTGCAATACATCAAGCCTCGGGAAAATCGCCTTAAATTTGTCTTTGTTGATGATAAAAGGCTCCTTCCTATCATCAGACGCGGCATAGTAACGCACGCCACTCTTGGCATCCTGACCAGCGCTGTCGCCGATAACCAGTAAACGCTCGGATGTCTGCTTTAAGTCCCCGCCACCACTTTGGAGACGCACTACTACCTTTAGGCGCGGATTGCCAAATCCATAATCGCGATTATCATTCGGGAATGTGTCAGCACGTAAGCCTGACAAAGCTCTCAGCAACTCTTCTACAAAGGCTGTGTCAGCTGGCTTTCCATTTACCAACCAGTCGTTGTCCTTCTTAATCAAGCTGACTGGATCGGCCTTGTACAGCTCAAAGTCGAGCTGTACAGCCTGATCGGTAGCAAACTTAAACAACTCGCGCTCACGGAAATCATCCACTGGGCGTAGTAACTTACTGATAGGATTGCCGTCTATTTCCAAAACCGACTTCTGCCCATTCAACTGCGCATACACTTTCTCAGCGCCGTCCTTTTTTACTAATCCTAGCGCCAACTCCACTGGCTCACGCTTTGCCAACTCACGGAACTCAAGACGCACGCGCACGCTGGGCTTTTCTAAGCCATAGGTAGCAAGCTTCTCTGGCGAATCAATAAAGTTTGAAACATGAACTCCGCGTAGCTCTCGCCCAAAGCCTGACAAAGCATTCTCGCTCGCACTGTAGGAACCTGGCTCTACGATGCGCCAAGCAAGCTTCTCCCCTGTTTTTAACTTTATCTGAGAACCCGTCGCATCTATTAAAGTAATCTGCTGTAAATCAGCATCGATGAACTCGATTGGATTCCTGTTTCTAAAATCTATCTTTTGATGATTAGCTGCAGAGAACAAGCCTGGTCCCAGTAAGTAAATGTCCGGCTCTCCAGCGATTCGCACGTAGCGCTTAGATACATAGTCATTATTCTTACCGAACTGAACCTGGGTGGTCCTATCTCCGACCTTCACCGCCACAGTTAACTCAGGTTTCACAAGACCATACACAGAAAGATCGGAATTAAGATCATCCTTTGGTAGGGGTTCTTCCAACTTTAGGCCCAGAATCGCGGTCAACAAACCATTTAAAGCGGACCGATCTAGCTGCGACCCTGGAACTTCCGCCAACTCCCAGCTCCGCCAATTATCAAGCGCAATGTCCTTGTCGGCATTTTCACCGCCGCTTGCAGCGACAGGCTTAGTGTTATTTAGGGTAAAGGAGCTAGTCTCAGCAGAAATCTCAATGGAAGAAATGGCCTCACGAGTGAGGCCTGAAAAAACTTGCCCCTTCTTGGCGCGCTCCGCCTCACGTGGAATATCGTATTGCAGCACGTAATACAGAGCACCCAAGAATAATATTGCCACCAGCAGCGTTTTTCTGAGCGACATGGCGAACTCTCCCTAAGCGTCAGCTGTTCTGCGTTTCCACCAAATAAAGAGCCCAAGCACCAGCAGCAATTCTGGCAAGACAAAGCTTGAAGCCAGAATCATCATGAAGGTATCGCGTGGAATCGGGGCAACCGATGCACGCATCGACTTGGCTCTAATAGTGAGCCCTCCTTCTTCCCCAACTAACCAGTTAACGGCGTTGAGAGCGAAATCGCGATTATTGTAGACGCGCAGATTTTGGTTCTGGATAAAGTCTGAGTCACCGAAGACGACCACGCGGGCAACTTTATCGAAGTCAGAACTGGATCTTGACTCGTCCTTTTCTGCCTCACCTTCAGGCTTAGCGCTAAGGCGTTTTTCATAGGCCACAGCTACAGACACAGGCCCTGCCACGTCATCCTTATCTAGAGTAGCAGTTGGCTCGGTGGAATCGAAAACTAGGCTAAGATTTTTCTCACCCCAGGCCGTTGGTCCAGTTTTTGCCAAATCTGAATAATTTGTGTTGGCGTCAGTCTGACCGGTCGCCTTGACCGAAGAGGCGATATTAAAGATGACAACTGTCTCTGGTGTGAATGACCTGGTGATAGGATGGGTATCAAAGGATGTGATTACCGGTTGAGCGCCCAGGGCCGGAGCGTCAAAAAGCCGTTGGACTTGGTCTATAATCACATCATCGCCCACCTGTATCCCGAATTGAGCAGCAAGATCTTTAATATCGCTGGTGGTGCGCGGATCATTAAACATCAAAAGGCGACCGCCCTTTTCAACATAAGCCTTGAGCATGTCGCGCTCCTGCGGCAGCAAGGCCTTTTTGGGTGCGGCTAAAATGACTGCAGCTGCATCATCCGGCACGGCAGAATTCTTGGAGAGCAAAATGCTCTCCACCTTCAAATGCTCATCTGCAATGCCTTCTGCAAATAACTTTAGACCTTGCACTCCATCACGAGTAATCGAGGGCTCGTCATGGCCGGACACATAGTAAACTTTCTTGGCCTCACCACGCGTAAGCTTCAAAATGCCGTTGGTGATGGCTTCTTCAGAAAACTCATTTAACCGACTTACTCCCTTAGCCTCTCCGTCGCCGTACTCTATGTACACTAGATTACCGGGCTTGATGCCATAAGTATCGATTAGTTGTGGCTTAGTGCGTGGGGAAATTACTTCGGCCTTAACCAACTTGGGGTTATGATATTCGTATAACTCAAAAAGCTCCTTCATCTGCGAATCGTCGGCTGCCTGTGTATCTCCAACTCCGACAATCTTTAGTGGACGCTTTAAGCCTTGAACTACCGAGACCGACTGAGGAGAAAGGCTGTAAACCCCCGACTCAGTTAAATCCCAGCGCTTATCATGGCGATTAACCCACCAATTTAGGACCGATAGTAGTCCGACAAATACCACACTGTACAAAATAGCATTGGTTCCATAGCGAACTGTCCTGCCTCGCACAACAGCTCCAGCCTGTCCAGCAGTGCGCACACCAACCAGGAAAAACCAGGTAATAAGCAAGATCGTTCCTGCCAACAGGTGAGCAAGCATCAGTGGTTGGGTAAACGATTCAAGAACAAGACCACCGCCAATCCCGAAAAGGAACAAAACTAAACCTAGAATTCCAGTGAAACGATACCAGCGTGTCATAGCAAATCCTCCTACCTCTTAGCGCCAACGCTGCGCTTCAAGCGCTCGCTGCGAGAAAAAGAGGCCAACTGAGATTAGACTTAGAAAATAAACCACGTTCTTAACCCCAATTACGCCTTTAATTAGATCGTGTGCCTGAACGACAGGCGACAGGTACATTAAAATGTCAGCCGCTGCACCACTTAGAGATTCAACTGGGGAATGGATCACGTACAACAATAGCAAAGTCACCATGCTACTAATTGCAGCCACAATTTGATTTTCAGTGAGCGAGGAAACCGCCATCCCGATGCTGGCGAATGAAAGACCAAACAGCAACAAGCCTAGTAGCCCACTTAGTATCGGGCGCAGCTCGGGATTGCCAAAAAGGCACAACACCAGGGGGAAAAGACCTACCGCTGCCGTCATAATAAACAACACGAAAGCTACCCCTAAAAACTTTCCGAGCACAATTTCACCCACACTTAATGGTGAAGTAGCCAAAAGTTCGAAGGTGCCGCGTCTACGTTCCTCAGCGATTAAGCGCATGGTTAGCATTGGAATTAGAAACACCAACACCACCAACAAAGTGTGGTAATAACCTTCAACCACCCACTGATTTAGGTTAGGCGTCGGCATGCCACCATTAGGCATCATAGAGAAGCGCGCTACCACGATGTTGAAACGCCCCAACAACATGAAGAAAAAATAGCCCGCCAAAAGCACATAGCCGGTTATTACAAAGTAAGCCACTGGCGAAACAAAAAACGACAAAGTCTCACGCCGAAAAATTGCCCAAACATTTTTCATAATTACACTCCAGATGCGAGTGACTGAGATTCGCCACCTTGTAAGCCTTCGGAGCTCACGCATTCGAGGAATACTTGCTCCAAGCTCCTGCCCTTGGTTAGCTCGCCTATCTGACTCTCAACAACTACTCGACCGCGATTGATAATAACTACCTTTGTGCAAACGGTCTGCACCTCAGGCAAAATATGCGTACTGAGGATCACCGTATGGTGCTGGGCCAGATTGGCAATCATTTTTCGAATATCAATTATTTGGCGTGGGTCTAGTCCAGACGTGGGCTCATCGAGAATAATAACCTCAGGGTCATGTATTATAGCCTGAGCGATTCCCACACGTTGACGGTACCCACGCGACAAATGCTGGCAAAGCTTGTTGCGTACGTCGAACAAAAAGCAGCGGTCGAGCACCTCATCTACTTTGCGAGTCACATCCGCGCGCGAGATGCCTCGGATTTGTGCCACAAAGCGAAGGTACTCTAAAACTGTCATCTCACCATAGAGCGGCGGTGTTTCAGGCAAATATCCGATGCGACGTCGCACCTCGTCAGCTTGGGTCTGAATGTCGTAACCAGCCACCGTGGCAGTTCCCGAACTAGGCGGCAAGTAAGTTGCCAACATTCTTATAGTAGTAGTCTTGCCTGCTCCATTGGGCCCCAAGAAACCTACAATTTCGCCCTTTGAAGCCGAAAAACTAACATCCGAAACAGCGACATAGTCGCCGTACTTTTTTGCGAGTTTTTTCACTTCAATCATGCGGCTATTCCTATAAGCTCTGAAAATTGAGCTAAAATTAGCGACCATCCGAATATACCGGCAGTCACGGCTGGCCTAGTATTGCGAGCCCCCTCTAACCGGTGGGCAGCAATTTTAGAGTACACTTAAGCACCAAGCTCCGGATGCACTCTAGCATTTTTTAAGTACAACAAAGGAAATTTGGGCACAAGGCCGCAGGGGTTTTGGGCACATATGGATCTGAAAGGAGCACCCGCTGAGATCTTGGGTTGAACAAGCTTCAAGGATATAAGGGCCATTATAGAGGAAGGCGCCCAATAAATGACAAGAACTAGGGACGCTGCGTAGGGTTTAGCTGAAGTTTTTCAAGCTTTAAACTTAAACCTTGCCCATTAGTCAAACCAGGGGACCGGTTCTTGTATCGCCTCGCACAGCAAACTTGGCTCTCAATACAAACGGGGGCTATATGTAGTATAGGGAGACCAGAGCGCATCCAGAACTTGGTCCCTACTTGCGCTCTTAGATTGCCGCGCCCTGTCAGATGGGGCTCGCAATACGGGGCCAGCTGCATTTTCCTGCTATTTTTGGACAGCCTTCTCTAGTGCCAATCAATTAGTGCGCTTGTCGGCTATTATGGCTCGTTTGGATTAACCACTTCGTTAATCGTGCCATCGCAACTGACCAAGTATTCCTTGCCAGCCATTTTTACGGTTCCCTTCATACAGCTGGAGCCGGAACGCTTTTCACGTGCCTTAGTTGGATCGTCAAACTTTTGAGCGTCCCACTCCGTGGTCGGGTTACCCTTTTCGTCATCAGACGACCGCATGATTAAGCTTAAGCGTCCAAGTTGGCGAGCAGTTGTAATCTGCAAGGCGTCTTTTGGGGTTACATCGAGAGTGATAGTTCTGCTCGCTGCACGTACTGTATTCATCTGCGTACGCTTATCAATCGGGGTAAAGTCACCGCCGTAGGAAAGCACGCGTGCATTTTGAACAATAACTTTAGACGCCAAATTTCCGTTTTCGTAGAAAGTTAAAACAACGTCCACCTTCGTGCCCGGTAGAACGTGACCCTCGACACTCGAAGTTGCATCCACTTCGAATGACACCGCTCGGTTACCGGGCGTTACAGGAAGAGTGGTCGAAACTGCCTCACGCGCCAGCTGCGTACGCTGCACAGGCACACCAGGCTGCAAATCTACTTTAGCAAAGAGACTCTTCATTTCTTCAATATCGCGCACAGCACCATCAGGCACCTGATTGCGCGGCCAGTAAACTTCTTTGAAGGATACTTCTGATAAGCGCGTACCTGCGCGCACAACTCTGTCAGGAGTTAAAAGAGTGACAGTCCCAATTGCCTGCGGAATAGCAGCCTGCGTGGCCTGCACTTCTTTGGCGTCAGACCGTGAGCTGAAGCTGAAGACGACGAACAAAACAACTAATAGAGAGAAGGCCAGACCTGCTGCGGCGATAAACAATAGTCGCTCACGCTCGTTGGTTTTCCCACCGAGGGCTGGATAGTAGCGGCCGAATTTGGTGTTCATAAAACCTATTCCCCCTTGAGCGCTGGTCGCAATTACCAAATGGCAGAGACCACCTGCCTAAACCTACCGGAAGCTCGAGGCTTCCAGACCAGCGCACTCTATTATAAGCGTTCTACCCCTAGCTTAGCAAAAGTCGGGCCTTGACTAAGAACCTGATTTACTGTCCTCGTCACCAGCGTGACAAATCTAAGTAATTTCAAGGTATTAGCCAATTAGGTAGCTTATAATCTGCCCTCTAGGCACTCTCGGTCATGGCTAATATCGGTAGCTTAGAGTATGAGCCTTAGTACTAGGATTTTTTTGTAATAACTTATCAGTAACATGCGTACACTAAAGTTTGCTCTTCTCGCCTCGCTTTTAGCTGCACAAATAGGCTGCGGTTTTACCTATCGCAATACTATTGGGCTGTTTGACTCCGCCCCTGCAAAGCAGTCTGCGTTTACCTCGCCAGCCACGGCCCCGGAGCCAGAAACGTCAGTAGTCAAACCCGAGCCAAGCCAGGATACTACGCCTACCACAGAGACACTGGCGCAAACGCCTCCAAGCACAGCGACAAGATCAGCCATTCAAGCAACGCAAGTTGAACTGCTTTGGGAAATTCCAAAGGATGCCGTTGATGGCTATATCATTCGCTACGGACTAGACCGAGAAAAGTTGGACCACGTCAAACGTGTGCCAGCATCGGCCCTAGAGCGATTTGAAGATTCAAAGCTTGGCTTCGTTTATCGTTATGTGCTGAGTGACGTTCCAGAGAAAAGCTCAGTGTTTGTGAGCCTCTCAGCTTTTGTTGGTGAGCATGTATCAACACAAAGTCAGGTACTTGAGCTGAAAAAATAGGTGGTGTCCTGAGTCAGTGATTTCTTGAATAATTGTAGCTCTGGACACTAGCCGGCCATGGATGGCCGGAGTCGAACCAGAAACGCCTATTGTCCTTAGTCTCCGAACTTATTTTTTAAACCTATTTCCGACTCGGGACACTAGCAGCCTTCTGAAAATACCGGCGAATAATGCTGGCCTCCTCTTGCGGGTCCCATTTTATAAGGCGTAGCAATCTCAGAGCGCATTCAAGAACTGATTTTTGGCTCACCATAGCCCAACATCATCGCTAAAGAGACTTCACCTACTTAGAGTCGAATAGCACTATAACTATGATTTGACGTTGATCGACTTGGCAGCACATGATGGCGCCAGCCGCTCAAAGCTTGACAATGCCGTGGGGAATTTCCCTCGCGCTATGCACCCCAGCTGTATTTCTTGTCTCTAGCAACAAACTAATAAAACTGAACTACCCAGCAAATTTACTCTCTTAAGCAGGCAACCGCAGCGCGCCTGTATGTCAATAATTATAAGCTTGTCACTTACGTAAGCGAGTTAATTACTCCCATCTGGAAGTAGTGGTATAGACTGTCCATTCACATTCACGCCTGGCATCAAAAATGGAAGAATCTTCTTAAAAAATCCTGGCCTCGATGGTGCTGGCGTTGGTGGTGTCGTAGGAACAGCGGTCGGTGGCGTAGTAGGGATAGGTGTCGGAGTGGGTGTAGGGGGAGCGACTTCTCCGGGTTTCTTAGGCACAGAAACACAAGCACATCCAAGTACCACTGTAGTGCCATTGACTCTTCCAAAGTTCCTGGTACATGCGCCGCGGCGATCGGGATTCTGCTCATTTACCGCCAGCCAGCAGTTGCCGTTTGTTTCACACTCGATCTGATTCTGAGCATTGCGAGTCGGTGGACAGATATCATCTACAGTTCGATTTACCAAACGCGGATGCAGCTCGGCGACCTGTTGTGTAAAGTGCTCGGTTGGATTGAAGTTAAGCAGTGTTGCAGTTCCGCGATCAATCATCCCTTCGAGTGCTTCGATTTCTATATCCTGGCAAGCTTCAAGCTCCGCTCGAGCTAGCACCGGGTGCAAGAACATCGAAGCGCCTAGTATACCAAAACCAACTGACAACACCTGCTTTTTCATACTCCCCTCTCTGGCTCCAATAACACCGAACTAAAAATCAGAGTCCAAAATTGTAATATCAGCATCACCAGAATAGATACCATCCAGCTGCTTCTGCGCATCTCGCTTTTGCTCTTCCACCTCGTCGATACATTCCTTTGGAAGTTTGCAATTTGGATCGAGCCTTATGATTGCTTCACAAGCCTTGACGAAGTCATTGGCTGCCTGAATCGCACTCAACGAGTAAACTTTGGGAGAACTTGGCAGCTGCTGGCAAGCAGCTCTACAATCCGCACATGTCACTTCATGCTCCTGCGCTTCCTTTACGGCCGGCGGGACAGAGCACCCAACGCTCACACTTAAGGCAACCATCGATACTGCCGCTACTAACAACCTATTTCTCATAAACCTCTCCTTAAAAAGCCCTTTGCTATTCAATTTCGACAAACTCTGGATCAACTAACTCGATATCAACACTAACTAGGTCCTGTAGTTCCTCCAAAGTAAGCTCGGAACTAGACACAAACTCTCCAGCAGCACTTGAAAGAGACCCAGCCTTATCCCCGCTCTTATCTCCAGCTCCTGCTGGCGCGGTTTGTGGCAACAATAGCGCACAAATTCGACGTTTGCGGGCTTGGTCGAACTGACAATTTAGCTTTTTCGCTTTAATGTTAGCCTCGTCTCTTGCCTTCTGAGTTTCGCAGCCCTGCCGAATCTGATTTCCATTGGCTGCAGCACTTTGTATGCAGTTAGCCAGTTCAGCTGGCTTATTAGCAAATTGACTTTGACAGGCAGCACGCTCGGTTTGCTCAATTTGATTTGCCTGCTGTATGCAAGCAGCATAACGTGAATCTTTATCAGCCTCCGCCCCAGCAATGTCGGCAAGACATTGCTTGAGAGACTTTCCTGCTTCACGCATACACCGAAGATACTCTTCTACTGAGTTAGCTGGTGCATTCTGTGCAAACGCTGCCTGGCTACATACACTACAACTAATTGCCAACGTCAGCCGTAGACCACTTCGTGCAATATTTGAATTTAGCAATTTCATAAACTTTTCCTCAAAGATTTGAACAAGCACTATTCTTGGGTCCCAGACACATCAGATTGCTGGGAGGGCGTGGGAAGCTTACAGCCAAGCTGGCAGGCTAGATGATCCTCTACTGCCTTAGCCTTAGCCTCATTGTAAGCTTGGTTTGCCGCAGCAAATATCGCGACACACTGTGCATGATCCGCACCGAACTGAGCCTGCGCAGCTGCAAATTGAGTATTGTAAGCAGCGTTGCACTGAGTAACGAGGAACTCGTAATGTGGGGGATTGGTCTGCTGGAATTGCGAAGCCGCACTAACACAAGAATCCTTAGTCGCTTGTGCTTGTGCTTCAGCAGCATGCCGCTTCTGAATTGCCTGAAGAACACAGGCTCGGCCTTTTTGTTGCTGCGCATTGTAGTCAGCCGCGGCCTTGTCGAGATCTGAAGCTAGAATGTCATCACAACAGCTTAAGCACTCAAGATAGGATTTAGCTGCGCAGTCGCTTGGGGTCGGAGGCGGGGGGGTAGTCTGGGCTACCGCGGGGAGCGCCTGCAAGAAGAGGACGGTTGCGAGAATGCCCATCCGTTTTGCAACTGAACCTCTACAAATTGATGACTTGATCGAAAAATGATCCTGCCCCATGAAACCTCCAAAACAACCGAACAAACCTGATCCAAAGCAAAGAGCCGCACACCGGCAATCCGCCTTCGCGGCAAGCGCGATAACCATAAAAATAGTTTTGCAAGGAATGAGGTCCTCTGTTGCAAGTTAGTGTGCCTCAAAAGACTGCCTCAATTTGAGCTACTAGGCACAAGCGCGATTGATGGTCGCTACCTACTTATGCTGCGATGACAGACAGCTGGCGACCGCTAACAGAACCGCAAAGTTAGTCAATCGGTACAGCTAGGTACGCTCCGCGGTCTCCCCGGACCCAGACCCCGGTCTTTTTCTCTGGAGCCTGACCGCCCCGCCCCATCTAACTAGTTGAACCTCAGTGAACTCTGCGTGCACTGTGGTTAAAATTTGCATTAGATAAGGCACAGAGTTCGCAGAGCATTTTCGGTCAACCTCCTGAGACTTGTACGTTCTTAACTTCGTAGAACTATTGAGAGCGAAATGAGTATTGAGGAATCAAATTATGAGAAGAGACGAAATAATTACGTTTTCTCACCTGATAAAAAGCACAAAAGAAGTAGTAGTCGATGTGTGATTCAACAATAAAGTTATTGCGCTAACACTCCGCGGACGCGGCACAATGGTCCTTCAAAGCCTTGATTCATTTCAACGAATGGCCAGCTTAGCAGAACAGTCTGTACGCGCGATGGCACTTGAGGATGCAATTAAAGCTGCTAGCTGCTGCGGATTCGAACCCCACCAAACATCACATACTTAGGTTCCCGGAAGTCTCTGAGAAATTTTTTTGGAGAATTTTTTGGGCAGTATTCGTAGCGGCCCCTCTTAACCGCTCAACTGCGCCTCTCCAAGGAATGCGTCAATGCGCACCAGAATTGGAAAGTTAGGTCCGCGCAATGTTGCCCTACCCTGGTTTACAAAAAAGTAGATCTGCAGAAGTTGTCAATTATTGCAACATCTGAAATGCTGTAATCTCATAGCATATGAAGCTTCTGTCGTCTAAACTCGCTGTTCCCCTACTAAGCGCCGTTGGACTCACGGCTATAGCGGCAGCAGCATTTCTCTGGTATCGCAGCACCCAAACCATTCGCCATACTTCCATTTCTACCAGCCGCTTCGGTGAAGTAGCCGTGCTGTTGCCACCGGAAGAGCCTCAAGGCTTTGCTTTGTACTTGGCTGCGCAGACTAGCACCATGCCCGAGATGGCTCAGTCGCTTGCCCAGCTTGGATTTGCAGTAGGAGTGGTGGATAGCCCAGCTTACCTTGAAACGGTTAACCGAGAAGCACAGGATGACTGCCTACTCTTTTCAGGAGAGCTGACGCGACTCGCGCAAGTTATACAAAAGAACTCGCCGGTACCTCACCTCTTCCCAGCCCTTTTAGCTGGTGACGGCCCAGGTGCATCTATCGCAATGAGCGCCCTGGCGCAGTCTCCAAGGGATTTTAAAGGGGCTCTACTTCTAAATTTCTGCCCTCGACTCTCCACGCTTCAGAAGCTATGCGAAGAAGGCGGATTCTCCTCCGCTGCCGGACAACCCTTTAATTTACACCCACCACAAAATCTGAGTAAGGCAGTACTTGTATGGAATGAGCCCGGGCTAGATTGCGACCGAGGAGCTTGGGAAGCTTTTGTAGCACCATTAACTAAGAAGTCCGTAAAAGAAAGACCATTTGCCGGGGCCGAACTGGCACGCTTTATTCGCGGCGCTGACTTTCTCGAGCGCCGTCAAGATGTCGGTTCAATCGCCGAACTGCCAGTGATCGATTTATTGCCAGAAACACAAGATTCTGACGATTTGGTAGTATTTTTGTCTGGTGACGGTGGATGGGCCACAATCGATAAGGAAATCGGTGAGTCACTACGACACCAAGGTGTGGCAGTAATCGGCTTTGACACATTACGTTATTTTTGGAAGCACAAAAGCGCACAACAATCAGCGCTCGACCTAGAACGCGTAATCATGCACTACTCCGCTAGTAAGCACTACAAACACATTTCTCTGATTGGGTTTAGCTTCGGCGCAGATATCCTGCCAGCGTTAGTAAATTTGCTAGATGAAGAAACTCGCAACTCACTGCATCGCATAATTCTGCTAAATCCAGGACTGCGTTATGATTTTGAGGTGAACCTTACTGATTGGCTCAATATAGCGCCAAGTTATGGCAGCTCACTCATATCAGAACAGCTTAAGCGCGTACCACCACAGAAGCTCATCTGTATGTATACTTCTGATGAGAGCGAGGAGTCCGTTTGCGCATCCTTAGCTGTGACTGAAGGGCGCGCAATTGAGTTCAAGGGCGATCATCATTTCGATGGCGACTATAAACGAATTGCTAAAGATATATTGGGACTACTGCACAACCCAGTGGATTAGATCGGATTTTCCCCGCTATGAATGGGACAGCTGAAGAATCTCAAGTAAAACGTTGGATAGCGCGCGTGGCCGTGTTCGCGCTTTTTGCCCTAGCGCTTTTTGTGCTGCATGACCTGCTCCAGCACTATCACTACCATGAAATTTCCCATGAAATCAGGCGCATTCCATCTGTGCGCTTGATTTGGGCTGGTATATTTTGTTTGTTGAATTACTTTGTTCTGACCTTTTATGACACCTTGGCAAATTACTATGTTGGGAAGGATCTTCCATATCGCCGCACCGCTTTAACAGCCTTCATCAGCTATACATTCAGTCAGAATCTTGGGTTTGCACTTTTAAGCGGCGGCGCTGTGCGCTTTCGCCTCTATACAGCGTGGGGCTTTTCATCCGTTGATGTAGCGAAAATTATTGCCTTCGCTGGTTTTAATTTTTGGCTCGGTCTGTTATCGCTTTTTGGGGCTCTGTGCCTAGCAGACCCGCACATGATTACGAGCATAACGCATGCGGGAACCCTGCATGCGGCATACTTGATCGGCTTAGCTTGCCTGTCTCCCCTGGCGGTATATCTTTCAAGTTGTGCATTTGGGAAAAAGACGCTCCGTCTTTGGAGCTGGGAGCTGCCGCTTCCTCAATTCGGATTGGCCTTAGCAGCAGTCACTGTTGCTTGCCTAGACTGGAGCCTGGCAGCCGCCACTCTATATGCTCTCCTTCCTTCTACGGTGTCATTTTTGGACTTTGTTGCCGCCTACTTTGCCGCCCAAGCGGTAGGCGTTGTAAGTCACGTTCCTGGTGGCTTAGGAGTATTTGAAGCCCTGATGCTAATGGCCTTTGGATCCGCCATCAGCGGGCAGACACTCGTTGGAGCACTGATCGTATATCGACTGATTTACTATATAATCCCGTTTGCATTCGGGGCGCTTGTATTTGCCCTATATGAACTAAGGCGAAATGGCCTTTCGACAAAACTAAGTCAAGCCAACTCACAAGTGGAAGCACTAGTGCGAGGGATTATTCCTCCATTTTTGAGTATGGTAGTTTTCGCTGCCGGTATTGTGCTGCTGATCTCAGGCGCCACTCCTTCTTTACATAGCCGCCTGTCCCTGCTTTCCCGATTTGTTCCGCTCTCGGTACTTGAGCTTTCGCACTTCACCGCCAGCGCAATTGGATTGGCACTCCTATTTTTAGCCTGGAGCATCCAAAAGCGAATTCGCTCAGCCTACTTTCTTACTCTCACAGCCTTGCTTCTAGGAGCTTTAGCTTCGCTCGGTAAGGGCGCCGACTTTGAAGAAGCCTTGTGGATGTTAGCAAGCTTCTTGTTACTACTCCCGTGTCGACGCTACTTTTACCGATCCGCTGCGCTATTCTCTGGGATGAGCTGGGCGATGGTAGGAGCAATTTGCTGTGTCTTAAGCGCAGTGATCTGGATTGGATTATTTTCATATAAACACGTCGCGTATACACATGACATGTGGTGGCAATTCACTTTTGATGGCGACGCGCCCCGCTTTCTGCGTGCCACACTTGGTCTCGCGTTCGCATTGTCTGGAATGAGCCTGTGGTGGCTTCTTCGTCCAGCTCGTGTTCTTTCTGAGCATTTGCCCAGTGTTTTTGAGCTGGAAGAGGCAAAGCAACTGTTAGTGCATGCAAAAACAACCTTGGCGCATTTAGTTCTTAGCGGCGACAAATCAATTCTATTCAATTCAACGCGCGAAGCCTTTTTGATGTTCCGTCGCTCGGGGCGCAGCTTTATCGCGCTTGGTGACCCAGTCGGCAGCGAAGCTCACATTAAAGAGTTAATCTGGCAATTCCGCGATCTATGCGATCGCTCCGATGCTTATTGCGTCTTCTACCAAGTGCCGAGTGAATCACTGCCAACTTATCTAGATATTGGACTACTTCCATATAAACTTGGAGAAGAGGGCTTTGTTGATCTGCAAACATTTACTCTCGAAGGTGGAAGCGCAAAGGGCCTGCGGCGCACAGTTAGCAAGACTGAAAAGGATGGCTTTAGTTTTGTAATATATCCAAGCGTCGATAGTGATGAACTATTGCCAAAACTACGCACTGTTTCGGATCAATGGCTAGCCTCCAAGCATACACGAGAAAAGGGGTTTTCTGTTGGTAGCTTTAGTAATCACTACTTATCTCAATTTCCTGTCGCCACAGTGCAGCAAGGAGATAAGATTGTAGCTTTTGCGAATTTGATTGCCACTCAAAATAAATACGAAATTGCGATTGACCTAATGCGCTACTCTGGCGACGCCCCAGATGGCTGCATGGAGTACCTCTTTATTAAGTTGATTGTATTCGCCCAATCGCAGGGCTATAAGTTTTTCAATCTTGGGATGGCTCCCCTTTCAGGCTTGGAGTCGCGTCGCCTGGCTCCGCGCTGGCAACGCTTTGGGGCCCTTCTGTACGACAAAGGTGAATACTTTTATAATTTTGATGGGCTGCGTCGATTCAAGGAAAAGTTTCACCCGCACTGGCACCCACGCTACATATTATCCCCAGGAGGACTAGCGCTTCCTAGAACGATTGCAGCTGTAACCACGCTTATTGCTGGGGGCTGGAAAGGGGTTTTTAGCAAATAGACGGTTCTTAGCTGAAGCTTGACCGAAAATATTCTGCGAACTCTGTGGCCTCCGTGGTTTATCTAATGCAAATTTAACCACAGAACACGCAGAGCTCACGGAGGTTAAACTATTTAGATAGGGGTGAGGTTGGTCAGGCATCCTAATGCGCGCACAATCTGTCTAATCGATTACCGGCACGTAGAAAGTCGGCGCATCTGGCAAAGTCGATAGGCGGATTTGGATCCCTTCCTGTAATAACATAAAGCGGTCGCCTGAGATTCGGTTTAGCCGCGTTCCACCCTCAGCGAATGGATCGCACCAAAACGACCCATTGCGGGAGCCAGCATCACGGAAAGCCAGACCCTGCTTAATTCGTTTAGCGATCAGATGCACTCCGCTTACGTATGGATCTTCAATCACTATATCCGCCTGTTCCGAATCACGTCCAATGACCAACTCCTGATCAAGCGGCAATTTCCATAGGGCTTCTTGAATCACTCGCGCGAATGGCACATTCTGGCGCAGCGCCGGGGACTCTACGGGAGCACTTGTAACTGCGTCTCCAAAATCAATTCGCAAGTCATCGTCGCTCGCTGTGATCGGCACTTCATGCAGCTCGCTTACCGTATCGGATGGCGCTGCAGAAATTTCTGATACGATCGATGGTAGTTCCTGTGGAGCGATGCCCACTTTCCCGCGATATGCTCTACGCAGAACATTGCGGACGAATTCCCGCTCTTCTTGCAATTCACCGTCAATATGGTCTGGCCGAATGGTTACATTTGGATTACTAGTAGCGGAATGTGGCCGGCCTAATAGGTGCGCATCAACAAACCCCTGTGATGGCGTAGCTGGCACTTCCGTGCTTGCTTCAACTTGATCAACAAGCCGCGCCAGATCCTTTCCCCCTGAACTCCCACGTGACATGGACTAACCCCTCAAAATCCCCAGACAGAGCACAAAAACCAATATATTCGGATAGTTATGCTTCTAC
Organism: Oligoflexia bacterium; assembly: GCA_019694465.1. GTDB lineage: Bacteria > Bdellovibrionota_C > UBA2361 > UBA2361 > JAFLCA01 > JAIBBV01. Next base: position 44,792 of record JAIBBV010000013.1, read on the forward strand.
GTATGCCCCACCTACCCACTTATCTGATAAGGCGGCGGTTTTGCTTCAGCCCGCTCTAACACTTCAGATTTTTTAATATTGTTCCGATCTCCATAAAAGAGACTGAGTTAGACGTCTTTTGTGCTTGTTCCCTACCCCGCACCATCGCTTAAAAAGGACTTGTCCATGCCGCCACCCAAAGAATCGAAAGGAATTCTTCTAGAATCGGGAACAAACGAGGTTGAATTTTTGCGCTTTACCATCTCCTCCGAGAACTACGGAATCAATGTTGGAAAGGTGCGACAAATTGTCGAGTTCAAAAATTACTACATTGTTCCACCACCCGAGCCTACTCCTGGGGTTGTGGGAACAACAAAATATAGAGAAAAGGCAATCACTATTATCAACTTGCAGGAAGTATTAGGACTTGCACCCAGCACTGCGGATTCAGTAAAGCGTTTAATCCTAATTTGTGAGTTCAACAATTATACCTGCGGCCTTTTGATGGACTCGGTGCTAGGCATCACACGTTGCTCTTGGCAAGATTTCCACCCTATGGCTCAGACCTCCCTACACAAGGGCCCCGCTGCTGTAGTCGGTGTCATTACTGTCAAAGAGCAGATGTACCCAATTCTAGATATTGAATCGATCATTGGCATGTTAGTACCAGAGACCAGCATCGAGCACTTCTCGGATCAGGTTCAAAAAACACTTCCGGAATTGCGCCAGTCAGTGCGCGTGCTTTACTGCGAGGACTCACCCACAGTTCAGCGCATGGTGATGAAGACTCTAACTGAAGCTGGCTACAAATCTGTGCAGGTCTGCGCGAATGGAGCAGACGGCGTAAACTACATTGAGACGCATGGAGCTCAGAATATCGATCTAATCATAAGCGACATCGAAATGCCAAAGATGGATGGCCTGGCCTTCTGCAAAGCTGTGCGTGCTCGACCGGAACTAAAAACGGTACCCTTCGTTTTCTTTTCGTCGATGGTAAACTCTGAGATGCAAGAAAAGTGTAGCTCCGTAGGGGGAGATGCTGCCTTTTCCAAACCACAAATTCACGAAATTGTGGCCAAAATAGATAAGCTACTCGGAGAGCGGCTTCCACAAAAATAGTGGCAACTAAATCAATTTGCCCGGGTTAAGTATTCCATCCGGATCAAAGGTACGTTTAATGCTACGCATCATTTCAATTTCAATAGCCGAACGGCTGTAGCCAAGATAGTTGCGTTTAAGTAGTCCAACGCCGTGCTCGGCTGATATGCTACCTGAATACTTTTGCACGATCCCAAATAGGCACTCGTCTAACTCTGAACAGCAGGCAAAAAAATCCTCTGCGCTTTGCTGTTGCGGCTTAAGCACATTCACATGCAAATTGCCGTCTCCGATATGGCCGAAAGTTATGGTGGCGTACCCAGCGAAGCGTTGTTTATAACGTGCTCTAAACTCCCGCAAAAATTCTGGTATAGCTGGTACTGGAACAGAGATATCATTTTTGTGCGGAACATGACGGCGATTGATAGATTCACTGATACGCTCACGTAAGGCCATAAGCTCTTGTGCCTGGGTAAGATTTTCAGCGCAAACAACATCGCTCACTATTCCACGTCCAAGCAACTCGGCCCAAAACTCTTGAAATGCTAGCATCTGATGCTTGTGACCTGCATCGACTTCGACCAAAGCGTATGAAGCATGCACATCCCGAAAGGGCTTTCTAATTTGCTGTACATCAGTAACAAGCTCAAGCGCATCGCGCTCAAAGTACTCAAAAACATTCACTACCCAGCCACCTAAACGAAGGGCGGCCAATATCTCCAATGTGCGTTGAGGATCATCTAGGGCGGCAAGGGCCAAGAATGACTCGCCGGGCGGGGTTGTAAGCTTAAGTGTCGCCTCAGTAACTATTGCTAGAGTGCCCTCTGATCCTATCAACAAACCTCGCAAATCATATCCAGTTTGGTTCTTGTAGAGCGCGCCATTGAGATTTAGTACTTCACCAGAGCCACTAACAGCTCGTAACCCGAGCACCCAGTCGCGAGTATTGCCGTACCGAATGACACGAATTCCACCGGCGTTCGTTGCAATGTTGCCACCAATTTGACTTGACCCGCGACTAGCGAAATCCACCGGATAACACAGTCCAGCTGCCGCTGCAGCTTGGCGCACTGCCTCAGTAGTAGCTCCAGCCTGACAGCGAAGAGTCTGATCGGAAGTACGAACTTCGAGCACCTTGCTCATTCGAGAGAGCGAAAGCACTACTTCCCCATTCTGCGCTGTAGCACCACCGCTATATCCAGTGCGCCCACCTGAAGGAACTAATGCCAGTTTATTCTTGCGACATGCGGCAACAATCGATCTAACCTCATCTTCGCTTTCGGGTAGTAGTATTACCCCGGCATGCGGAACAAATTGCTTTGAAGAGTCCTTGCCATAATATTCAAGATCCTGGGCAGAAGTAAGAATTCGTTGCGCCGGAAGCACGTCCTTAAAATGGGCAGCCAGCGCGCTAGTGTTTTGGGTCATAAGTTAATCTTCAAATACATTCGGACTGCATCAAGACAAGCCGCAAAAGCGAGCTGGCTCTGAGTACAAAGCAGGCTACGCTTGAGGCTAAAAACCTTGCCTCCACGGTGTTGCAGACAAGAGCCCACATAATAGCATGAGCACGCGGATTTTCCCACGCCTGGCTGTTCCACAATACTGCCTGTTTGAGGTACAACAAGGAGGCCAAATTGGAGGCTCCTGCCATGAAAACAGATCGAATTTATGTAATCGATTTTGATAGCACTATTATTCAAGTCGAAGCTCTTGATGAACTCGCTGCCATAGCCCTTAAAGGCTCTCCTGACTGCGATAGCATTGTGAAAGAAATTCAGAGCATCACGCGTCGCGGCATGGAAGGACAGATTACCATCAATGAGAGCTTACAAGAGCGGCTTGGATTATTGCGCGCCACCAAGAAGCACATTGAGGCGTTAACTAAAGTCCTAAAGAAGAAGATAACTCCATCCTTCAGGAACAATCGTGCTTTTCTGCGTAAACATGCGCGAAACATTTATGTCTTCACCAGCGGCTTTAAAGAGTATGTCCTTCCAATTATTAAAGAATTAGGGCTGCGACCAGAAAATACTTTTGCCAACACTTTTGAGTATGACCGCAAGGGGAATATAGTTGGCTTTGATCTCAACAATCACCTTGCCCATGCGCGTGGCAAGATTAGCCAACTCCAAGCATTGAAGCTTAAGGGGAAAATTTGCGTCATTGGTGATGGATACACAGACTACGAGATGAAAGAGTCTGGCTTGGTCGATCAGTTCATAGCTTTTACAGAAAATGTATATCGTGAGGTAGTTGCGCAAAACGCCGACTACGTGGCACGTAGCTTTGACGAAGTGCTTTATCTGCACCATCAGCCGATGAAACTCTCCTACCCCAAGAGCAAAATTAAGGTTTTGCTCTTAGAGGGTGTTCATCCCTGTGCCATCGATGCCATGCGAGCTGAGGGGCTAAGCGTCGAAACTCGCTCTGAAGCACTGGACGAAAAGGAGCTGTGTCAGGCCATGGCCGATGTCTCGTTGCTTGGAATTCGCTCCAAGACGCGCGTTACTGAAGCAGTACTTAAAGCAGCACCAAAATTAATGGCCGTAGGCGCATTCTGCATTGGCACAGAGCAAGTACAAGGTGATGCATGCGCTTTACACGGCGTGCCGGTATTTAATGCCCCCTATAGCAATACCCGCAGCGTGGTCGAATTAGCGCTTGGCGAAATGATTATGCTAATGCGCAGAATATTCGAAGTGAGCACAGGCCTTCACGCAGGCAAATGGAGCAAGTCTGCTTCTGGTTGTTTTGAGCTGCGTGGAAAGAAACTGGGCATAGTGGGATATGGCAACATTGGCTCGCAATTGTCTGTGCTGGCTGAGTCGCTGGGAATGGAAGTTTATTATTACGACATTGTAGAGAGGCTCGCCCTCGGCAATGCTAGAAAGTGCCGCACTCTGCATGAGCTATTGGCATTAAGCGATGTTGTTACTTTGCATGTCGATGGTCGTGGCTCCAACAAAAACATGATGGGAGAGAAGGAATTTGGGGCCGTGAAAAAGGGCGCTGTATTCTTAAACCTTAGTCGTGGACATGTCGTTTCAATTCCAGCCCTGGTACATGCGCTTAAGGCAGGACAGCTAGCGGGTGCAGCCGTTGACGTCTATCCCGCCGAGCCACTCAGCAATAAAGAGGAATTCCTTAGCGAACTGCGCGGACTTCCAAATGTGATCTTAACTCCGCATATCGGCGGCAGTACGCTTGAGGCTCAGAAAAATATTGGTGATTATGTCGCACAGCGTTTAATTGAATATGTGAATACAGGTTCGTCATTTGGAAGCGTCAATTTCCCGAATATTCAGCTGCCTGGTCTTAACAAGGCGCATCGACTATTGCATATCCACCGCAACGTGCCTGGAATTCTAGCTGAAATTAATAGCATTCTGGCCAAGGGTAAGATCAATATTCTGGGCCAGTACTTGAAGACGACAGAGAACATCGGCTACGTCATTACTGACGTCAATAAAGAGTATAGCCCACAGATTATTCAAGAGCTGAAGCACGTCCACGACACGATTAAGTTTAGAGTCTTATACTAAAGCGCGATCACTACTTGCCGCTTAGGAGCAAGCGGTTGTTTGGGCTTCACGCTGGGCGCTTAGTGCAGCCACTGAGGGTTGCACCTTGTAAGTGATTGTTTCCGCAGTCTGCTAAGCACCCCTCATCGCAATGACGATGGTCTGCCATTGGTAGAAATCTGTATTTGATGAATAGGCAGTGTACGATCTAACCGAAGCACTTATGAAACCACAGAGGTTAGGGATCTAGGACCCTTACTATTCTCCATGCGCTCTGTGGTTTTTAATTAGCTACATTAATGTCTGACACTGTCTGTCAGATCGAATAGCGACTATTGCATGTCATTGGTAGGCGACTTGCGTTGCGAGGAGACTTACACGAAGTGAAAGTCGACGAAGCAGACCCCTGCTAATTGAACACCACAGCCGCTACTATCCACACAGCCCTTTAAGCAGCTCCCATCTTTCCATCCCCTGCGCTTTAACCGATACTTGAACCATGCTCGCTGCCCTACCCTCCGACCTCGCGGCACACGCCGTATTTCTGGTGTCGCTACTTGTCATCATATCTTCGCTTACTCTTATAATTCGAAGACTTAATACCTCAGCACTCTTTAGCTCTGCGCTACTTGAAGCAAATGTATTCTTCTTTGCCCTAGTCCACGTATCCGCCTTGTTACTTACCTACCTGGGAAAGCTTTCCCTGAACAACCTTTTTACCTTAAATTGCGTAGCAACGTTATTTTGCGCCGCTACAGCACTCAAAACTAGGCGCACTAGCGCCCCAAAATCTACTAAGGGGACTCCAGCGCAAGCCGAGGACATGACACTGCTTATACTTTCAGCGCTTTGCAGCCTGCTCGTTCTCATTTCTATTGCTAGTGCTTACATAAAGGCCATGCTCATCGGTGACAATACCGCCGATGGCCTTTGGTATCACATTCCCCGCTTATTCTCCGCATTGCAGCAAGGTGATACATCACCAGTTGGCCTCCCACATATCGACAACTATCACCCCAAGGCTTCTACATACTGGCTAGCATGGGTGATGGCTTTTTACGGTGATTTGAGAGCGCTTCAACTTGCACTACTACCGCAATTAGTCTTAGCTATGTGCGCGATTTACACAATTGCGCGCAAACTTGGAGCTTCTGCTTCAGCAGCAGCATGTGGGGCCAGTAGTTTTGCCTTTCTGCCCGTGGTGTCAGCCCAACTCGGTACATCATTAATCGACATCATGCAGTGCTCATATATTCTCGCAGCGGTGGCGTTATTAGCGGATATTGCGCTACCAAATGCTCAGGCCAGAATGCCTTTGAGACAGACTTGGCTAAGCTTTGGCCTCGCTCTCGGCTTGGTTCTAGCAACAAAGTTATCCGGACTAATATATGCTGCGATACTGCTGCTCTGCTTTGCTGTTTTAGAATATAGAAAATCCAAGCAACTAAAACTCGCACTCACACGTAGTGCGGCCAGCCTATGCCTAGCTCTATTTATGGGTGCACAAACTTATTTGCAGAATTTCACAGAGCACTCAAACCCATTCTACCCGCAAGCATTTGACCTTTTTGGAATCCACCTGCCAGGCCCCAGTGCTCCAGAGGCAATGTGGGAGAACTCCCAAGTAAAGCAACTTTCGCTGCCTGAAAGATTCATTAAATCATGGGGAGCAATTGGCGAAGTTGGCTACGCTGCCCCAACTGGGGGCTTCGGCGCGCATGGTCCCTTACTATTACTGTGCCTAGTGTTGGTACCATTTTTTAACGCCTCTGCAGGTGACCGTCGTAGGACTGCTGCCCTACTGGCACTGTGCTTGCTACTTCTGGCGACAACGCCCTTTGCCTATGTTCCTCGCTACACATTATTTCTACCAGGCCTGGGTGGAGTTGCTCTGGCTCTCATTCTGGACTCAAAGAAGGCGAAACTGGGAACAATCCTAGCTGGCTCTTTGCTTATCTGCGCCAATTTTTTTTCTCTTTCACAACAGTGGCGCACTTTACGGTTTGAGCTAGCGCGCCTCAACTCTAGTGCACTGGAGCGCTGCACAGATAGCTTTTTCCCAGATAGCTATAGTGACGTCTTTAGCTGGATAAGAAATGTACACCCATCTTCGCTGCTGGTAGTAAGCGAATTCGCGCCTGTTTCCAATGCCTGCTTCTGGGATACGGAGCAACAAACAAAAGTGTATTTTCATTTTCTTAGTCCAGGCCTGTCTGTCGCATGCGCAGATATATTTTCAAAATTTCAATCAATGAATTTTGCAGCGATCGTTACTCCGCGGCATGTAGCAAATGAATGTGGGTTGAATGAAACAAGCCTCAAGGCGACACGCGTAATTGGCAACCCTTCAACTGAAGTTTATGCCCTGCCCAGCCCGGCCCCCCACAATCCTGCCTAATCTAGTATTTATGAAATCGGTAAATCTGGATCATCGCGCTGGAGGCCAAGAATCAGTTCATAATGACCACGATCTTCCTCACCCTTTCCAGCGCAAAGCGCAGAAACAAGCAATCTACGCACCTGGTCGGTAAAAACTGACTCATAATGGACAGTCCTTCCTAGCTGGCGCAACCGACCAAAACAATCCTCAATGGTCCTAGCAGCCTCCTTAAAGTCAAATAGCATCCGTAGCAGAGGCCCCTTTAGTACTGTGCCATCTGGGCTATCCTCGAAGTGGTACTCAAGTTCTCCAATTAACCAATCACGATAGCTTGGTAATTCTTTCAAACGCCCACACAGCTCGTTTCCGAATTCCATTGCCCGCTCATCACGCTCACAACCAGCTACAAAAAAATCGACTAGTGGATCTAGATAGTCAGAGATAAAGCGCATGCTCACTCCTGTAACATCGCTAATTCTAGCAACAGGAATGACTCGTTCCAATGCATCGCAGACTTGCACAGCTGCCCGCACCTTACGCTCGACCTCATTATCTTGGGCTTCTGAACCTGAGATTTCGCTTCTTGAGATTCGGACACTCTCTACTTCACGCGCACCGGCTCCATGGTCTGGTATCGCCTCAAGCAAAACGTCCCCATCTGCTGTCAGAAGACAAAACATAAGTGTGCCAAAGTCGTGGGTATTCACCCCTAGCGCCAATTGCACGTTTTCGCCGCCCTCCTTTGGGACCTGCAGTCCATGTGTTTGAAGCATCCGTAGTGCCAGATCGTAAACGGCACTAGTATTTGGCGATGGGCTTGGAGATGGAAGTGCACCGAACATAGATCTATTTAATCTCTCAAAAATGCTACTTGGGGTTTATGCCCATGTTTATGGCGAAGCAAGTCCCTAACGTTGCATCTCAAGTGATAAAAACCAACTCATACAGCCCAAAAGTTTCCTGCATTTCCACGTGTGGCCTGCCTAATTACTCGCCACGCCTTAAACTTCTGCTGTTTCGAACATCAATTGCGGCTGCCGTCTACAAAGCCTAAAATTCAGGTATGCCAAGAACATACCTTACGCCCGGCCCATCTCAGCTCCACCCGCAACTATCTGATTTTATTGGAGATGCCCTGCGCGACGGAGTACCCTCCTGGTCCCACCGCTCAGCTAAATTCGATAAAATTTACGAGTCGGCAGCACGCAACGTAAAGCAGCTACTCGGTATCCCCGATAAATTTCACTGCTTCTTTGTAGCTTCAGGCACCGAGGCCATGGAGCGCACTGTACAGAACCTAGCTGCCAAGCACTCGTTTCATTTTGTAAATGGGGCCTTCTCGGAGCGCTTTTACCAAAATGCGCGTGAAATAGGTAAAAATGCGCGTCTTGTTGAGGCAGAATTGGGGGAAGCCTTCAACCTGGATGAAATTCAAATTCCAGCAGAGGTTGAACTTGTTTGCACAACTCACAATGAGACAAGCACAGGAGTAATGCTGCCCAATAGCTTTTTCTCAACTTTGAAAATGAAGGCGCCTAAAGCTTTCTTGGCCGTCGATGTCGTATCATCTGCTCCCTACCCAAAACTTGATTACTCAATTGTTGACTGTGTTTTCTTTTCAGTTCAGAAGTGCTTTGGAATGCCTGCCGGACTTGGGGTCTTACTGGTCAGTGACGCCGCAGTAGCACGCTCTCTTGAAATTATGGCTTCCGGAGTATCAGTCGGCTGTTTCCATAATTTTCCTACCCTGCTGGCGTATGAAAAGAAATTTGAAACCCCAGAAACCCCTAACGTGCTGGGGATTTACTTACTAATGCGTGTTACCGAGGACTATCTGGCACGCGGCGCCGAGACTCTGCGCAAGGAAACAGACCAAAAGGCCAAGATAATTTATGAAACACTGAGCGCTAGCTACCGACTAGGCGCCTTCGTGGAGGAAGAGCGCTTCCGTTCAAAAACTGTAGTTTGTGTTGATGTGCGCGGAGACCTAAAGAAACTGCGCGCTATGCTCGATAGTTATGACATTGAAGTTGGATCAGGCTATGGCAAACTTAAAGATAGCCAAATTCGCATCGCTAATTTTCCAACTCACTCTACGGCTACAATTGAGAAAGTTTGCGATCTACTTCGCAAATGGCAGGGAGAGTAGATTCATCCAACCTGAATGAGCAATAAAGACCCTCTACCATACGCCTTCTTTGGCCTAGCTGCTGGAATCGGCATCTTCTTTTGGGGCTTTGGAGTTCGAAGACGCTACAAAACTATCGAGTCTACCCCGACTTCACGCGTTCGCTCCGTTGCCGTCGGGCTAGTGGAAATACACGGCCGAGCTGAAATAGAGAACATGCCACTGCGTAGCCCTTTCTCTCAACTAGATTGCGTTTATTACTCTTACAACGTGGAGGAGCGCCGCAAATCAGGCAAGCGGCATACCTGGGTTACGATCGCTAAATTTCAATCTTCCCAGCCCTATCGCGTTCGTGATGAAACTGGCTCGATTCTAATATTACCGAAAGATGCCGAGTGCACTTTTAGGGTAGATAACAACTATCGTATGTCATTTTTCTCCGATGCGAATGAGGAAAGCTTCAAAGCCGGTCTGGAACGTATCGGCATCCCTCATTCAAATCTCTTTGGGGAACGTCCACTGCGCTGCTCTGAGACCTACATCCTGCCAGGAGACGAGCTATTTGTTTTGGGCACCGCAACCCCGCGCTCATTTTCTGAGTCCTCAGAGCGCAATGAAGATAACCTTTTTATAGCAAAAGGTAGCAAAGGGGCCCTGTTTATCATGGCTGACCGCAGTGAAAAGGAGCTGCTGTCTTCGCTTTGGTGGCAAATGTGCGCTATGATTTTCCTAGGTCCAGTCCTAGCAGTAAGTTGCTTTTGGTACATTTTGCATCGCTTCCACTATTTATAGGTAATCGTATGGGCGTCGCATTAGTTGCATTGCTTGTGGTCTTCTTCATAGCAGCCGGACTAATTGGCTGGGCCGTTGGCATTTACAACAACCTTGTAGCAGTAAGAAACAACGTCGATAAAGCTTGGTCCAATATCGATGTCATTCTCAAACAACGTCATGATGAGCTGCCAAAGCTAATTGAAACTTGCAAAGGCTACATGAAGCATGAGCAGTCTTTGCTTGAGAATGTCACACGCGCACGAGCCAGCTATATGTCTGCTCCCGATGTCGCCTCCAAGACTGCCGCCGAAAATGCGCTAAATTCTAGTCTGCGGAGCGTATTTGCAGTAGCTGAAAATTATCCTGACTTAAAGGCGAATCAGAATTTTCTGGATCTGCAGAATCGGATCTCTGCTATCGAGGAAAGCATCGCCGACAGGCGCGAATTCTTCAATGAAGCGACAACCATCTATAATACAAAGATCCAAAGTTTTCCCGACATGTTCTTTGCTGGTATGTTACAATTGCAAGCTCGTCCATTACTTGAAATACCAAAAGAACAAACTGAGGATGTAAAAATTAGCTTCAGCTAATCGCGTAGCCTATTGCCGTATCTGTCTCCCCTTCTGGAAGCGGTATAGAGCCCATCTAGCTTGGTTGCCAGCACAAGTCTTGCCACTGAAGTCAATTTCTCCAGCAACGCCCCTGTACTTTAGCTCATGCATCGCATTTGCTGGCGCAGTGCGATTCTTACTTAGGGCCGCTACTGTTGCGCGCACCGCTTCGTAGCCAGCATAGGCCTCAAGTATCGGCAACCTTTTGAAGCGCGCTATAAATTTCTGGCGAAATTCCTCCGAGATTTCTGGGTCTACCATATAAACACCTTCTATCTCCGGGCGAACTTCAGTATCTGCAAGCATCTCGAGCACGTTATTAGCTGCAACTATATCTCCCTTAAATTTTAGCTGACGCGCAGCCTTAAAAAATCTCTCTGGTTCATGCGCTACAAAGATGGCCTCAGCTCTGCGATGTATGAAGCGTGAAACGGGCGGAACAAAGTCCGGAGCAAAGTCATCGCTTAGAAACACATCTACCACCTCAACTCCATGTTTGATGGCAAGATCAGTCCAGATAGACTTATAGGTATTACCCCATTCAGGATCATCGAAAATAGCTAGGGCAATGCGTTTAATATTTGGATTAAGCGTAAAGTAGCGTTCAAATGCATCGCGACTATTAGAGAACTGCGAGGTCCCCGAAAAAAATGTTGGACCGCCCTGTTCACAATAGGAATCTTGGGGCAGCGAAATTGCGTAGAGGAAGCTACCTCGCTGCCTTACTATTGGAAGCAATGGTGCAGCCACAAATCCAAAATCATCGATTATAATTGCATCAACTTTGTCGAAGTCGCTTAGCTTATTAAAGGCTGATATAACGCGAGCTCCCTGTGTCGCTGAATCTTCAAAGATTAACTCAAGCTCTGTTCCCGACGCGTTAATTTCCTCCCGCGCTAGTTGCATGCCCATATTTTGAAAACGATTCCATTTCGCTGCGATCCCGCTAAGACCGGATATCACCCCTACTCTGAGCGGAGCTGCCTCAGCAATGACAGAGCCAGATGCCAGAAAAGATGTGAGCACAAATAGGCTAAATCTGCTTATCCGGCCCAAGCAGCCCATGCTTCGAAACACCAACGCGACTACTGCCGCAACAGCTACCCATAGCAACATGACAATCACAGTGACCTTCTCCATGCCTAGACGCAGTAAGTTATCGTAATTTATCATAGGCCTTGGGGACTTCGATTGCTACATAATGTAGAGGCAATGAGCGGGTGTTGTAGTATTAATGCTTATCTTGATTACCCGTAATGTCTGTTAGGCCGCTACCTATGTCACGCGCACTCTTAATAGCAAAGAGAGATATCCAATCTTTCTTCCTAACTCCACGTGGATTTGTGTTACTAGGCGCTGCGATGGGCCTGTGGGGCTTCTATTTTCTTAATATTCTAGCCCGCTATAACGCTCTAATCTCTCGCGCTGCCGGAATGAAACTAGACCCACTAGTTACAGTCCCCACCCTGCAGCAGTTTGTGATCGAGCCGTTCTTCCAGTTGGTTGTGGTAAGTTTGGCCTTACTCATTCCACTGCTTGCCATGCGCACTCTGCCAGAAGAGCGCATGGCTGGCACTTTTGAGTTACTAAGAACAACTCCCGGAAGTTCCTGGACTCTGGTCTTCGGAAAATTTCTAGGACTAGCCTTTCTACTACTACTTTTCTGTGCTTTAGCACTCGCATATCCATTGGCACTTGCCTTGTATGGAGCCCCCGACTGCGGAACTATACTCAGTGCCGCCTTGGGTCTGTACTTATGTGGCTTATCATTTTGCGCTGTAGCACTAGCCTGCAGTGCTACAGCAGAGCGTCCGCTTAACGCAGCTGTTAGCAGCGTCATGCTTCTGGCGGTCATGCTCTTGCTACATACACCAAGCGTTGTCGTCCCACATTCAGTTGGATATTGGTTAGAAATTCTATCTGCGTACTTGGAGCTAACTTCCTTTGCTTCTGGGTTTGTCTCGCTACAAGGATTAGTCTATTTCATTTCCATAGTGGCTTTAGGCCTTGCTTTGGCTGTGTGTAGGCTTGAAGCTGAACAATCAGACAAAAAAGCCCTAGGCAACTTCAGTCTCAATTTTCTTGCAAGCACTGCAGCAATAGGCCTTGTGCTTATTTGTGCTAGCGCTGCGCTTTACATAATACAAGCCCAAGCCTCAGTACTCAGCAGTGCTCAGCTCGCTATCGGCTTAGGGCTCCTGCTTATTTCGCTATCAAATAAGCTTCATTTTGGCCGAGCCGCAATAAGGCTCCTTTTTATGGTCACTTTCCTGACCGCGGGAATTTATGCTGCTACTTCATCAAGACTGGCTTGGGATTGGAGCCTGGCTAGAAAGTTTACAATAAGCGAGCATTTGAGGGCACTCGTTCAAGAACTAAAGCAACCGCTCGTTATCACCTATACACGGCAAGGTGATTTAAGAATTGATAAGCAAATAGAATTGATGCTCGGCTTAGTGGTAAAAAGTGCCCCTGAACTAATATCGTTAAACCTTCTGCAAGCAAATCAATCAGCACAGTCATATTTAGCAACACTGCAGTACGGCGACGCAAAGAAAGTAAGATTAAATGAATTAAATTTTGACTCTATTTCAGGCGCGATCGTTAGTTTACTACGCGAACGACCGCAGAAAGTTTATTTTGTAAGTACATCAGGCGCTCCGCGTGTGGATGACACTGGTCCATTTGGGCTCAGTAAGCTAGTAACAGCTCTTCAATATGAGGGACTTGAACTGCTTAGTCTCTCTGATGCGGCGACAGAAGTACCCCTTGATGCGGATGCCCTGGTTTTAGTAGGCCCCCGAGCACCACTTCCCGATGGTATGTTTGGCGCAATTACGCGCTACTTAAATTTAGGTGGGCGTCTACTATTAGCTGTTGACCCTTTGTTTGTCGGCTACTACCAGCCATTACTACGGCGCCTTAACTTAAGTTGCGAAGATCAAGTAATAATCGATCGCGATCAGATGAATTTTTCAGGTGGAAGAGAAGGGTTGCAACCACTAATTCGCGCCCGGTCTGAGCACCCGATCGTAAACAAGCTTGGTTTATCCCGAGCAACTATTATGAATGTCGTAGCACCCTGTAAAGCTGGATCAGCTGCGACAAGCTCCTATAAATCTGATAATATTTTATGGACCAGTGCTGACTCGGCTAGCGATAGCAGGATACTAGAGCTTCTCAATGGCCAAACTTCTCTAAGTAGCGCGTTTATCGGGAAGAACAATTCTGATCCAATCGCAGTAGCGGTAGCCGTAACGACACAAGCCGGTGCGCCGATCGCAGTCGCAGTTGGTGATAGCGACTGGGTTCTCAATAGCGCATTTGACTACTACTCTAATCGCGACCTGGCGCTAAACTGCCTGCAATGGCTACTAGGAAATGATTGGGCGCTTGTAGCCCGCGCCCGTAATGAAGTTAACTCAGCTGCAGCATTGTCTTCTGCGGAATTTCAGCGCTTTGGCACCGCGGCAGTACTAATGGCAGAAGCATTAATGCTACTTGGCTTTACGCTGTGGGCTTGGCGATCTCGACGAACTTAGGGCAAGCCTCAATAGGAATAACAGTAATTATTTGCAGTTAACCGCTAGTCTAAGCTAGCTCCAGCACCAGGACGCAAGTCTTCGCGCTGCGAGTTCTTGTGCGACTGCTTTACTGCATCTACTTTAGCTTCGCCAAGCGCTGTACCTGATGATAAGCGATCATTAACGAAAACAAGTGAACCTCGATGGTAGGTTAATACCAAGCCCCTATCAGATTTGCTTGATAGAATTGGCCTTCCCCAAAGTGCGATCACTTCACTTGCAGACATGCCAAGCTTCAAGGCAGGTTCGGCGAGGACAGTTTGTGTGTTCAATATTACTGCGCTTAGAGCTAGTAACGCCAATTTTGCTAATTTACTTTTCATTCTTTTGCCCTCCTAGCGCCTAAGGATAAACAGTTAAACCTTCGAACTTATAGCCAGCAAAGGTACAGTTGGATACAGAATTTGGATTCCCCAAATACTGTCGCATTGTTTGAGGGGCTGGTGCACCACTAGTACCGCTCCAGTTCGCTCCCGCCAACCAATCCGACATGTCATTGGGCTGCCCCGCTGTACCAGCAGCCTGAGCATACGAACAGACATTATAGGAGTAGCCGTTGCTCACAACGCTGGCGGAGATATGTGAACCAAATTGATATTCCGTGGACGGCTGCAAGCGCCACGTTGCCGGGAAGTCAACTGACCACAAGTAGGCCGGATAAGAACTAGCTGTAACTGTGGCAAAAGGATCAAGCATGTTAAGTCCAGTTTGGTTGAAATTAACCTGCTGCTCCGAGTCTCCGGCAATCGCGTCTGTATGACAGCCCGGCGCAGAAGTAACATTAGGCCGCGATGACCAGATACAGGCATTGTAGTAAAGTGCATTTTGGAACTGATATGGGTTACCCGTGTTACTGCCGGATCCGATACCATGAGAGACAGTAGTTAGACGAATCGGTTGCACTAGCTGATTTGGGGTGGTCCAACGACGAGCCTGAACACCGAATGCTCCACCAACCGGATTAAGCGCTGACACATAAGATCCGTGTCCCTCAACCAGGCGACGGTTAATAATGGTATCAAAGCCAACCGGATAGCCGACATTCCAATAGTCTTGGTTGAATTGTCGACCATTGGCACGGTCTAGATCGTTTCCACGCTCGCGCAGAGTAAGATTGTCTGTCTGAGCCCCACGAACTCTATCGATACTAATCGTAAAGGGTTGGTCCGTCAGTGCTGCATAGGAAACTTGTTGTCCACTACCAGACACGACCGTCCCGTCAAACTCCGTGAAGGTCCAATTGTACGTGGCTGGTCCAGTATTGGCGCCGGTAAGCGTTAGCGAAGGATCCACAATATTAAGCTGATAATTTATGCGTCCGCTAGAGGCTCCCAGGCGCTGAACGGAAAACGTGAAGCCGTTCGGTATAGCCTTTGTTACACGGAAACCTGTCGCACGAATATCTTCTGGGTAGTACCCCTCATGCTCTGAAACGCAGGACTGCCTGCGTCGCAGAAAGTTCAAGGCGGAACCAGGAACAAGCAACACTGAATTTCCAAGTGACTTGCCCTGGTAAGATACAGACATGCTTCCATCGTAACTTAAAATTGGATTGATTGAAGAAACTGTATTGATAGTTCCATTTGTTAATTCAAGGGCATCGCAAGCAGCATAGCGCGAGAACTTGTAGAACTGATATGTCACGTACTGTGTTCCCGGAATAGTGACAGTGTAGCCGTTAATAAAAAAGCTTAAAAAATTATAGCCAGTAGTTGAGTTGCGTTGAGACTCTGGGATCGATGAACCGACCCCTGACGCTGAAGTCGTGGTTAAAGTTCCTGGACCCTGATTCCCAGTTACACCAATCGGCAACGGCAAATTATTCAAGAAATTCGCTACGCCATTCATCTTAATCCCGCGTGAGCTTAGGGCATCGACTATATCCTGCTCGTACCAGGAGAGATTGGGATTGCTAGTGGTTGGCCAAAGCGCTCTGGCGGCCAGCTGCACCTTGTTACCAAAAGCCGTCATGTCGATAGCCTGGCTAGGATCAATGCTGGACATGACTTTCCAGAACAAGCGATCAGCTTTCACATCTCCAAGGCCAACTTCACGCGATAGATCTAAAAACAAGGCTGCGACAAATAGCCCACCCAGACTTCCATTTTGAGGTCCAAAGTGATTTGCCCCCACTCCTGAGCGAACCGCGTAAGGAAAAAGTAAGGTGTCATCAGAGTTTGTAGACGGCCAGCTCGGATTACTTGGATTGTTGAGCGCTGGATCCGCACTATCCAAGTACATCATAGAGTTGTCGATGTTCCAGCCTTTATCACAAGCAGGCTTGTTTGGAATATCACAGGCATAATTATTCCAACGACGTAAGGACTTCATCGCGTACTTATAGAGCTCTGTCTTTCCTGTAGCACGATAGGCATTCCAAAGCTTAAAACCTTCTAAGATCGCAGGGCGAATATCCGTCTTCCAGCTTATGTTTCCAATATTTCCCCAGGTCGGATCGGACGGCCACTGCGCCGTTCCGGTTGTGATCCAATTGGATAGAGCGCCTGCATATTGACCAACAACATAGGAAGGATCAAAAGCGAGACTATCTAGGGGATCGCTTACCGCACTACGCTGCTTGCTAGAAAAAAAGTAATCGTTAGCGGGAACACTGACTGAGCCGGTGGTGGCGCTAGTCAACTCATTCGCGTAAGTCCACGGCAAACGGCTATTCAGCAAACCCTGCAAATTAGGCCTATACTGCCGAGTTGTTAGATTTGCAGCCTCAGCACTGCCAAGCCCCAGGCTCGAAACGAATCCATCATTCAAAACCGAGTTACGGTAGCGATTAATATAGTAATAAATATGCGCCTCTGAGCTCCAAAGAGTGCTCTGCCGCGCATCTGAAGCTGATGTTCCAGCTGGGCTTACACGAAAGTCATTAACCAACTGACCAAAACTTTGAATACTAGGCGGCAGTGACTGGACATTAGTGCGCAGGTATTTTCCAGCTAAAACGTAGGCATTACGGGTAGTATCAAAGTTGGTCGCTGTCTGAAACCCAGTGGCTGGATCGAACACCCCCAAATTATCTACGCATATATCTTGAGTACTGCTATCAAATGCCAGTCCATTGGGAAATACGCGCACCAAGGCCTGCCCCGCTGGACACGGTCCTGGTCCACACACCCCTGACTCTGAGCAGATCCATGAAACAAAAATTTGGAACCTGGAGGCATCTGGTGACTCAAGCGGTAAAACTGCCTGATTAAAAACTAATGGGTAAGCTAGTTGTATAAGACCAACATCATTGGTTGGCGGAGAAGCAATATAGCTAGGGTGGGTCACAAAGTTGGCCACAGCAACATTTTGCTGATAGGCGGCGTTGCTGCCTCCAGCTCTAACAATCAGCGAAGCTGGGCTGCGGCCGACTAGGCAGTGCGCCTCAATCGCGATCCAATCAGGGCTGATAATTTGCCCCGAACAAATTAATCCCTGAGAGTCTAGTAGATCAACATCAGTGGCCTGCGCGGAAGCAAATTGGATACTGACCGCGAAGTGCAGCAATGCACTGAGAGCGAAGACGCTAAATTTGTTCATGTAACCCACCCTAGAAGACACTCGACGCAAAGTAGAGCTGGGACACCACTCCCGAACCCTTAGCGCGGGGATTATACGCGGAGGCATGCTCTTTATTCAAACTTTTCTATAGGGCCCCGATAACGCTTTCGAAGGATAGAAACGAGAACAGACGCATGGCTCTGGCTGTAACCCGTTGGAAACGCATCATGTTTTGGGTAAATACTCTAGCCTACTTTGCAGGCTGCCCCGCTGACGAATCACACGAAAAAATAACTAGAGCAGAGATTTAAATTGCAATATTTAAGAACGCCTACGTAGGTCCGCGCCATACAAATCTTTGCAAGACATTAATTTCAAGCCCCGCATTCTTGCCCTCTTGAGCGCAAGTGGAAGCCCAATCATTAAAACCTACGGCTGCACTCTGAGCATCAGTGACTTCTCGCGGCTACCTGGTAGGTAGTTAATGTACCAGCCAGGATAGTTCAGACAGCCACTGTTATTACAGCGCATGACCTTTGCGCATACCCGTGAATTAGCAATATCGAAATATCCAGTACTACCAGTTGGATCATTGATGACACCACTTAGTCCCGCAGTCGTGCTGAAGTTAATTGTCCTATATTGACCCGGCAGCGGATTATTCCCCTCTCCAGCATCTAATCGCCCGGTAGCTGTGGAAGCGCCCCACGGGACACACAGCACCACCCGATCGTTCTGGTCTCCAGCATTGGAAATCCCAATGCGGAACTTCTGTGTTGGTGGGGCCTCGCCAGGGAATGTCACACTGATGATACTTCCGTTAGATACAGCGACGTTACGGTACCCGGGGTTAGTTAGCGCTGTGTTCGGATCACCAATTTCGTGATAAGCGCCAGGTATCAGATTCATATTCGCATCCATGTGCTGGACGCGAAGAGTATGCGGATCCACACCCCACTCAGGTGATGCCGGGTTAGTTAATATATTATAGAGCCCAAAGAACTTTGTCGGAGAGCTCCGGAAGTTTACCCCACCTGGTTGCGAGATTACTGGCAATGTTGGCGCTCCTGGGAGCCCATATGTGTAGAACAGGAAATCTGGGACAAGATAGTTTCCTGCTGGCCCATACCTGCCATTTGGGTCGTAATGCGCGCCAGGCAAGGTCCAGTGGCGCAAGTTGTATCCAGGAGTTTGCCCAGCTACTGCTAGCGGTAATCCGTCGAAGAAAGGCGACGGGGCAAGATAGCCAGGAGATGAGTTTACTCCAACCCACCCAGTTTGATCTAGGTAGTCCAGCGCCACACCCGTTGTGGCATAAAGGTCAGCCGTGGCGAGAACACCACCTCCATCGACCATCATACCGTTTGGCGACATTACCGGAGGTCCATATGGATAATTTATAGCCGCGATATTGAAAATCTTAAGCGCGAAGTGATAACTGGCAAATGCATTAGCTTGCGGCGAATTGAGCGGGGTCCAGTTATTCAATGACTCCCCAACTACAAGCGCATTCTTTAGCTCACCACTAATAGCTGCGCCAGTAAATCCCCTGCCGCGGTTGTCGGCAACAACCCACTGATCATAAATTGCAGTGCTAACGCGGTTCTCATAGCCATTTCTTTGGTTCTTGTACACCGTATTTGCAGTAAGCGCTGCTGGGGTTGGCGGTGAGTAGCGGAACATATCGGGCGAGACATTCCCATATTCGTCTATCACTTTTTCATGAGTCTGAATTCCGTTTTCACCGTTACTGTGAGATGTGTTGCCATAGTGCAGCAAAGTGTTTGTAGTTCTTGGCACAACTGCTGCGTTTCTTGAAAGACCAAAGGCGCTGTCGCCATAGCTATTCCAGATTCCACTGCCGACACAATCGGCTGTGGTATTAAAGGCCACGATATTATCTGGATTTGTGTTCCAAATGCCTGACCCACGACCATCGTGCACCTTTAATCGGTTTGCCAGAAGCGGAGCACGCACCTTGGCGATTAGATTAGCTACAAGCGTATTGCGCTGCTCGGTTCCATCTTCAAGGAACAGACCATGGCCAAGCACATTGTAGATGATAGTAGTGCTTACCTCTACATTATTGGTGGCGTGAATTGTGATACCACGATTTTGGCTATTGTGAACGACTGAGTTCCTGACCCAGTTTCCAACAGGATCTCCAAGATACACGCCACCACCAACTCCCTGCGAGTTGGCTGCGCTGTACGAGAGCATATGCCAATGGAACGGATATCGTCCCATGGCCCCGGCTTGTCCTACGCGATCGAACTCTACGCCATCCAATTGTACTTCAGACTGACGACCCATAGCCATAACATGGGCCCCAAAGCCTTGCGTTGTCCAAGCACTGTCATTTGCTCCGCGGATAACTATCTTTCGAGTAATGTTTGCAACTTCTGCGCGTTCATCTAAGTACTGCGGAACAAGCGGCGATGGCGCATTAAATCCACCTGGTGCAGGTACAAAACTCAAGCCCGTCCACCCATTTCCGCCCGCAAACGGCACTGGAGTATTGAGTGGAAACTGAATTTTTCCGAAGCGCCGCGTGGCAAGGGTGCCCTGAATATATACAACAGTGGACCCATTTGTATCAGCAGCCACTATATGCTCTTCAGTTCCAGTAGCCCCACTAAAGTCATAGAAGTCTGTGGGAGTTATAATGATATGGTCTCCCTGCTTCCAATAGACAGGCTGATCAAGTTGTAGAGAAGTTGCTCCTTGCTGCGCATGGTCTCCTAATTTGACGACCTGCGGCCCTGTAATTTGTCCCTTCAGCCTAAGCTTACCATTGTGAATCATGGCTCCACGGGCGCCGCTATTGTCGAATCCACCGTCAGCTCTTGGAGTGTGCGCTCCTCGAGGTGCGGTAAATGTGAAAATAAATTTGCTATTGTATGGTTGAGCATCCGTACCAACCTGCACTAGTCCGGTTGGTCCGATCTGCAGATTGTCCATTGTAAAGTTGATGTTCTGATTCGGATCAGCCAGTAATGTTCCATCAACTGTAACGTCACCCAAGGCAGGCGGGCTAATATCGAGGATGATCGTCTGCCCCTGCGCTATTGTCCAGGGCTGACCTGCCTGAGGCTGAGGATTTAGCTGCGAAAACAAAGTGCCAGAGCCATACCCGCCTCCAGAGGTGGCGGTCGGTGTAGGTGTTGCCGTAGGTGTAGGTGTAGGCGTCGGTGTAGGCGTAGGTGTACCCAAGTTGGTCAACAAATTAATTATGTGCACATTGGAGAGCAAAGCGCCTGAGGGTCCAATGTTTGCTGCGATCACGTACCCAGCCAGTGCTACCGGTTGCGCAACCAGGACACGCAACTCTGTGGGACTGATGTATGTAACAGGCAGTGGAACAAGCGGATAGAATAGCTGAGTGTTAAACCCCAGAAGATACAGAATGGTAGTGGGAGAGAAGTTTGCGCCATAAAAAGGGACCATGGCCCCTGCAGTTGGGGAAGGAAAGGTAAAAGAAGCAGGACCAGTAATAATAGGAGCGACAACGCTACTAGACGGCTGGGGCCCACTTCCCCCAGCTCCTGCAGTAGACTTGTTATTCAATCTATTAACGTGGGTGCAAATCTTATCTCTTGCTAAAGCCTTACGTTTTGCGGAAAGAGTTATCCCCGGCGACATAGCCGGCTTAAATACTTGTCCTGCTTTTGTCTGCCTTACACTTCCAGAAATAGCCTTCCGAGGATTTACTTTATAGCACCAAAATGACTTCGCGTTGGATCCCTTAATCTCTACTGCTGGAAATAGGCGTGAGACATTTTGCGCGCCAAGTCGTATCTGCTGAGCATTCGCTAGAGTCATGCGAGCAGCAGAGTCACGGCTTAAGTTTGAGAAGCTGTAGTTCTGAGACTGGGCGTACGATGGACGACTTAAAAAGACAATTACACTTAGAGCTGCAAGTAGGACTTGCACCAACTTGTAAATTATTTGACGAATACCCTGAAGCGAAATGCAGAGCGACATCACACAACCTCTTAACCACCTTGCCACCACTCCCTTTCACACCGAGCTACCAGCCACCACAAAAGGGGCATGAAAGGGCCGAGTCAGTCCTTGCAAGGCCCGTACCGTCAGAGGCAAATAATGAGTATTAATCAGTAACTAGCTGCATAGTGGGCGGTAGTTTGAGTCAAACAAGCCACTTACAAGTGTGCATAATGCGCACGTCAAGTGTATTGCCCGCCAAGTAAGTATGTAGTCTAGCGCCTAACAAAACTTCGTAGAGTCTGTGAGACCTCGCTCAAAATCGGGAACCAGACCCTGCGCACGATTCTTTGGAGGAATTCTAACGGCCCGTTTAGGCCTTTAGCGCCGGAAAAGTCCTAGCCCATTTTGCAGTAGTGTTGAGCAACTCGCTGACCCAACAAGTACTTTAGAACTACTCAACTATGTCACTTTCAGAAATGAGTGTCCTTTTTCCACCCAGAATCCGCACAAGCTGCGCTGGATATCTAAAAATTCCCTTTTCGCTAACGCTAGTGGATCCAAATATACTTGGCTCATCTTTGACACTCGCTAGGTAATTGCGCGCCTTTTGAGGCTCATTGGCACCGGCAGACTCAAATGCGTTTACTAGTAACCTTGCTGCCTCGTAAAAATTGCCTACGCCATAACGAATTTTATGCCCAAAGCGCTTCTCAAAGCGCTGAGCAAATTCCTCAGGCAAGAATGAGTCTGACACATACCAGCGACCTTCAATCAGAGAGGTATCCTGCAGGGTATCAAAAGCAGTAATCGCAGTAACTTTATATTTTACATGCTGATTTTTTATAGCTTGCAACAGTCGCGTAGTTAATGATTCTCCGCCGGCATTAAATACAAGATAGTCAGGCTGCAATCTCGTGATGCGGCTTACCAGTGGATTAAAATCATTTAGGTCCCACATTACAGAATCCCGAAATACAACTTGCACTCCATATTCAGGAGCCATGCGTATGAATTCGTCCAAAGCAAAAACGGAACCACTCTCTTCAACGCCTAGCAGCGCAACTTTCTTCACTCCAAGCCGCTTAAATACCTCCAAAAACTTGCTCATAAATTCGCTGGGAGGAGTCAGATGCAGAAAACTGTATTCTCCATCAGCCACCAAGTGGTCCCAGGCCACGCCGATATGCGGAATTCGCGCTTTCTCCGCTTTGGGCGCAACGATACGTCCGCCGTACGACCAAGTACTAATTATGGCGTTAACTTTATCTACTGACAGAAGCTTCTCAGAGGCCTTGGCTACCTCAGTAGGGGTGAGATGGTCATCTTCAAACAGCACTTCATACTGTAGATGTGAATTCGGGGCAGCTTCCTCCATCGCCAACCGTATTGCATCTCGGCATGCAGCCCCTACAGCCGCCATATCCCCAGTAAGTGGGAGAATAGCGCCAATTTTTATCTTATCTTCTGCGCACGCTGGGCCGGCTAGAAGCAACCACAACATGGCCAATACCACTATCAGGCAACCCTCAACTCTCTGCTTTGACATTATAGAGCTAGTTCCCACAGAATCTCCCTCATAAAAACTTACCGGCGGGCGTAATAATAAAGTCCATCACAAGCGGCTTGATTGAGGTTAGGCCCCCCGCGTCTAGCAGTGCCTGAACCCGTAAATTACCACCTTCCTTAGGCGAGGCGCCCCAGAAAATGTCAACTTCAATTTGGTAAGCGACACCTGAATCGCCCTGCACTCCCCAACATCCCTGATTGCCAATCTTACTACTAAGCTCCGCGTAGGAAAGCTTACGAAACTTGGCTAGCTCTTCTCTCAATATTTGGAGTGCTTCTTCTTTAT